>JANWWU010000107.1 GCA_025055595.1 Planctomycetota bacterium | reverse complement strand
GCCGATCCCACGCGCCCAGGAGCGCCAGCATCGCTGGGCCGACTATGTCAAGGGCTGCGCTCAGGTCCTGCTCGATGCCGGCCTGCGCCTGCGCGGCTGCGACCTGGCGATCACCGGCAATGTCCCGCTCGGCGCCGGGCTGTCGAGCAGCGCGGCGCTCGAGGTCGCGACGATGCTGGCGCTGCTGGCGGCCGCCGAGCAGACCCTGCCGCGCGAGGAGATCGCCAAGCTCGCGCAGCGCGCCGAGAACAGCTATGTCGGCACCAACTGCGGCATCCTCGATCAGCTGTCGAGCGCCTGCGCCCTCGAGGGGCAGGCGATGCTGATGGACTGCCGCAGCCTGCGCCTGACCCCGGCGCCGCTGCCGCCCGGGGTCAGCGTGGTGATCGCCGATACCGGCAAGCGCCGCGGCCTGGTCGACAGCGCCTACAACGAGCGCCGCGCGCAGTGCGAGGCCGGGGCCAAGGCCCTCGGCGTGCTCTACTTGCGCGATGTCACGATGCACGGCCTGTGGCAGGCGGTGCGCGTCGGCCGCCTCGACGCCGTCGCGCGGCGGCGCAGCGAGCATGTGGTGGCGGAGAACGGCCGCACGCTGGCCGCCTTCGCCTGCCTCAAGGCCGGCGATGCCGTCGCCTTCGGCGAGCTGATGGATCAATCGCATGCCGACCTGCGCGACAAGTTCGAAGTGACGGGCCTCGAGCTCGACACGATGGTCGGCATCGCCCGCGCCCTGCCCGGCTGCCTCGGCAGCCGCATGACCGGCGCCGGCTTCGGCGGGTGCACCGTCAGCCTGGTCCGCGACGAGGCGGTGCCGGCGTTCTGCAGCGAGCTCGAACGCCGCTACCGCGCCGAGTGCCCGGGCTTGACGCCGGCCGTCTACGTCACGCGCGCCGCCGCCGGTGCCGGCCCGCTGCCGCTGCCGAGCCTGAGCTGAGCGATCATGAGCACCCCCTTCGACTTCCTCGAACCGCTGTCGCGGCTGCAGGACAAGATCGACGAGCTGCGCCAGCTCTCCGAGACCAGCGGCGTCGATGTCTCGCGCGAGGTCGCCAGCCTCGAGGCCAAGCTGACCGCGGAGAGCGAGCGGCTCTTCGCCTCTCTCACCCCCTGGCAGCGCGTGCAGCTGGCGCGCCACCCGCTGCGCCCGCAGACCTCCGACTACCTCGCCCATGCCTGCCAGGAGGTGGTGCCGTTGGCCGGCGATCGGCTCTTCGGCAACGATGAAGCGATCGTCTGCGCGCTCGCGACCTGGGACGGCATCCGCTGCCTGGTCGTCGGCCAGCAGAAGGGCAAGGATGTCCATGAGCGGCGGCGCTGCAACTTCGGCATGCCGCACCCCGAAGGCTACCGCAAGGCGCTGCTCAAGATGCGGCTCGCCGAGCGCTTCGCGCTGCCGGTCGTCTGCCTGATCAACACCCCGGGAGCCTTCCCCGGCATCGAGGCCGAGGAGCGCGGGCAATCGATCGCCATCGCCGAGAACATCCGCGAGATGGCGGCCCTGCGCGTGCCGATCGTCGTCGCGGTGATCGGCGAGGGCGGCTCGGGCGGAGCGCTCGGCATCGGCGTCGGCGACCGGCTGCTGATGCTGCAGAACAGCTACTTCTCGGTCATCAGCCCGGAAGGCTGCGCCGCCATCCTGTGGAAGGACGGCGCGATGCGCGAGGTCGCCGCCGAGCGCCTGGGGCTCACCGCCGAGGTCCTGCAGCGGCTCGGCATCGTCGACGAAGTGGTCCCCGAGCCGCCGGGCGGAGCGCATCGCCGGCCCCAGGCGATGGCCGAGATCCTGCGCGCCGCCGTCGCGCGCCACCTGCGCGAGCTGCTCGCGCTGCCGCTCGACGCGCTGCTCGAGCGCCGCTATCGCAAGCTGCGCGCGATCGGCAGCGTCATCGAACCGCCTGCCGCCAGCGCCTGACGGTGCTCAAGGCCATCGTCATCATCCGCGCGTCGCGCGCCGAAGCGCTGTGCCTGCGGCTCCTCGCCGTCCCCTGGGTCGAGGCCCTCAGCGTGCGCGAAGCCCGCGGCTACGGCCGACA
>JANWWU010000083.1 GCA_025055595.1 Planctomycetota bacterium | reverse complement strand
AGCGAGGCGGCGCCGGCCGCGCGCGCGCCGACCGCCGCCTCCGCCGCGCCGTCGCAGCCCCCGGCGCCTGCCCTCCGGCCCGATCCCGGCGATCCCTTCCTCCAGGCGCTGCCGAGCGCCTGGCGGGCCAGCGGCGAGCGGCTGCTCGAGCAGGCGCGGCGCGGCGCCAGCGGCGGCGAGCTGTGGAAGGCCTACACCAACGAGCGGCGCGCCCACTTCGCGGCGGCCTGCGAGGCGCTCGAACGCGCCCAGCGCGAGCCCGAGCGGCGCCGCGAGCACCTCGGCGAGGCCGAGCGGCGTCTGCGCGAGGCCGATGAGTTCGCTGCTGCCTGGCGGCAGTGGCTGGAGCGGCGCGGCGGATGAACGAGGACCCGACGACGCAGCGCAGCAAGCGCGCGACGCAGTCGACGATCGGCCGCGGCCTGGTGATCCAGGGCAACCTGGAGGAGACCCCGCTGCCGGAAACCGTGCAGTTCTTGCAGTCGCTGCGCAAGACCGGACAGCTGGCCCTCGAGCGGCAGGAGCCGCGGCAGTCGGCCGGCATCAGCTTCGTCGACGGCCGGATCGTCCACGCCTTCTGCCCGCCGCTGGTCGGCGAGGAGTGCTTCTACCACCTGCTGACCTGGCGCAGCGGTCGCTATGTCTTCCTGCCGAATGCCGTCGCCTACGAGCGGACGATCACGACCGAGACCAACACCTTGCTGCTTGACGGCCTGCGTCGGCTCGACGAGCTGCTGCGCTGCGAGCAGCGCCTGCCGCCGCGCCCGACGATCCTCTACCGCCGCCGCGATCCCGAACTGCTGCGCGAGGCGCAGCTGTCGTTCCATCAGTGGCGGGCCTGGCGGCGGCTCGATGGCAAGACGACGATCGGCGAGCTGCTCGATCGCGACCCCGATCTGGCGCCGATGCTCGTCGAGCTGATCGCCCAGGGGCTCGCCAGCCCCGATCCCGATCACCGCTTCCTGCAGGAGATCGTCCTCGCGACGACGGTGCGCGGCGCTGCCGAGCTCGACACCGACAGCCGCGATGTCGCGGCACGCCTGCTCGTCGCCAGCGATGGGCGGCGCACCCTCGCCGAAGCGATCGCGCTGATCGGCTGCACGCCCGAGGAGGGCATCGCCGCCGCCGAATACCTGCTCGCGCTGCGCCTGGTACAGGTCGTGCGCGGCGGCACGGCGGCGATGCTGCTGGTCTAGCGGCGCGGCTTCCGTCGCGCGGCGCGCTGCGAGGATGCGCGCATGGGCCGCTCGCTGCTGCCGCTGCTCCTCGTCGCCGTCATCGTCGCCGTCGGCCTCGCCGCGATCTGGCCGCGGGTCGAGCGCGGGCAGGGCGGACCGGCGGTGTACCCCGGCATCCTGCGCCTGCCGGCCAAGGACCCGATCCGCACGGCGGCGGCGCCGCTTTCCGGCAGCACGGTCGCCGAGGTGCAGGGGGCGGGACGCGACGACGGCCAGTGGCGCGTCGTGCTGCTGCTCGGCGAGGACCGCGAGCCGCTGACGCGCGCGGTGATGCTCGCGCTCGGCGAGGCGCTGTTCCAGGCCGGCGTCGTCGCCGTCCTCGATCCGCTGCTGCCGGCGAGCGAGCCGGCGCCGCCGCTGGCGCTGCCCGCCGATCGCGTCGTCCGCATCGCGACGCTCGCCGCGCGCGGCACCGAGGACCGCCGCGCGGCCTGGTCCGCCAGCGTGCGCCTCGCGCTCAGCGAGCCGCGCCTGCCCGACGATCACCCGCTCGCCGCTCAGCAGCCAGCACCGCTCGCCAGCCCGCTGCTGGTGCGCGTGCAGCACGAGGGTGGTCCCGCTGCCGGCAGCGATCCGCCCTGGCCCGAGCGCTGGGCCGCGGCTGGTCGGGCGATCGCCGCCGCCTTCCTCGCGGCGACCACCCCGCCGGGCGGGCCGCGCGTGCCCGAGCTGCATCCCGGCGTCGCCTGGGAGACTCCGCTCCCGCTGCCGCCGCTGACTCCCGAGGTGCGCTGGCACGGCGCCTTCCAGCACGCCCTGATCCGCGGCTGGGTCGGGCGGATCGCCGGCCGCCGCGTGCTGACGCGCGAGGGCCGCGAGGAGAGCGCCGATGCGCCGTTCATCCGCCTGCTGGCGCGCGGCGCCTGGCAGGCGCTGCCGGCGGAGGGCGCCTGGCGGCTGTGGGAGCGCCTGCACGACGGGCAGCGCCAGTGGTGCGCGCTGCGCGACGACGGCGACGGCTGGACGGTCACGGTGTGGCATCTCCATCCCGATCCGCAGCGCCGCCTCGAGCAGTGGCTCGCCGAGGCGCAGGCCGGCGATCGCGCGGCGCGCGCCCGCCTCGAGCGCCTGCGCTCGGTGCCCGGCCTGCCCGAGGACCTGCGCGCGCGCCTCGCCGCCATCGCGCCATGAAGCGGCCGGAGATCCTCGCCCCGGCCGGCGACCGCGAGTGCCTGCCGGCGGCGGTCGCCGCCGGCGCCGACGCCGTCTACCTCGGGCTGCGGCACTTCAATGCCCGCGGGCGGGCCGAGAACTTCCGCCGCCGCGAGCTGCCCGGCCTCGTCGCCTGGCTGCACCGCCAGGGCCTGCGCTGCTACCTCGTCCTCAACACGCTGGTGCATGACGACGAGTTCGCCAAGGCCCTCGACCTCGCCTGGCACGCGCAGCTCGCCGGCGTCGATGCCGTCATCGTCCAGGACCTCGGGCTGTGGCGCCTCTTGCGCCAGCAGCTGCCCGAGCTCGCGCTGCATGCCTCGACCCAGATGACGGTCCACGATCCGTCGCAGATCGCGGTGCTGGCGCGGCTCGGCGCGCGGCGGATCATCCTCGCCCGCGAGCTGACGCTGCCCGAGATCCGCGCCTGCGCCGCCGCGGCGCGGGCGCACGGCGTCGAGGTCGAGTGCTTCGTGCACGGCGCCCTGTGCTACGCCTACAGCGGGCAGTGCCTGATCTCCAACTTCGCCGGCTGCCGTTCGGCCAACCGCGGGACCTGCGCGCAGAACTGCCGCTTCGTCTACGAGCGCGGCGACGGGGCGCCGCCCGACACCGTGCTCTCGCTGCGCGACCTCGCGCTGCTGCCGCGACTCGGCGAGCTGATCGAGGCCGGGGTCGCTTCGTTCAAGATCGAGGGCCGCCTCAAGGGCCCGGACTATGTCTACGCTGTCACGAGCGCCTACCGCGCAGCGCGCGACGCCTGGCTCGCCGGCCGGCCGCCGCCAGCAGCGCTCGGCGAGCAGCTGCGCGCGGTCTTCGCCCGTCCCTTCACCGCCGGCCCGCTGGAGGGCGACTTCGGCGAGGGCATGCGCGTGCATCGCGCCGCGCCCGAGAACGACCGCGCGCCCGACGCCCGGCTGCTGGCGCTCGATCGGCGGCGCCAGACGGCGCTGATCGACAGCGCGTCGGCCCCGCGCGCCGGCCTCGGCTACCAGTTCCATGTCGGGATGTGGCAGGACGGCTTCCTCGTGCTCGCCGCCGCGCCCGCCGAGGGCGGGCGCTGGCGGCTGCGCGTGCGCGTCGCTCGGCGCGGGCCGCGCGCGCCGTCCGGCACGCCGCTGTTCATCAACCGCGATCAGGCGGTGTGGCGCGCGCTCGCCGCGGCGCGCGCCGCCCTGCCGCCGCTGCCGCGCCGCCCCTGCCTGCCGCTCGCCGTGCGCATGCGCGCGGTCCCGGGCAGCCCGCTGATGCTGGAGGCCGCCTGCCGCGACGGGCGCCGCGCCGCCGTCTCCGGCCCGCTGGTATCGGCGGCCCGCGGCCGGCCGCTGTGCAGCGAGGAAGTGCGGCGCGCGCTCGGCACCTTGCAAGACGCCGGCTACCTGCTCGAGGACCTCGCCTGCGAGCTGGCGCCCGCGGCTTTCGTGCCCGTCGCCGAGCTGACGCGCGCGCGGCGCGCCCTGCTGGCGGCGCTGGCGGCGCAGCCCGCGCCGCCGCCGCCGGCCCCGCCACCCCCGCCGGCGGCGCTGCGCCGCCGCCGCACCCGGCTCTGGGTGGCGGTCGGCTCGCTGGATGCCGCCGCCGCCGCGCGCCAGGCCGGGGCCGACGAGGTCGTGCTCGACGATCCGACGCTCGACCTCTGGCAGCGGGTGGCGGGGCCCCCGCCCGAGGGGCTGTGGCTGCGCGCGCCGGCGACGGCGCCGCCGCCATCCTGCGCCGCGCCGCTGTTCGCTGGCCACCTCGGCGCGCTCGCTGCCGCCCGCGCCCGCGGCCAGCCGGCGATCGCCGACGCCAGCCTCAATGTCACGAATCGCCAGACCCTGGTCGAGCTCGCCGAGCTCGGAGCCGCCGGCGCCGTGCTCTCGCTCGAGCTCTCCGGCCGCGAGCTGGCGCGCCTCGCCGGCCGGGTCGGCGACCTGCCGCTCGCCCTGCTGGTCGTCGCTCACGGCCGGGTGCCGGCGATGCTGACCCGCCAGGACCACGGCCTGGCGCCCGGCGCGGCGCTGGCGCTGCGCGCCAGCGCCGCCGAGGGCGGCCTGCCCTATCAGCTGCAGCGGCGCGCGCGCGACACCGTGCTCTGGGAGGGGCGGCGGCTGTGCGCTCCGGAAGCGGTGGCGGCGAGCGAGGGCCTGGTCGATGGCTGGCTGCTCGAGCTCGCCGACCTCGCACCGCCGGCGGTCGCCGAGCTGACCGCGGCCTACGCCGCCCTGCGCGCCGGCACGCTGAGCCCGGCGGCGCTGCGCGCCAGCGCCGCGCGGCACGCGCCGTTCGGCCTCTTCAGCGGCCACTGGCTCAAGGGCGCGCGCGCCCTCGATGCGGTCGCCGCGGAGGCCGCCGAGGCCTAGCCGAGGGTGAAGCCGCGCTCCGCGAGGTCCTGGAGGTCGAGCAGGCCGAGCAGGCGGCCCTCGCCGTCGATCACCGGCAGCTCGTTGAACTTGCAGGTCGCGCACAGGCGCAGGGCGGCTTCGACGAGCTCCTCGCCGCGGATCGCGCGGCAGGGCATGGTGGCGATCGCTTGCACCGGGGCCTGCAGCAGGGCCGCCGGGTCGGCGCTGGCGACCAGCGCGCGGCGGATGTCGCCGTCGGTGCAGATGCCGAGCAGGCGCTGGCCCTCGTCGACGAGCAGCACCGAGCCGGCGCGGGCGCGGCCGATCGCGCGCATGCACGCCAGCAGCGGCGTGCCGGGCGCCACCGCCGGCACGCGCTCGCCGGTGCGCATCGCCTCGGCGCAGGTCATCAGGCGCCGCCCGAGGGCGCCGCCGGGATGGAAGCGCGCATACTGCTCAGGGGTAAAGCGGCGCAGCCGCTGCACGGTCAGCGCCAGCGCGTCGCCGAGCGCCAGCATCACCGTCGTGCTGGTCGACGGCGCCAGCCCGAGCGGGCAGGCCTCGACGACCGGCCCGTAGCAGAGGGCGACCGTCGCGTGCCGCGCCAGCGGCGAGTCGGCGCGGCCGACGATCGCGATCAGCGGGGTGCCGATCCGCGACAGCGCCGGCAGCAGCGCGACGAGCTCCTCGCTGGCCCCGCTGTTGGACAGCGCGAGGACGACATCCTGCTCGCGCAGGCGCCCGAGGTCGCCGTGGCGCGCCTCCGCCGGATGCAGGGTGAACGAGGGCGTGCCGGTGGAGGCGAAGGTCGCGCTGATCTTGCCGCCGATGTGCCAGGGCTTGCCGATGCCGGTGACGACGAGGTTGCCGCTGCAGCCGAGGATCAGCCGGCAGGCCCGCTCGACCGCCGCCTGCTGGCCGCGCAGGATCTCCGGCAGCGCCGCCAGCGCCGCGCCCTCGCTGGCGATGACGCTGCAGACGCTGCCCAGGATGTCCTCGGCCATGCGCGTCGGCGCTCAGCTGCCGACCTGCAGGCGGGCGTAGGCGGCGATCGTGATGCCGACGCGCTTGGCGTACTTGCCGACCGATTCGCCCTTCTCGGCGTCGAACAGCATCTCCTGGTCGAGCAGCACCTGCTCCTTGAAGAAGCGCTCGAGCTTGCCCTCGATGATCTTCGGCCGCACCGCCTCGGGCTTGGCCTGGACCTCGGGGGTGGCGGCGATGATCTCCTTCTCTTTCTCGATCAACGCGGGGTCGACGGCGCTGCGGTCGAGGGCGACCGGCGGCGGATTGGCGGAGGCGACATGGAGGGCGACCTGCTTGAGCTTGCCGGCGTCGCCGGTGCCGCCGACCAGGGCGGCGATGCGGCCGTCGTGGTTGTAGCCGGCGATCACCGGCGCGCTGATCCGCTGCACCGCGACCAGGCGGATGTTCTCGCCGATCTTCTGGATCTGGCCGGTGATCGCTTCCGGCACCGGCACCCCGCCGAGGCGCTGGGCCTGCAGCTGCTCGACGCTGCCGGCCCCGCTCGCCAGCGCGAGGTCGGCCAGACGCTGGACGAAGGCGCGGAAGTCCTCGTTCTTGCCGACGAAGTCGGTCTGGCAGCCGACGAGGACGGCGACGCCCGCGCCGTCGCCGATCGCCAGCGCGGTCGCGCCGCAGGGCGTCTCGCGGCCGCCGAACTTGGCGCTGGTCGCCGCGCCCTGCTTGCGCAGCCACTCGATCGCGGCCTGGATGTCGCCGTTGGTCGCGACCAGGGCCTGCTTGCACTTCATCATCGGCAGGTTGGTCAGCGAGCGCAGCTCGTTGACCAGGGCGGCGGTGATCTCGGGCATGGCTCCTCCTCAGGCCTGGGCGGCGGCCGTGGCGTCGGGGTTGGGTGTGAACTGCTCGGCGCGACCCTTCTGCAGGCCGTCGACGATGATCTTGACGACGAGCTGGATCGGGCGGATGCCGTCATCGTTGCCGGGGATCGGCAGATCGACGAGCATCGGGTCGGTATCGCTGTCGACCAGGCCGATGATCGGGATTCCCAGGCGGCGCGCTTCGTGGACCGCCGTCGCCTCGTACTGCGGGTCGACGACGAACAGCGCGTCCGGCAGCTTGTTCATCGTGCGCACGCCCTCGAGGTTGCGCAGGATGCGCCGCCGCTCGCGCTGATCGCGGGCCTGCATCTTCTTCGACTCGCGCAGGTACTCGGCGGAGTACATCCGCTGCTCGATCGCGTCGAGGCGGCGGACCGCGGAGCGCACGGTCTCGAAGTTGGTCAGGGTGCCGCCGAGCCAGCGCTCGGCGACATAGGGCATGCCGGTGGCGCGGGCGGCGTCGCGGATCACATCGCGCGCCTGGCGCTTGGTGCCGACGAAGAGCAGGACCTTGTTCTCGCGGCCGAGGCGCGCCGCGTAGTAGTAGGCCTGCACCAGCTGGCGGGCGGTTTGACGGATATCGATGATGTGGATGCCACCGCTGCTGCCGAAGATGTACGGCTTCATCCGCGGGTGCCACAGGCTGGTGCTCGAGCCGTAATGGATGCCGCTGGCCAGCAGGGTTTGGAGATCGACGATCGGCATGGTGGCTCCCTTCCGGCCCTCTGCACGGGCGCAGGGGATGGCAGCGCGCGGGGGTGGCCGCCGCCGGTCGGCGCGCCGCCGCTGAGCGGAGCCGGCGTACGGATGACGAGAGAGCGGCTTGTATCACGACGCCCCTGCCGGTCAAGGGGCAGCGTTCTGAGCGCTGGCACGCCGCGTGCTTTCAAGCCGTCAGCTGCCATGCGCGCCCGCCGCCTCGTTCCGATCGTCCTCACCGCTGTCGCGTGGTGCAACGCCTGCAGCGCCCCGCGTCCCGCCAGCGAGCCGGCCGCCGCCGGCGCGGCGAAGCAGGAGAGCGCCCCGGCTGCGGCCACCGGCACGGTGCGGACCGTCGCCCAGGGCGCAGAGGGCCGGCCCCTGCTCGAGCTCGAGCTCGCCGGCGCGACCCCCGGAGCGCCGCTGCGGATCCTCAGCGCCGACGGCCAGCGGATCAAGGGCATGGCCCAGGTGACGGAAGTGGCCGGCGAGGGCCGGGCGATCGCGCGCGTGCTGGCGCTGACCGATCCGCTGGAGGCGCCGCAGCCGGGCGACCGCGTGCGCGAGCTGACCGATCTCGACCTGCTGCCGGTGCGCTCCGCCGCGCCCGAGGACGCCGAGAGCGGGCGCGCCGCGCTCGTCCTGCGCGAGCAGTACCGGCGCCTGCTCGCCGAGGCCGTCGCCCGCCACGACGCCGAGCTCGCCCGCCTGCGCGCCGAATGCGCGCAGCAGCTGGCCGCGGCCGAGGAGCGGCAGCGCGCGGCGCTCGCCGAGCGCGAGCGCCTGCATGCTGCGGCCCTGGCGCAGGCGCAGGCCGCGGCGAGCAACCTGACGGCGCTGGCGGTGGCCAGCGAGCGCCAGGCAGCGCAGGAGCGGATGCGGCAGACCGAGGAGGAGCGCGACCGCCTGCGGCTGGAAGTCGAACGCTTGACGACCGCGCTGCAGGAAGCGGGGCGGCGCCTCTCCCAGGCCGAGCGGGAGCGTCAGGAGCTGGCGCGCAACGCCGAGCGCCAGCTGACCGCCGAGCGCGAGGCGCGCGAGCAGCTGGCGGCGCGGCTCGCCGAGCTCGAGCGGCGGGAGCTCGGCCGCGCCAACGCCGTCGCCGCCCTGCTGACCCGCGACCCGACGCGCAGCGAGGGCGTGCTCGAGCGGCTGGAGCGCCTGCAGGCGGAGCGCGCGCTGGCCCAGGAGCAGGCGCGGCAGGCGGAGGCCCTGACGAGCACGCTGCGCGAGGAGCTGGCGCAGGCCCGGCGCCGGCTGCAGGAGGCCGAGCAGCAGCGCGCCGAGGCGTTGGCGCGGCTGGCGAGCGCGGAAGAGGCGGCGCAGCGCGTCCGTGCCGCCGAGGCCCAGCTGGCGTCCCTGCAGCAGCAGCTGGCGGCCAACGAGCTGGCGCGCCTGGAAGCCGAGCGCGCGCTCTACGACCTGGCAGCGCGCGTCCTGCGCTTGCCGGCGGCGGCGCCCGAGGTCAAGGCCCTGCAGGAGCGACTGCGCGCCAGCCTGGCGGCGCTCGCGGCCCGGCAGGACGAGCGCACGGAGGCCCGGCCATGAGGTGGGCCGGGCTCGCCGCCTGCGTGCTGCTGTGCGGCTGCGCGACGAGCCGCGCTGCCGCCGTTCCCGATCGCTGGGTCTACGGCGAGGACGAGGCGGCGGCCGAGCGGCGGGCGGCGGCGGAGACGATCGAGCGGCACCTCGCGCAGCTCGAGCAGCGCATCGCCGAGCTCGAGCGCGCGCAGCGTGCGCACGGCCGCGGCGCCTACCGCGCCGGCAGCCTGCTGCGCGTCATCGGGCGCAGCGCGCCCGGCTCCACCCCGCTCGAGCAGCTGCGCCAGCTCGAGCAGCGCCTGGCCGAGGCCGAGGCGGCGCTGGCCGCGCGCGATCGGCGCATCGCCGAGCTCAGGGCGGAGCTCGAGCGCGCGCAGGCCCAGGGCACGGAGCTGCGCGAGCAGGTCGGCGATCTCTCCTACACCCGCGAGGCGCTGACGACCGCGCAGCAGGCGCTGGCCGAGGCCCAGGCCAGGGCCGAGGACCTGATGCAGCAGCTGGCGGCCAGCGAGCTCGCCCGCCTGCGCGCCGAGCGCGAGCATTTCCGTCTGGCGGCGGCGGTGCTGCGGCTGAGCCCCGGGCAGACGACGCGCCTGCTCGAGCTCCAGGAAGAGGCGCGCGAGGCGGCGCGCCGGCTCGAGCCACCGGCGGCCCCGGCGCGCCCCGAGGGCAAGCGATGAACGCGCGCCGCGCCGTCCTGGCGCTCGGCGCCCTGCTCTTGGCCGGCTGCAGCTGGCTGCCATGGCGCAGCCTCGGCGAGCCGCCGCCGTCGGTCACCTGGCACGCCGATCCCGCGGCCGGGGAGCCGCTGCGCGTCGTCGTCCTGCCCTTCGCGCTCGCCGAGGGCGTCGGCAAGGGCGCCGCCGAGCTCTCGCCGGCCTTCGCCGCCAGCCTGCGCGCGCTCGGCCGCCACGAGGTGATCCGCGTGCCGCCCAGCACCGCCCTGCCGGTGCCCGACCTCGGCCAGGGCAGCGTGCCGATCGATGTCCTGCTTGCGGTGCGCGACGCGACGGGCTGCGATGCCGTCGTCATCGGCCGCGTCGAGCATTTCGACAGCTTCCCGCCGGTCAGCCTCGGCGCCGCCCTGCATCTGGTGTCCTGCCACGACGGGGCGGTGCTGTGGAGCGCGCAGGCCCAGCTCGAGGGCCGGCGCGAAGATGTGCAGGCCGACATCCGCGCCTGGTGGTCGGCGAGCGAGGGCGAGCGCGGGGCGCCGATCAACGGCTGGCGCTCGGTGCTGAGCACGCCGCGCGATTTCTGCCGCTACGCCGCCGATCGCCTGGCCTGGACCGTCGTCCATCCGCCGAAGCCCTAGGCATGCCGCTTGCGTCAACCGTCATCAGCGAGATCGCCATGCGCGCCTTCCTCCTCCTCGCCTGCTGCGCCGTCCTCGCCGCCGAGAGCCTGTGGCGGGCCGAGACCCTGGCCGACGGCAATCTCTACGCCGATGCGACGGCGCGCCGCCGCGGCGACCTGCTGACGGTCGTGATCAGCGAGACGACCTCGGTCAGCGAGAACCAGAAGACCGGCGCCGAGCGCTCGAGCACGATGCGCGCCGGCGTCGACTACCTGACCGGCACCAACGCCCCGCCGGCGGCCAGCGGCGCCGGCATCGGCGCCCTGCCCGGGCTCAGCGCGAACTCGCGCAACTCCTTCGAAGGCGAGGGCAAGTACGACCTCTCGCACCGCGTGCGGACGACGATCGCGGTGCAGGTCGTCGACGTCCTCGACAACGGGTCCCTGGTCGTCCGCGGCGCGCGCGAGGTCGTCGTCAACGACGACCGCAAGACGATCCAGATCGCCGGCATCGTCCGCCCGAGCGATATCCGCAGCGACAACACCGTGCTCTCGGAGAAGCTCTTCGACCTGCAGGTGTCGATCGTCGGCGAAGGACCGCTGACCCGCTCCCAGGAGCGCGGCTGGCTCGGCCGCGCCCTCGACTGGCTCTGGCCGTTCTAGCCATGCGCGCCCTGCTCGCCTTCCTGCTCTGCGGCGGCGCGGCGCTGCTGTCCGGCGAGGCCGACGGCAGCGTGCGGCTCAAGGATCTCTGCACGATCGACGGTGTGCGCGACAACCAGCTCAACGGCGTCGGCATCGTCGTCGGCCTCAGCGGCACCGGCGACAAGAGCCCGGCGACGCGCCGCCTGCTGCGCCAGGTGCTGGCGCGCAAGCACCAGGCGCTGGCCGAGAGCGACCTCGACTCGCGCAATGTCGCGCTGGTCGCGCTGACCGCCGACATCCCGGCCTTCGCCAAGCCGGGGACGCGCGTGCACGCCCAGGTCTCGGCGATCGGCGACGCCAGCAGCCTGCGCGGCGGCATCCTGCTGCAGACCCCGCTCGATGCCTGGGACGGCAAGATCTACGCCGTCGCCCAGGGGCCGGTATCGGTCGGCGGCTACGGCCCCGCGACCCCGGTCAACGCCGGCCCGGTCGGCACCGATCACCGCAACATCGAAACCGTCGCGATCATCGAGGCGATCGTCGAGCGCGAGGTGCCGGCCAGCCTGGTCCGCGGCGACCGCCTGCGCCTCGTCCTGCGCCAGCCCGACTTCACGACCGCGGCGCGGGTCAGCGAGGCGCTCGCCGAGGCCTTCGGCCGCGAGCGCGTGGTCGCCGAGGACGCGCGCTCGATCGTCCTGCGCTTCCTCGCGCCGCCGAGCTCGCAGGACATCGTCGAGGCGATCGCGCGCCTCGAGGAGCTGCGCGTGCAGCCCGACACGCGGGCGCGGGTAGTGATCAACGCGCGGACCGGCACCGTCGTCGTCGGCGCCCAGGTGACGATCGGCCCGGTCGCGGTCAGCCACGGCGGCCTGTCGCTGCGCATCCAGCCGACGCTCAAGCCGAACGACGCCAGCGGCAAGCCGCAGGGTCAAGACTGGACCGATCCGGTCACCCGCCTGCGCAGCGACCAGCCGCCGCCCGGCGTCAAGCCGACGGCGGTGCCGGGGACGCTCAACCTCGTCGAGGGCGTCACCGTCGAGCAGATCGCCAACGCGCTCAATGCGATCGGCGCGCGGCCGCGCGACCTCGTCGCGATCTTCGAGGCGATCCACCGCGCCGGCGCCCTGCACGCCGACCTCGAGGTGATGTGAGATGCCGGACCTCGCGATCAGCGATGCCGGACGCCTCGCGCTGCAGGGCGATCGTCAGCAGCGGCTGCGGCAGGCGGCGCGCGCCTTCGAGGCGCAATTCTTGCAGCGCTTGCTGCAGCCGCTGGCCGAGCGCGCCGACGAGGAGGAGGAGCTGTTCGGCGGCGACGGCGCCGGCGACCAGTGGCGGGCGCTGTTCGTCCAGGGCCTGGCCGAGCACAGCGCCGGCAGCCTCGGCATCGCGGCGCTGATCGAGCGGACGCTCGCCGCGCGCCTGCAGCGGCCTCAGTGAGCGCAGTCCTCGTCGTGCGGATGGCCGTGCGCCAGCTCCTCGGCGGTCGCCGCGCGCACGCTCTCGACCGTGACCTCGAAACGCAGCGCCATGCCGACCAGCGGATGATTGCCGCTGATCAGGATCTCGTCGCCGCGCCGGCCGTGGATGGTGAACACGACCATCTCCTGCTGGCGACGCGGATGCGGCGCGGAGAACTGCATCCCGGCGCGCAGGCGGCCGCGCAGCTCCGGCGGGAAGGCCTGGATCGGCACCGCCAGGTCGAGGTCGGGATCGCGCAGCCCGTAGGCGCGCTCGGGCGGCACCTCGACCTCCACCCGGTCGCCGGCCTGCTTGCCGACCAGGGCCTCCTCCAGGCCGACGATGATCTGCCCCGCTCCGCAGAGGAACGACAGCGGCCGGCCGGGAGCGCTCTCGTCGATGCACTGCCCGTCGAGCGAGCTGACGCGGTAATGGATGCGGGCGACGGTGTCCTTGGCGATCTGCATGCGCGCAGCGTGGGAGCCGGCGCGCCGGCGCCAGCAGCGATCAGCGCCCCGTCTCGCCCGCGCGCTCGATGTGCACGACCTCGGTGTCGTGGCAGCGCTCGGCGAGGCCGCGCTCGATCTCGCGCCGCTGGCGCTTGGCGAGCTGCAGGCGGATCTCCTCGACCACGGGCGTGAAGCGATAGACCGGCTTGCTGACATAGACCGCCCGGATCTGCCCGTCGTCGAGGCGGCCTCCGGCCTGCTTGAGCTGGCGCACGGCGTGCGCGCGCAAGGCCTCGCGTTCCGCTTCGAGGCGGCGGATCTCCTCCGTCAGCGCGATGTAACGGAGGAGCGCGTCCATCTCAGCGACCCGGCGGCGGCAGATTGCGCTCGTGGGCGCGCTGCGCTTCGCCAGCGGCCTGCTGATGGGCCTGGCGCGGGCAGCTGCCCTGGGCGCGGTTGCTGCCGCAGCTGTAGGCGGCGGCGGCGAGCAGCAGGACGGGCAGGAGCGGGAGGACGACGGCGAGGCGGCGCATCGGCAGCTCCTCAGATGTCGGTACGGACTTTCGGCAGATGGAAGATCGAGTGCTTGCCGCGCTCCCACTGCCCCTTGCTCTGCAGGCGAGCGATGCGCTCCTGGCGCGTGAAGACGCTGCGCTTCATCGCGATGCCGCCCTTGCTGGCGAACGACCCATGCATGCTCATAGCATCACCGTTCGTGCCATCTTATGCCGGGGAGATGCGCGGCAAGCGCGGCGCCGCTCAGGGCGACACCATCTGCTGCGTGCCGCAGTGCGTGCAGGCGACGAGGAGCGGCGAGGCGGCGAGCGGGGCGGGGAACTCGCGGCCGCAGTGCCGGCAGAGGATCGGCCGGGTCGGTCCCTCGTGCGCGCGACCGCCGACCACCGCCGCGCGGTGCGCCTCGGCGAGGCGGCCCTTGATCGCCGTCGTCAGATGCTCCTCGAGCCAATCGCAGAGCCGCCAAACCGGGCTGTCGCGCTTGTCGGTGTAGCGCTCGCGGACATCGGCGATCGCATCGCGCAGGGTCGTCGCGCCGCGGTCGTGGTAGAGGTCGCGGAAGGCCTCGCGCAGGTCGTTGATATCGCTTTCCGTCATGCCGGCGCGGCGCAGGCCGATGACGTTGATCTGGCGCGGCTCGCAGGGGATGCCGTCGGCGAGGACATATGGCGGGACATCGACGCGCACCCCGCTCATCGCTCCGACCATCGCCAGCTCGCCGACGGTGACGAAGTGGTGCATGCCGACCATCCCGCCGATCACCGCGCGCCGGCCGATCCGGCAGTGGCCGCCGAGCTGCGCGCTGTTGGCGATCACCACCCCGTCGCCGACCTCGCAGTCGTGGGCGATGTGCGCATAGGCCATGACGAGGACGTCGTCGCCGAGGCGGGTGATGCCGCCGCCGGTGAGCGTGCCGCGATGGATGGTGGCGAACTCGTGGATGCGGCAGCGCGCGCCGATCACCGTCGCCGTGTCCTCGCCGGCGTACTTGAGGTCCTGCGGCTCGCCGCCGACGATCGCGCCGGGATGGACGCGGGTGCCCGGTCCGATGCTGGTGCGGCCGCTGACGACGACATGCGACACGAGCTCGACGCCGGCGGCCAGACGCACTGCGCCGCGGATCATGCAGAAGGGACCGACGACGGCGTCGGGGTGGATCTCGGCGGCGGGGTCGACGACGGCGAGCGGGTGCACGGGCATGGCGCCATGACCCTAGAGGCGGGAGAGGCGGGACGCAAGATGCCGCTGTGACCGCCATCGATCGCGAGACGCTGTCGGCGCTGTGCCGCGCCGAGGGTCTGTACCACCTCGCGACCCTCGCGCCGGTGCCGGAGCAGCTGTCGCCCGAGCGCCACGACCTGCTGGCCGCCGATGGCGTCGGCGACATGCGCTGGCTGCTGGCGCAGCGTGCGCTGCGCCTGCGGCCGACGGCCCTGCTGCCGAGCGCGCGCGCCCTGCTGTGCGTCGCCTTGCACTACGCGCCGGCGCAGCCCGCGGCGGGCCTGCGCCGCGCCGCCTACGCCGCCGGCGCCGACTACCACCGCCTGCTGCGCGCCAAGCTCGCGCGCGTCGGGCGGCGCCTCGATGCGCTTGGCGGCCGAACCTGGCGGCACCGCGCCTGCGTCGACAGCGCGCCGCTCGATGAGCGGACGCTGGCCGCACAGGCCGGCCTCGGCTGGATCGGGCGCAATGCCCTGCTGATCAGCCCGCGCCACGGCTCGTACCGCCTGCTCGGCTTCCTGCTGACCGAGGCGCCGCTGCCGCCGCTGCCCGGCGGCCTGGGCGCCGATCGCTGCGGGTCCTGCACGCGCTGCGAGCAGCGCTGCCCGACCCGGGCCCTGCTCGGGCGCCGCTGCCTCAGCGAGCGCTGCATCAGCTACCTGACGATCGAGCACCGCGGCGTGATCCCGCGCGAGCTCGCCGCGCGCTTCGCCGGCTGGTGGTTCGGCTGCGATCTCTGCCAGGAGGTCTGCCCCTGGAACCGCTTCGCGCCGCCGGCCGAGGACGCGCGGCTCGTCGGCCGCGACGACGAGGCGGCGCTGCTGGCGCTGCGCGAGACGGATTTCGCGCGCTACTTCGCCGGCCGCGCCATCCGCCGCCTCGGCTGGGCGCGCTTCCGCCGCAACCTGATCGTCGCCTTGTTCAGCCTGGGCCGCGGCGCCGAGGCGCGGGCGCTGGCGGCCGATGGGCCCGAGCTGGCGCGCGCGCAGGCCGCCGAGCTCGGCTTGTGATCAACACTGCAGCGCGCACTCGATGCCCTCGACCAGGGCGTCCCAGCTCGCCTCGATGATGTTCTCGCTGACGCCGACCGTGCCGAAGCTGCGGCCGCGGAAGCTGTGCTCGATCAGCACGCGGACGCGCGCCGCCGTGCCCTCCTTGGAGTCGACGACGCGGACCTTGTAGTCGGTGAGGTGCAGGTCGGCGAGCTCGGGGTACGAGGGATGCAGGGCGGCGCGCAGCGCGCCGTTCAGCGCGTCGACCGGGCCATGGCCCTCGGCGACGCACAGCTTGCACTGGCCGTTGACCTCGAGCTTGACCGTCGCCTCGACCAGGTGGTCGGCGCTGTCGGTGCCGAGGCCGTGGACGCGGTAGTGGTGCAGCTTGAAGGCCGGCTTCCACGAGCCGAGACGGCGGCGGACCAGCAGCTCGAAGGAGCCCTCGGCGGCCTCGAAGGACCAGCCGCGGTGTTCCTTCTCGACCACTTCGTCGAGGATCGCCTTGAGCAGGGCCTGATCGGTCAGCGCCGGGAAGCGCGCGGCGAGCTTGGCTTGGATGTTCGAGCGCCCGGCAAGCTCCGAGATCAGGATGCGCCGCTCGTTGCCGACCGACTCCGGCGGCACGTGCTCGTAGGTCGCGGTGTTGCGCTGCACGGCGCTGACGTGCACGCCGCCCTTGTGGGCGAAGGCGGCGCGGCCGACGAAGGGCTGGTTAGGCGGAGCGACGAAGTTGACGCGCTCCCACACCGCGCGGCTGGCCTCGGTCAGCCGGCTGAGCCGGCCCTCGGGCAGGCAGCGCCGGCCGAGCTTGAGCTCGAGGTTGGCGATCACCGGGCAGAGGTCGACGTTGCCGCAGCGTTCGCCGATGCCGTTGATCGTCCCCTGCACCTGGCGGCAGCCGGCGGCGACCGCGGCCAGCGTGTTGGCGACGGCCAGCCCGCCGTCGTTGTGGACATGGATGCCGAGCCAGGCCTCGGGGAAGCGCGCGCGCACCGCCTGCACCGCCGCCGTCACCTGCTCGGGCAGGCTGCCGCCGTTGGTGTCGCAGAGCACCAAGCGCTCCGCCCCGGCCTGCCAGGCGGCGGCGAGGGTGGCCAGCGCGTACTCGGGATTGGCGCGGAAGCCGTCGAAGAAGTGCTCGGCGTCGTAGAACACCGGCCGGCCGGTCGCGCGCCGCAGGTAGGCGACCGAGCTGGCGATCATCTCCAGATTGTCGTCGAGCGAGACGCGCAGCGCGTCGCGGACATGCAGGTCCCAGGTCTTGCCGAAGATGCAGCAGGCGTCGGCCTCGGCGGCGACCAGCGCCTGCAGGTTGGGATCCTCCTCGGGCCGGTTCCGGAAGTGGCGGGTCGAGCCGAAGGCGGCGAGGCGCGCCGTGCTCAGCGACAGGGCGCGCGCCTCGCGGAAGAAGGCGCGGTCCTTGTCGTTGGACAGCGGCCAGCCGCCCTCGATCCAGGCGACGCCGAGCCAGTCGAGGACGCGCGCCAGCTGCAGTTTGTCGGCGAGGCTGAGATTGACGCCCTCGCCCTGCGAGCCGTCGCGCAGTGTCGTGTCGTAGATTTCGATCTCGGTCATGGACTCAGAACTGGGCGGCGATGCCGGCGAAGGGGCCGGAGAGCGTCAGGGAGGCGTCGATCGCGGTCGAGCGGTATTCGAACTCGACCTCGGCCAGCGTGTAGCGATAGCCGACGAAGGCTCCGATGAAGTCGATCGGGTAGAACGAGAGCTGGGCCTGGGCGCTGGCGAAGGTCGCGCTCGCGACCTCGCCCAGCGGCACCGACAGGCCGTGGACCATCGCCTCGGCCTCGAGCATGTCGATCGGCGCGACATAGGCGCGCAGGGCGAGCGTCGGCAGATAGGCGACTTCGTCGAAGGACGCGCTCTGGCCGCCGCCGGACAGCGTCGCCTGCAGGCCGAGGCGGTGCACGGCGAGGCCGACCGCGAAGCCGGCGATGTCGAGCTCGATCGGCCCCCAGCAGATCTCGGCGTAGGCGTCGCTGATCGTCAGCTCGCTGCGCACCTGGGTGCTCGCGGCGAAGGAGCGGCCGCCGAACTGCACCGCGCTGCCGAGCGTCGTCGTCTCTTCCAGCGTCCACTGGGAGCCGGCGAGGAAGCCGTGGAACGACAGCAGCGGGGTGGTCAGCCCGAGCTCGAGGCCCGGAGCGACCGCGCCGCTGTCGAGCCCGAGGTCGGAGACCTCGACCGCGGTGCCGGGGACGCCGCGGGCGGTGTAGCTCGTCTCGCCGGCCAGCGTCAGGTAGGCGGCCGAGGCCTGCACGCGCACCCAGTAGTCCCAGGTGCCGTCGTCGCCGGCCGCGAGCGGCCCGGCGTGGGCAGCGAGCAGGATGCAGGTCACGCACACGGAGCGGATCGTGGACAGCATAGACGATGCATGATGCGCCGCAGCCGCGCCGGGCAATCACGCGCGCGGCACGAGCCGCGTCAAGCGGCCGCCGTCGCGGATCCACTCGCCGACGAAGATCCAGCCGCGACTGTCGCGGGCGATGCCGTGCGGAGCGATGAAGCGGCCCGGCAGGCGGTCCTCGCGCGGGACATTCGGGTAGCCGGCGACATGCTTCGGCCACTCGCCGGGACGCATCTCGGGGTGGGCGCCGAGGGTCGCGAGCTGCCGGTAGTCGCGGTCCCAGATCAGCACCGCGCCGAAGAGGTCGGGGATCAGCGTCAGGTCGCCGTGCACGCGCAGCGTGCAGGGGTAGCGCAGGCCGCGGCCGATGATCGTCTGCACGTGCTCGCCGTCGAGCGTCAGCACCTGCACGCGGACGTTGGCGCGGTCGGCGACGAGCAGGCGCGGCTCGCCCCCGCGCGCATCGATGCAGATGCCGTGCGGGCAGCTGAACTGGCCCGGGCCGTCGCCCGGCCAGCCGATCGCGCCGACATAGCGGCCCTGCGGGTCATAACGGTGGATCAGCGAGGCGCCGTAGCCGTCGGCGACATAGACGCTGCCGTCGGGCGCGACCGCGACATCGGTCGGCTTGAAGCGCGTGCTGCCGGCGTAGGCGGGATGGCGCGGCAGCGGCAGGCGGCGCAGCTCCTCGCCGCTCAACGTGTATTCGGCGATCGCCGGCAGCTCGTAGTCGACGATCCACAGCGTCTCCCGGCCCTCGCGCTCGGCCAGGCACATCCCGTGGGCCCCGGCGGTGAAGGGCTGGCCGAAGCCGCGGACGAAGCGGCCCTCGCGGTCGAACTCGAGGACGGCGCAGCTGCCGGCGATGCCGTTCTGCTGCAGCAGGAACACGTGGTCGCGGCGGTCGACGACCAAGGCATGGCAGTCGCCGAGCGGGAAGCCCGGCGGCAGCTGGAACCACTGATGGTCGAAGTCGTAGGTCGTGGCGTGCATTCGAATAAGCTTCTGCGAGCGTCGGGTCCGGCACGCGCGCACCGGCCAAGCATCGACAGTTGCCCACAGCCGCCGCTGACGCTAATCCCGGCCATGGCCCGCAAGCGCGCGCTCGCCGCCGCCGCGCCGCGCCGCGCCCCGCACTGGCGTCCCGGTCCCGGCGCGCGCGTCGTCGGCGTCGAAGTCGGACAGCGACTGGCCGCCTTCGTCGCCCGTCGGCTCGGCATCAGCCACCGCGCCGCCAAGCGTCTGATCGAGCGCGGCGGGGTGCGCGTCGACGGCGTGATCGAGACCTTCGCCAGCCGCACCCTGCGCCGCGGCGAGATCGTCGAGGTCTTCCCCGAACTCGCGCCGCGCGAGCACGCCTTCGAAGCGCGGCGGCTCGTCTTCCAGTCCCCGGACTTGTTCGCCTACGACAAGCCGGCGGGCCTGGCGGTGACCAGGCCCGACGACGGCGAGGGCTGGAGCCTCTGCGACCTCCTCGCCCAGGCCCTGCCGCCGCCGCTGATCCCGGTGCACCGCCTCGACGCCGACACCAGCGGCATCGTCCTGTTCGCGCGCAGCGAGCAGAGCGCGCGCGCCCTGGAAGCGCTGTTTCGCGCGCACCAGGTGCGCAAGACCTACCTCGCGATCGTTCGCGGCCACCCGCGCGCGCAGGGCAGCTACCGCAGCTACCTCGTCTGCCGCGAGAAGGGACCCGGCTACGAGCGCTGGGCGAGCGGCCGCGGCCCCGATGCGCGCTGCGCCGAGACCTCCTGGGAGCTGCTCGAACGGCTCGGCCCCTACGGCTCGCTGCTGGCCGTGCGCCCGACCACCGGCCGCCACCACCAGATCCGCATCCACTTCTCCGAGATCGGGCACCCGCTCTACGGCGACCTGCGCTACGGCGACCGCCGCGATCCGGTGCAGGCCCCGCGGCACATGCTGCATGCCTGGCGCGTCGAGCTGCCCGATCCGGCGAGCGGGGAGCCGCTGCGCATCGCGACGCCGGTGCCGGCGGAGTTCACGCAGCTCGCCGAGGCCCTGCGCCGCCTCTCCTGAGCGCCGTCCGCCTTGCGGGGTGAAGGCCCGCGGCACACTGCCTCGACCATGCTCGAACGCCTGACCGCCCCGGTCCTCGAGGTGCTGGCGCGCGAGACCGGCCTGGAGCCGACGGCGCTGGCGGGGGCGCTGGCGCCGCCGCGCGTCGGCGACGCCGACCTCGCGCTGCCCTGCTTCCAGCCGGCGCAGGCGCTCGGCGTCGCACCGCCGGCGCTGGCGGCGCGACTGGCGGCGGCGGTCGCGCGCTCGGGCCTGGCCGAGGCCCGGGCGGCCGGCCCCTTCCTCAACCTGCGCTGGACGCCAGCGGCGGTCGCCAGCGCCTTCCTGCCGCTGCTCGCCGACGAGCCGCAGCTCGCCCTGCGCTCGGCGCAAGGCCGCGGCCGCACGGTGTGCATCGACTTCAGCAGCCCGAACATCGCCAAGCACCTCGCCGTGCACCACATCCGCTCGACGATGATCGGGCACAGCCTGAGCCGGCTCTATGCCGCCGCCGGCTGGCGGGTCGTCCGCATCAACTTCCTCGGCGACTGGGGCACCGCCTTCGGGCGACTGATCAGCGGCTGGAAGCGCGAGGGGCTGCAGCTGCCCGACCTCGCGCGCGCGGCCGATCCCGTCGGCTTTCTCAACGAGCTCTATGTGCGCGCCAGCCGCGCCGCCGAGCAGGACCCGGCGCTGGAGGAGGACGCGCGGCGCTGGTCGAAGGCGCTGGAGGACGGCGATCCCGAGGCCCGCCAGCTCTGGCAGGCCTTCCGCGAGGCCTCGCTCGCCGAGTTCCGCCGCGTCTACGAGCTGCTCGGCGTCGACTTCGACGACTGGCGCGGCGAGTCCTGGTACGAGGACAAGATGGCGCCGCTGCTCGCCGAGCTGCGCGCGCGCGGCCTGGCGACCGTCGACGACGGCGCGACGGTCGTCGACCTCGCGGCCCGGGGCTTCCCCCAGTTCAAGAAGCCGGTGCTGCTGCAGCGCGCCGACGGCGGCACGCTCTACGCGACGCGCGATCTCGCGGCGGCCGACGAGCGCTACGCGCGCTACGGCTTCGACCGCGCGCTCTATGTCGTCGACCTCGGCCAGTCGCTGCACTTCCAGGAGTGGTTCGCGGTCGCGCGCTTGCTCGGCCGGCCTTATGCCGACCGCCTGCGCCATGTCGGCTTCGGCGTGCTGCTGATGTGGAACGACGAGCCCGGCCCCGGCCTGGCCCCGGGCTGGGCCAAGGGCCGCACCCGGGCCGGCCGCGTCATGCTGCTGGCCGAGGTCTTGGAGGAGGCGGTCGAGCGCGCGCGCGCGATCATCGCCGAGAAGAACCCCGAGCTGGTCGGCGAGGAGCGCGAGCGCGTCGCGCGCGCCGTCGGCATCGGCGCCGTCGTCTTCAACGACCTCAAGCATGCGCGGGTCAACGATGTCAAGTTCCGCTTCGAGGACGCGCTGCGCTTCGACGGCGAGACCGGGCCCTATGTGCAGTACGCGCACGCCCGGCTGTGCTCGATCGAGCGCAAGGCGACGGTCGATGGCGGCGGCGATCCGCGCCTGCTGACGCGCGACGACGAGAAGGCGGTGCTGCTGGCGATCGCCGGCCTGCGCGCCCAGCTCGAGCGCGCGGTCGACGCCGACGAGCCGAGCATCCTCGCGCAGGCCGTCCTGCGGCTGGCGGGCGCGGTCTCGGCCTGGCTGACCGCCGGCAACCGCGAGCACGGCGCCAAGGTCCTCGGCGAGGATCGGGAGCTGTGCGCCGCGCGCCTGCTGCTCGTGCGCGCGGCGCGCGGGGCCCTCGCCGAGGGCCTGCACCTGCTCGGCCTCGCCGCCCCGGAGCGGATGTGAGCGCCATGATCAGCGCCGCGCTCAGCGTGCCGTATGGCAACCACCCGCGGCAGCGCCTCGATGTCTTCGTGCCGGCGGCGACCGAGTCGGCGCTGATATGCAGCATCGATGCCGGATGGTGGGCCGACGGGCGCTGCGAGCGCGGGCGCGGCTTCGCGCTGCTGTTGGCCGGGCGCGGCTACGCCGTCGCCACGCTCGGCCACCGCCCGCTCGGCGAGGGCGCGCGCACCGGCGACGAGGTGCTGACCGACCTCGCCAACGCCGCCTGCCGAGCGCTCGAGGAGGCGCAGGTCCTCGGCTTCGACGGGAGCTCGCTGGTCCTCGTCGGACACGGCAGCGGATCGCTCGCCGCCTTCTGCCTGCTGCCGCGCCTGGCGCACCGCGTGCCGGTGCGCGCGCTGGCCGCGCTCGGCGTCCTCGCCACCCTCGAGCAGGGCCATGGCACCGCCGCCGCGCACATTCCGGCCTGCGACCGCTTCGCGATGGCGCGGCACAAGGACCTCTCGCCGCTGCGCCAGGATCCGGCCGACTGGCCGCCGCTCTTGCTGCTGCACGGCGAGCACGACCGCGAGGTGCCCCTCGCCCAGGCCCAGGCGCTGGCGGCGCACGCCGCGGGCAGCGGCGAGGCGGTGCGCTGCGAGGTCATCGCCAGCGCCGGCTACGGCTTCGCCGAGGACGCGCTGGCGCCGACGAGCGGCCGCGTCCTGGCGCTGCTCAGCCACTTCCTGCAGGAGCACGGTCGCGAGGGGCCGCGCGAGGCGTCGCCATTCTCGGCGCGCGCGCCGTCCTGAGCGACGCTGCGCCTTTCTGTCTTGACAGGCGCCATCGACCCCCTGTACAATGCGCTCGGTAGGGGAGCCCACGCCCCGTCATCACCCAAACACGCCGGCGCGTGGGCCGCCGGCGGCCGGAGGCGAACCATGCCCGACATCCAGATCACCGGCGTCCACTACGAGGTCAGCGATCGCGTGCGCGCCTACATCGTCGAGAAGCTCGGCGCCCTCAAGAAGTACCACGCCGGGCTGCACAAGATCCATGTCACGATCCACCAGGGCGAGCGCGCGGGCTATCGCGTCGATGTCGAGATGCACCTGCCGCACGGCAAGGACATCATCGCCCACGACCTCGAGCAGACGGTGTACGCGGCGGTCGATGTCGTCGCCGACAAGTGCGCGGCGCAGCTGCGCCGGATCCACGACAAGCACGCGCACCACGGCATGCGCCACGGCGAGCGCGAGCGCGCGATCGCCTAGCGCTGCCGGCGCCCCTGCGCCGCGGTTGCGTTGCTGCGTTGCGGCTGCGCCCCGCCGTCCGGCGGGGCGCGCTGTTTCAGGAGAGCGCGCGCACCGCGGCCTGCAGCGCCGCCAGGCGCTCGGTGCGCTCCCAGGGGAACTCGGGCCGCCCGAAGTGCCCGTGGTAGGCGGTGTGGCGGTAGATCGGGCGCAGCAGGTCGAGGTCCCGGATGATCGCCTTCGGCCGCAGATCGAAGACGCGCTGCACGGCCTCGGCGAGCAGGTCGTCGCGCAGCGTCCCGGTGCCGAAGGTGTCGACCTTGACCGACACCGGCTTGGCGATGCCGATCGCGTAGGCGACCTGCACCTCGCAGCGGCGCGCCAGCCTGGCGGCGACGATGTGCTTGGCCACCCAGCGCGCGGCGTAGGCCGCGCTGCGATCGACCTTGCTCGGGTCCTTGCCCGAGAAGGCCCCGCCGCCGTGGCGGCCCATCCCGCCGTAGGTGTCGACGATGATCTTGCGTCCGGTCAGGCCGGTGTCGCCGTGCGGGCCGCCGATCTCGAACTTGCCGGTCGGGTTGACGTGGAAGATCGTGTCGGCGTCGACCTGCACCGCGGAGGCGGCGTTGATCACCCGCGTCGCCATCGCGATCATGTCGGCGCGGATCCGCTGCTGATCGATGCCGCTGGCGTGCTGCGTCGAGACGACGACGGTGTGCACGCGCACCGGCCGCTCGCCGTCGTATTCGACGGTGACCTGGCTCTTGGCATCGGGCCGCAGGTAAGCCAGGGCCCCGCTCTGGCGCAGGCGGGCGAGCTCGGCGACCAGGGCGTGGGCGAGCGCGATCGGCAGCGGCATCAGCTCCGGAGTCTCGTCGACGGCGAAGCCGAACATCATCCCCTGGTCGCCGGCGCCCTGCTCCTTGTCCGCCCGCTCATCGACGCCGAGCGCGATGTCGGGGCTCTGGCCGTGCAGCGCGACCAGCACCCCGCAGCTGTCGGCGTCGAAGCCGATGCCCGGGACATCGTAGCCGATCTCGCGGATCGTGCGGCGGACGACCTCCTGCACGTTGACGACGGCGCGCGAGGTCACCTCGCCGGCGACGATCACCAGGCCGGTCGTGCACAGCGTCTCGCAGGCGACGCGGCTCGCCGGATCCTGCGCCAGATGCGCATCGAGGATCGCATCGGAGATCTGGTCCGCGACCTTGTCGGGATGCCCCATCGACACCGACTCCGAAGTGAACAGCGAGCGCGCCATCCGTCCTCCATCGATGTATGACGATGCAATGATACCAGATGCGGCCTCCGGTCAATGCCGGCGGCGGCGCAGCGGACAGGACTTCGCGGCCGCGCGCATACACTGCGCGCATGCTGCCGGTCGTCTGCGAGCCCGGGCCGCCGTGCCCGCGCTACCTCGTCGGCTTCGATCCGCGCCGGCGTCCGGGGCTGGAGACCGAGGTGCTGGTGATCGGCGCTGGCATCGCTGGGCTGAGCGCGGCGCTCGCCGCCGCCGAGGCCGGCCGCGAGGTGCTCGTGCTGTGCAAGGGCGAGCTGGCGGTGTCGAACACCGCCTGGGCCCAGGGCGGCATCGCCGCCGTCCTCGACGAGCACGAGCGGGCCGCCGACGACGACCTCGAGCGGCATGTCGCCGACACGCTGGCCGCCGGCTGCGGGCTGTGCTACGAGCCGGCGGTGCGCGCGATCCTCGGCGGCGCCGAGGAGGCGCTGCGCCTGCTGCGCCGCCTCGGCTGCCGCTTCGACCAGGACGCCCAGGGTCGCCCGCTGCTGGCGCGCGAGGGCGGGCACAGCGCGCGCCGCATCCTGCACGCCCACGGCGATGCGACGGGGGCCGAGATCGCGCGCGCGCTGGCGCAGGCGGCGCGCGCCGACGAGCGGATCACGATCATCGAGCGCGCGTTCGCGATCGACCTGCTCGACCGCGACGGCCGCATCGCGGGCGCGACCTACTGCCAGCGTGAGGAGGTCTACGCGGCGCGCGCCGGCGCGGTGATCCTCGCCACCGGCGGCTGCGGCGCGCTGTGGCGCGAGACGACCAATCCGCCGCTCGCCACCGGCGATGGCCTGGCGATGGCCTACCGCGCCGGCGCGGTCGTCGCCGACCTCGAGTTCATGCAGTTCCATCCGACGACGCTGTACATCGCCGGCGCCGCGCGCCTGCTGATCACCGAGGCGATGCGCGGCGAGGGCGCGCTGCTCAAGAACCACGAGGGCGAGCGCTTCATGCCGCGCTATCATCCGGACGCCGAGCTCGCCCCGCGCGATGTCGTCACCCGCGCGATCGTCGCCGAGATCCGCCGCAGCGGCTATCCGCATGTCTGGCTCGACGCCACCCACCTCGGCAGCGCCTTCCTGCGCGAGCGCTTCCCCTCGATCTACCATACCTGCATGCGCTTCGGCATCGATCCCGGCGCGGCCTGGCTGCCGGTGCATCCGAGCGCGCACTACCACTGCGGCGGGGTGGTCAGCGATGCGCGGGGCCGCACCACTGTGCCCGGGCTGTGGGCGGCCGGCGAGGTCGCCTGCACCGGCCTGCACGGCGCCAACCGCCTGGCCTCGAACAGCCTGCTCGAGGGCCTGGTCGTCGGCCTCGCCGCCGGCCGCGACGCCGCGGCCGAGGTCCAGCCGAGCGGCCCGCTGCGCGCCGAGCACCGCGCACCGCCGATCGAGGGCCTGGACATCGCCGACCTCGTCGGCAGCGTTCGCGCGCTGATGTGGCGCAGCGTCGGCATCGAGCGCCAGGCGCGCGAGCTGGCCCTGGCCCGCCGCTCGCTCGCCTTCTGGATGGCGCACCAGGCCAACGGCTTCCTGCGCGGCACTGCCGGCTGGGAGCTGCAGGACATGCTGCTCGCCGCGTCGCTGATCGCGCGGGCCGCGGAGCGCCGCACGGCGAGCCTCGGCACGCACACCCGCCAGGACAGCGCCGGCGAGCCGGTGCTCGTCCACTACGGCCTGCGCCGGGAGGCGCGATGAGCGAGGACTGGCGCTGGGTCGATGTCGGCAGCGCCGACGAGTGGCGCGACGGCGAGGGCCGAGCGCTGCGCATCGGCGCGCGCCGCCTCGTCGTGTGGCGGCTCGGCGAGCGCTTCTACGCGCTGAAGGAGGCCTGTCCGCATGCCGGCGTCAGCCTGCAGCGCGGGGCCCTCGCCGAGGGCGCCGTCGCCTGTCCGGCGCACGGCTGGCGCTTCCGCCTCAGCGACGGCGCCTGCGTGCGCGGCGATCCGCAGCGGCCCGCCGTCTCCTACCCGGTGCGCGTGCGCGCGGGGCGCATCGAGATCGGGGTGTGATGCGCTTGTGCGCAGCCGCGCGGCGCGACCCTGCCGGCATGGCCAAGGGACTGCGGGCCGGCGATGCCAACGACATCCGGCGCATCATCGGCGCCGACCTGCGCCTGCTGCTGCGCGTCGGCGCCCTGCTCGAGGCCCGCGTCTGCTTCACCGCGCTGGCCCTCGAGAGCCTGGTCGCCGACGACGCCGGCCGGCGCCTGCTCGCCGACCGCCGCCTCGGCCAGGACCCGGCGGCGGTGCTGGCCGCCGCCGGCCGCGAGGACCTGCAGGTGATCGCCGATGCCGATGGGTGGCGCACGGTGGCGCTGGCCGACGAGGTCGGCAATCCCCTGGCGCCGGCGCTCGCCGAGCCGCCCGCCGACAGCGGGCTGCCGGCGCTGGTCGCGACGCTGGCGCCGCCGCTGCGCGCCTCGGTCGAGGGCCTGATGCAGGCGCGCGAGGCCGACCAGCGCGCAGCGGCGCTCGAACGCCTGCGCTACGCCGGGGCCCCGCTGTCGGTGGTCGGCGAGCTGATGCCGCTCCTGCTCGCCGACAGCGCGGAGCTGGTCCGCGAACGGGCGATCACGCTGGTCGCCGCGGCCGGCGGGCATGCGGTCGTCGTCGACCTCGTCCGCGCGCTGCAGCGGCGCGATGAGCAGGGCTTGCAGCGCCTCGCTGTCGCCCTGTCGGCGCTGCCGGCCGAGCAGCAGGATCTGGCGATCGCTGCGCTGACCGCGCAGGCGGTGCGCGGCGAGGTGACGCGCGGCCTGATCGCCGCGGCGGCGGCGCTGGCGCCGCGGCTGGCCGGGCACCGCGCGCTCGAGCGCCTGCTCGAGCTGCTGCTGCCGACTCCCTTCTCGCTGCTCGATCTCGTCCGCGGCCTGCAGGAGCAGGCGCCGGCGCGCGTCGCCGCCGCCCTGCAGCGCGCTCTCGGCTTCGGTCCCGAGCAGGACGCCCGGGTTATCGTCCTGCTCGCGGCGCCGGGAGCCGCGCTCTCGGAGCAGGTCCTCGAGCGCGGCGTCGATCTCCTGCTGTCGCCTGACGAGGAGCCGCGCGACCGCATGCCGCTGGCGGCGGCGCTGCGCCGCGGCGACGCCGAGCGCAGCTTGGCGCGCCGCATCGCGGCGCGCGGCATGCGCCTGTGCCGGGCTCACGACACCAGCGTGCACTGGCTGCTCGCCGAGCTGGCGCGCGACGGCGCGATCGATGTCGACACCGCCGACGAGCTCGCCGATGTCCTGCGCCGCCTGCTGCGCGAGGCTCCCGGACCGCATCTCGTCACCGCGCTCGAGCAGCAGCTGCCGACCCTCCTGCCCTGCCGTCCGGCGGCGCGCGCCGCCCTCGTCCCGCCGCTGATCGAGACCCTGGCGCGCTACCGCGCCGATCGCACGGTCGACCTCGTCTGCGGGGCGATCATCGGCATCGGTGATGCGGCCCTGCCGGCGGTGTGGGACGGCATCGAGAACCATCCGCTGCTGCGCGTGCGCCGGCAGCTGATCGCCCTCCTGCCCGAGATCGTCCTGCGCCTGCCGGAGCCGGCGGCGGCGGCGCGCCGTCTGCTCGCCGGCCTGCGCCGTAGCGAGGAGGGCGAAGAGCGCGGGGCCCTGGTCGCGGCGGCGGCCCGCATCCTCGCCGAGGCCGCCAGCGCCGACCGGCAGCTGGCCGGCGAGGTCGACGCCGCCTGCCACGGCCTCGGGCGGCACGGTTACGAAGCCCTCGGCTACCTCGCGGCGAGCGCCGCCTGCCCCGAGGAACGCCGCCAGGCGATCGTCGAAGACCTACTGATCGAGGCCTGCGCCGAGCTGCCGCCGAGCGCGGCGCCAGCGCTCGCCGACCCGGCGACCGGCGAGCTGACTTATCAGCTCGACGAGCGGCTAGCGGCGCACACCGAGCTCGTGCCGCGGATCATCGCCGCGCTGACCCGCATCGCGCGCTCCCCGCACTGTACGGCTCTGCGCGTGCGCATCGTCGACCGCCTGGTGACGCAGTGGCGGGAGGTCGCGTCCTGGCGCCTCGTCTGGGGCCCGGGCAATGTCCAGGCCCTCGCCGAAGCCCTGGCGGCGATCGCCAGCGACCGCGAGTGCCCGGCCCACCTGCGGGTGCGGATCGCCGAGGCCCTGGCCCCGCAGGTCGGGCGCCTGGCGGTCGCGCGCTGTCTGGCGCGCGTGCTGATCGCCGGCGAAGGCGAGTACCTCGCGCGCATCGCCGCGCGCGCCGCAGAGCAGCTGGTGCGGCTCGCGGTCAAGCCCGGCGAGTTCACCGAGGACGAGCGCGAGGAGCTCGCCGAGGCGCTGACCGACTTCCTCGCCATCCCCCGCCTCGGCCCCGAGGCCGAGCGCCTGCAGCGCCGCCTGCTCGATGTCTTGGCGACGCTGCGCGATCATGTCTCGAGCCGGGCGCGGGCCCGCCTGCGCTTCGTCCGCGGCGAGCTGCCGCCGCCCCTGGCGGCGCAGCTCGACTGGGTGTGAGCATGACGACGACCGTGCTGCTGATCGGCCATGGCTCGCGCGCGCCGGCGGCGGCGGCGGCGATGGAGCGCGTCGCGCGCTGCCTGGCCGAGCGCCAGGGCTGGCGGGTCGCAGTCGGCTACCTCGAGCTCAGCGAGCCGGCGCTGGAGCAGGCGGCGCAGCGCGCGATCGCCGAGGGCGCGCGCGAGCTGCTCGTCGTTCCCTACCTCTTGCACCTCGGCATGCATATCGCCGAGGACCTGCCGCGACGCCTGCGCGCGCTCGCCGAGGCCCATCCCGGGGTCCTGATCCGCCTCGGGCCGCATCTCGGCTTCGATGAACGCCTGGTCGACATCGTCGCCGACCGCGCGCGCGCCGCCGCCGCGGCGCCGGAGATCGGCGCCGCCGCGCGCTGAGGGCGAGCGCCCTCGGCGGGCGCTGGCTGCTCGACCGCGCGGCGGCGTGCATGTACTGCCCGCATGGCGCTGCTCGCCGTGCTGATCACGCTGTGGTTCGCGATCGTCGCGCTGCGGCGCTGGCAGGAGGGGCGCCCGGACTGGAAGCCGCTGGCCTGGGCGACGGTCCTCGGCGGCCTGGCGAGCATCGGCCTGCTGCTGGTCGACCTCGAGGCGCAGAAGATGGCCTCGCGCCTGGCCACCCCGCTCGGCGTCGCCTGGCTGCTGGTCTTCGCCGTCGCCCTCGACGCGCTGCGCGCCCGGCGCTGGGCGAGCGCTGGCGCCGCCCTGCTCGCCTGGCTGCTGCTGACGCTCGGCGGCAACGACTGGCTCTCCTCCTGGCTGATCGGCCGCCTCGAGCGTTCGGTGCCGCCGCCGGCCGCCGAGCGCTGGGACGCCGTCGTCCTGCTCGGCGGCGGCACCGACCTCGGACCCGATGGCCAGCCCGAGCTCGGCTTCAGCGGCGATCGCCTGCGCGTCGCCCATGCCCTGCTGCGCGCCGGCCGAGCGCCGCTGATCCTCGCCACCGGCACCGATCTCTACGAGGGCGAGCGCTCGCTCGGCGCCGAGGCGGCAGCGATCCTCATCGGCTGGGGCGCCGATCCCGCGCAGGTCGTGGCGGTGCCCGGCCCGCAGAACACGCGGCAAGAGATCGCGCGCGTCGCCGAGATCGCGCGCGCCCAGGGCTGGCGGCGGGTCGCGCTGGTCAGCTCGGCCTGGCACCTGCCGCGGGCCCTGGCGCTCGCCGAGCGCTACGGGCTGCCGGCCGACGGCATCCCCGCCGACCATCGCGCGGGCCGGGCGGCGCTCAGCCCGGTCTTCCTCGTGCCGGTCGCGCGGTCCCTGCTGCTGACCCAGCAGTGGTGCTGGGAGACGATCGGCCGCCTCGTCGGTCGCTAGTCGGCGAACGGCGAGCGGTAGTACTCGACGTCCTCCGACAGCTCGACGCCGTTGGCGCGCAGCAGGTCGATCCACTCGTCCCAGGTCTTGAGGATCTTGCGCGGGGCCGTGCCGTTGGCCGGCGAGAGGAAGCCGAGTTCCTCGAGCGTCTCGACGAACTCGGTCGCCTTGTTGTAGCCGACGCCGAGCTTGCGGCGGAAGAAGTCGGCGCCGGTCTTGTCATACTTGTACATCGCCCACACCGCCTCGTGCAGCTTGCGGTCGGTCTTCCACGCCGCGCTGCGGCGCTCGCCGCCCGCCGCGCCGCCGGCGGCGAGGGCGGCGGCCCCGGCGCGGGCGATGGACTCGTCGTACTGCGGCGCGCCCTGGGCGCGGGCGTGCTGGACGATCGCCTCGATCTCGGCGTCGGCGAGGTACACGCCCTGGCCGCGCACCGGCGCGCTCGAGCCCGGCTGCAGCAGCAGGAAGTCGCCGCGCCCGAGCAGGTTCTCGGCCCCGCTGACATCGAGGACGACGCGCGAGTTGCTGCGGTCGACGACGCGGAAGCAGATGCGGGTCGGCAGGTTGGACTTGATCAGGCCGGTGACGACATCGGCGCTCGGGCGCTGGGTGGTCAGGATGATGTGGATGCCGCAGGCCCGGCTCTTCGCCGCCAGGCGGACGATCGATTTCTCCACTTCCTTGTTCACCATCATCAGGTCGGCGTACTCGTCGACGAGGATGACGATGTAGGGCATGCGCGTCCCGCAGCCGAGGTCCTCGCGGCGCGCGTTCTTGCGCGCCAGACGGGCGTCGAGCTCGGCCTCGCCGAGCGCGTTGAAGTCGGCGATCGAGCGGCAGCCGGAGAGCCGCAGGGCCTCGTAGCGCTGATCCATCTCCTGGCAGGCCCACTCGAGAGCGGCGTGCGCCTTGCTCATGTCGGTGATCGGCGGCGTCAGCAGGTGCGGGATGTCCTCGTAGCCGGAAAGCTCGACCATCTTCGGATCGACCATGATGAAGCGGACCTCGTCGGGGCGGCGGAAGAGCAGCACCGAGCAGATCATCGCGTTCATGCACACCGACTTGCCCATGCCGGTGGCGCCGGCGACGAGGAGGTGCGGAGCGCGCGTCAGATCGAGGATCAGCGGCCGGCCGACGGCATCGCGGCCGATGATCAGCGGGATCGCCAGGGCCTGGGGATCGACCTCGCCGACGAGCTCGCGCATCGTCACCGGCTCGCGCACGCGGTTGGGAACCTCGACGCCGATCGTCGTCTTGTTCGGCAGCGGCGCGACGATGCGGATGCCCTCGCAGCCGAGCTTGAGCGCGAGGTCCTGCTCGAAGCCCTCGACCTTGTTGACGCGCATCGCCTCGTCGAGCAGCTTGAGTTCGTACTGGGTGACGGTCGGTCCGCGCTGCGCGCCGACGACGCTGACTTCCACCGCGAAGGCGCGGAAGGCGGCCTCGATCGCGCGCGCCGTCTGCTGCTTCTCCGCCTCGGCGTTGGCCTGGGCGGGGTTCGCCGCCGCGTGCAGCAGGGAGAGCGGCGGCAGCGCGTAGCCGCTGGCGCCGGCGGCCGCCGCCGGCGCGGGCGGGGCGGGCGCTGGCACCGCCGGGGGCGCCGCCGGGGCCGGGGCCGGAGGCGCCGGCGCAGCGGCTGCAGGAGCGCTCGCCGCCGCCTGCGCCGCGAGTGCACGCTCGAGCTCCTCGCGCTGGCGGCGGATCTCGGCGAGGATCGCCGCCGCGTCCTCCGGGCCCGGCAGGGTCTCCTTGCGGCTGAGCCGGGCCTGCAGCTCGCGGAAGCTGGTGGTGGCCCGGGCGCGGCGGCTGGCGCTGACCTCGGGGTCGGGGCTGACGAAGAGCCCGCTCGGTGCACTCTCCGCTGCCGCGCTCGGCGGCCGATGCCGCAGCCAGCCCCAGAGGCGCCGCAGACGCGCGAGGATGCCGAGATCCATCAGCCACAGCGCGAGCAAGGCGACGACGGCGAGGGCGAAGGCGGCGCCGCCAGCGTCGAGCCAGGCGCGCAGGATGCCGCCGTCGCCGTGCGTCGCCCAGTGATCGGGCCGCGCGCAGAGCCAGAAGCCGACGGCTCCGCCCAACCCGTCGAGCGGCACTTGATCCCAGCGGACGAGCAGCCAGTCGCCGAGGCCGCGCGGCAGCAGATGCAGCAGCCCGGCGACGGCCGGCAGCAGGAGGATGGCGCCGGCGATCCGTCGCGAGGGATTGCTGACATCGCGCTCACGCCACAGCGCCGCGGCCCAGCCGATGATGACGAGCGGCAGCAGGAAGGCGGCGAGGCCGTAGCCGCGGATCAGGATGTGCGCGAGCCAGGCCCCGGCCGGCCCGAAGGGATGCGTCTCCGCGGGCAGGCTGCCGCCGATCTGTCCGGCGTGGTAGCTGGCGAGGGCGACGAGGACGGTGAAGCCGGCGAGGGCGAGGATGACGGCGAGCGCCAGCTGCGCATGGCGATGCATGGCGATGGCGCCATGTTAGCGCGGCGCCGCCGCATGCCATGCCGCCGCCGCTAGCGCAGGCTGGAGATCCACAGCGCGAGCGCGAGCATGCCGCCGGCGGCCAGCGCGTACGCCAGCGCGGGGCTCGCGAAGTAGAGCGCGGCGACCAGCAGGGGCCCGAGGGTCCGGCCGAGCGCGGCGGCGGAGCGGAAGCCGCCGAGCGCCAGGCCCTGCTGATCGCTGGCGGCTTCGAGGCTGACCAGCGTCGCCAGGCTCGGGAACAGCAGGCCGCAGCCGATCGCATGCAGGGCGAGGGCGAGCGCGAACGCGGGCGCGCTCGGCCAGACGACGAGTGCGAGCAGGGAGAGGAAGCCGGCGATGTGGGCGAGGCAGCCGGCGATCGCGAGCCGGCTCATCCCGAGCCGTGCGCCCCACGGCCGGACCAGCGCGCCCTGCACCGCGGCCGACCCCAGGCCCATGCCGGCGAACGCCAGGCCGAGCGCCGCGGGGCCGAGGCCGAGGTACTGCATGGCGAGGAAGCCGAGCGTCATCTCGAGGCCGCTGAACCAGAAGGTGTGCACGAAGGAGATGCCGTTGAGCGCGTGCACGCGCCGCGGCAGCCCCTGCCGCCAGGGCAGCCAGCCGCGGCCGGGGCGGGCGGCGGCGCGGGCGCGCTGCGCGGGGTCGAGCGTCTCGCGGAAGGCCAGCGCGACCCACAGCAGATTGATGGCGGAGAGCGCGCAGGCCGCGAGCGCCGGCACCGAGAAGGGGTGCAGGCCGGGCAGCGGCAGGTGGTCGAGCCGCCAGCCGCCGAGCCAGCCGCCGAGCGCCGGGCCGATGATGAAGCCGAGGCCGAAGGCCATGCCGACGATCGCCATGCCGCGGCTGCGGCCCGCGCTGTCGGTGAGGTCGCTGACCGCGGCCTGGGCGACGGCGACATTGCCGGTCATCGCGCCGGCGATGATCCGCGACAGCGCCAGCAGCAGGAAGTCGCTGGCGAAGACCCAGAGCGCGTTGGCGAGCAGGGAGCCGGCGAGCGACCACAGCAGGACCGGCCGACGGCCGCGGCGATCGCTCCAGCGACCCCACAGCGGGGCGGCGAGAAACTGCAGCCCGGCGTAGAGCGCGCCGAGCAGGCCGCCGAACAGCGCCGCGCGCTGCCAGGGATCGCTGTCCGGGAACAGGGCGGCCAGCGGCGCCATCCACCGGTGCAGGACGTCGCCCGAGCGCTCGCTGTACCACGCCAGCATCGCCGGGAACAGCGGGAAGACGATGCTGAAGCCGACGAGATCGACGAAGAGGACGAGGAAGACCGCGGTCAGCCGCCCGCGCTCAGGGGGCATGCGCGCGTCTCACGAGAAGACGTACAGCGTGATGAACAGCAGCACCCAGACGATGTCGACGAAGTGCCAGTACCAGCTCGCCGCGGTCATCGAGAAGGTGCGGCCGTCGCGGTAGGCTCCGGCCTCCATCCGCATCCAGGCGAGGAACAGCAGCACCAGGCCGATCGCGACATGCAGGCCATGGAAGCCGGTGCCGGTGTAGAAGGCGGCGGCGAAGCTCGACATCCCGCCCTCGGGGATCGCCAGCGGCGTGAAGCCGCGCTGGATGAACTCGCCCCACTCGAAGCCCTGGCAGGCGAGGAAGACCGCGCCGAGGATCAGCGTCAGGACGAGCATCAGGCGGGCGAAGGCGAAGCGGCCATGGGTCACCGCGTGGTGCGCGAACTCGCCGGTCACCGAGCTCGACAGCAGCAGGAAGGTGGCGATCGCGGCCAGCGGCCCGCCGTAGGGGAAGTCCGGATCGCGCGGCGGCCCGAAGCTGGGATCGACCGCATTCATGTAGAACAGGTAGCCGAAGATCGCGCCGAAGGCGGCGAGCTCGCCGACGAGGAAGAGCAGGACGAACAGCTGCAGGTCCTTCTGCTGCTGGATGGGGTCGTGGGCCAGCGGCTTCTCGACGATGTTCTGGTGCGCCCAGGCCATCAGGCCGACGAGGAAGACCGCCAGTCCGAGCAGGGTGGCGAGCAGGCCGACGCTCGGGTGGCCGAGCAGCGGCCAGCCGCTGAGCCCGCCGAGCAGCGAGACGACGCCGAAGGGCGCGATCGTCAGGCCGAGGGCGGTGACGAGGGGCCAGATGCTCGGCGGCGGCAAGTGGATGTGGTCGTGGCCGGCGCCGTGCTCCTCGGCTCCGCGATCGGGGGGGGAGATGCTGGAGGCACTCATGGCGACACTCCCGACGAGCGCTGCTGTTCCTGGCGCCGCCACTCCTTGGGGTCCTTGGGCAGCCCGCAACGGCTGAAGGCGATGATCAGCACGACGATGAAGATGAGGACCCCGGCGCCGAGCGCCAGGCCCAGGCGATCGGGATTCATCGCTCCCCCCGTCGTTCCTCGGCGCGCAGCCGCTCGAGCTCGGCCTCGCTCAGGCGGCGGAAGTTCGGCGACACCACGCCGCCCTGGCCCTCGATCGCGCGCTGGATGCGCAGCTGCGCCTCGCTGCGCGGGGCGTCGGGCGAGATCGCGAACAGGCTGTAGCAGATCGAGACCGTGGCGATCCGCGGGTCGAGGCTCGGCGCGAAGGTGAAGGCGACCGGGAACTCCTGGACCTCGCCGGGCTGCAGCGTCTGGTCGTTGAAGCAGAAGCACAGCCGCATGCCGAAGTGCGCGGCGGCGGCGACCGGGCTCACCTGGTGGATCGGGCGGATGTGCAGGACGCGATCGCTCGCGTTGCGCAGCCGGTAAGCGACGAGGGCCTCGCGCCCGACTTCGACCTCGAGCGACGGGACGCTGCACGAGAACTCGACCGGCAGGTCGTCGAAGACCCGCGACTCGAAGAAGACCTCGAGGAAGCGGCCGGTCGGCTGCGCGAGCTGCGCGGCCTCGGGATTGTTCGGCCGCAAACCGGTGCCGGTCAGCCGGCACCACAGCGAATAGAGCGGCGGCATCGCGAAGAACGCGAGCGCGGCCATCGCCAGCGGGATCCCGGCCAGCAGCAGCGTCAAGCGCGCGCGGGAGGAAGCGAGCGCGCCCATCACTTGCTCCACACGAAGGCGTCGACGATCAGCGCGAGGAAGAGCAGCGCGAGGTGGGCGATCGTGAAGCGGAAGAGCGGCATCGTCGGCGGCACCGGCCGGCGGACATGGATGAACACGCACCAGCCGAGGAACACTGCCCCGAGCACGCAGGCCAGCGCGAGGTAGATCCAGCTGTGGCGGTAGGCCGGCAGCAGCGGCAGCGCGATGGTGAAGAGCACCAGCGCCGTGCCGTAGATCAGCATCTGCCGCGTCGTCGCGTCGATGCCGCGGACCACCGGCAGCATCGGGATCCCGGCGCGCGCGTAGTCCTCGCGCAGGCGGATCGCGAGCGCCCAGACATGCGGCGGCGTCCACAGGAAGATCAGCGCGAACAGCGCCCAGGCCGCGGCCGGCAGCGCGTGGTCGACGGCGGCCCAGGCGATCAGCGGCCCCATCGCGCCCGGCACGCCGCCGACGACGGTCGCGATCCAGTGCCGCGGCTTGAGCCACCAGGTGTAGATCACCGCGTAGTAGACGACGGTGATCACGCTGCACAGGGCGGCGAGCGGGCTGTGGTAGACGGCGAGCAGGATCGCGATCGCGAGCGCGAGCATCGCGAGCGCGAAGGCGAGCGCGGCGCCGAGGCCGATGCGGCCCGCCGGCAAGGGACGCCGCTGTCGGGTGCGCGCCATCAGCGCATCGCGGTGGCGGTCGCAGATCTGGTTCAGCGCGTTGGCCGAGGCGCCAGTGGCGAACAGGGCGATGAACAGCGGCCAGAGGAAGGCGACATCGGTCGCATGCGCGCCGTGCACCGCGATCGCGGTGTAGCCGGTGAACACCGCGACCAGCGTGATGCGGAACTTCGCCAAGCGCAGCAGATCGCGCAGCGCGCCGAGCATGCTCAGGCTCCGGCGTCAGCGGCCGCGGGGCGCGGCGCGCAGGCCGCGATCAGCAGCGTCAGGAACAGGACATGGCCGAGGAACTGGTGCGCCAGCGGGACGATGATCGCGCCGCGCGGCAGGGTGGCGCTCGCCAGCCCGAGCATCGCCTCGACGACGGCGAAGGTGGCGGCGGCGGCCAGCGCCAGGCGCACGCGTTCGGCGGCCTGCTGGCGCGCGGCCTGCCACCAGGCGGCGAGGATCGCGGCGATCAGCAGCAGCGCCGCCAGGCGGTGCACGAGGTGATGGAGGGCGCCGTTGTCGAGCAGGTTGGCCGCCAGCGTCGCCGTCGGCCACCACAGCGGCCCGGCGTCGAGGCCGAGCGGGCCGGCGGGCGGCGCGAGGTGGCGGCTGCCGGCGAGCAGGCCGCCGCTGACGAGCAGCAGCCAGGCGAGGGCCGCGGCGAACAGCGGCAGCGCGCGCAGCTCGTGTCGCTGGTCGACGAGGCGCAGGATCGCGAGCAGCACGCAGCCGGCGATCAGCGCGGCGTTGCCCTGGTGCAGGAACAGCCAGCGCGTGCCCGTGCCCTCGGCGATCAGGGCGGCGCCGAGCCAGGCCTGCACGCCGATCAGGATCAGCGCCGCCGCGAACCAGCCGCCGACGCGCGCGCGCAGCGCGCGCTGCGCGAGCGCGGTGCCGAGGCAGGAGAGCGCGAGCAGACCGACCAGCGCGGCGAGCAGGCGGTGGAACCACTCGATGAGGAACATCGCGCGGAACTCGTCGAGGTCGGCGGGCTGGCGACCGCGCGCCAGCGCCGGCAGCTCGCCGGCGGCGACCCGCTGCGCCAGGCGCTGCTGATGCGCCTGCCACGCCTCGTACGCCGCCTGCCAGTCGCGGGCGGAGAACGGCGGCAGCAGCGTGCGCTTGCCGTCGGCCAGCTCGATCAGCGGCCAGTGCGGGATGGCGACGCCGGAGCCCGAGAGCCGCACCCAGCCGCCCGCGGTGTTCAGCGCGAGGATGCCGATCAGCAGGACGGTCGCCCAGGCGCCGAGCCGGGCGGCGGCGCCGGGAGCGGGGGCCTCCGGGGTGCGCGGCGAGCTCTCCATCAGCGCTTCGGATCGAGGATCGGGATCGGCGGGATGCGGTCGAAGTTGTGCGCCGGCGGCGGGCAGCTGGTCGCCCACTCGAAGGACTGCTGCACATCGTTCACTCGCCAGGGATCGTTCTCGGTCACCGGCGGCCGCCAGTAGCTGCGGACGAGGTCGACGACGAACCACAGCGAGGCGATGAAGGTCAGGACATAGCCGAGCGTCGAGATGTGGTTGAGGATCAGGAAGTCCTTGAAGTAGACCGGCACGCGGCGCGCCATCCCCAGCGCGCCGGTGACATGCATCGTCATGAAGGCGAGGACGATGCCGATCAGCATCAGCCAGAAGATCCAGGTCCCCTGCCGCTCGCAGAGCATGCGGCCGGTCATCTTCGGCCACCAGTAGTAGGTCATCGCGAAGAGCAGCATCACCGAGCCGCCGACCATCGCCATGTGGAAGTGGCCGACGACGAAGTACGAGTCGTGCAGCGTCATGTCGATCGGCGTCAGCGCGAGGAACAGGCCGCCGAAGCCGCCGAAGACGAACATGCTGATGAAGCCGCAGGCGAACTTCATCGCCGTCGTGAAGCGGAGGGTGCCGCCCCACATCGTCGCCAGCCAGCTGAAGACCTTGATGCCGGTCGGCACCGCGATGACCAGCGAGCCGTACATGAAGTAGGCCTGGGCCCAGAGCGGCATGCCGACGGTGAACATGTGGTGCGCCCAGACGATGAAGCCGATGAAGCTGATGACGCCGATCGCCAGCACCATCCCGGTGTAGCCGAAGACGCGCTTGCCGCTGAACGCGGCGATGACGTGGCTGATCGCGCCGAAGCCGGGCAGGATCATGATGTAGACCGCGGGGTGGCTGTAGAACCAGAAGATGTGCTGGTAGAGGACGGGGTCCCCGCCCTGGCTCGCCTTGGTGAAGGTCGTGCCGAAGTTGCGGTCGAGCAGGAGCATCGTCACCGCCGCCGCGAGCACCGGCGTCGCGACCAGCTGGATGATCGAGACGAAGTAGGTCGCCCAGGCGAAGAGCGGCAGCTTGCCCCAGGTCATCCCGGGGGCGCGCAGGCTGGTGATCGTGACGATGAAGTTGATCGCCGCGAGGATCGAGGAGACGCCGACGAGGTGGACACCGAGGATCCACATGTCCTGGCCGGGACCGGCGCTGAACTCCTTGAGCGACAGCGGCGGGTAGGCGGTCCAGCCGGAGGCGGCGGCGCCGCCGGCGACGAAGAAGCTCGCCAGCTGCAGCAGGGCGGCCGGGATCAGCAGCCAGAAGCCGAGCGCGTTCATCTTCGGGAAGGCCATGTCGCGCGCGCCGATCATCAGCGGCACGATGTAGTTGGCGAAGCCGACGAAGCCGGGGATCAGGACGAAGAAGATCATGATGCTGGCGTGCATCGTCACCAGCTGGTTGTAGAGGTGCCGTCCGCCCCAGTCGGCGAACAGCCCCGTGTCGTCGGAGAACAGGTTGAGGGCCGTCGTCCCGGTCAGCGCCGCCTGCTGCAGGGCCTCGACGGTGGCGCCGGGCATCGCCAGCTGGACGCGGATCAGGCCGGCCATCGCGCCGCCGACGATCGCCATGATGACGACGAACCAGAAGTACATCAGGCCGATCTTCTTGTGGTCGGTGGTCGTCAGCCAGTCCATCAGGCCGCGGTAGCGCGGGGCGGGAAGCGGGAGGGCGGTCGCGTCGGTCATGGTCAGCTCCCGGTGCTCGGGCCGCCGCGGGCCTGCCAGCGCGCGATCGCCTCTTCCAGCAGGGCCCGGCGGGCGGCGATCCATGTCGCCTGCGTGCCGTCGGGATCGCGGGGGAACTCGTTGGGCCGCCGCGACCACGACAGCAGGTTGCTCGCCATCCAGTAGCGCAGGGCGAAGAGCCGCCAGGGATCGGCGCCGCGCTCGAGGTAGGCGGCGACCGCGGCATCGAGGGCCGCGGGATCGACCTCGCGGGCCGCCAGCGCCGTCCAGGTGCGGACGGTCTCGGCACGGCGGCGCTGCAGCTCGACCCACAGCGCGAACTCCGGCTCCTCGACGACCAGGGCGCTGATCAGCATGATGCCGTGGCCCTGGCCGCACAGCTCCGCGCACTGGCCTTTGAAGAAGCCGGTCCTCTCCGGCGTGAACCAGGTGTGGGTGTAGCGGCCCTTGATCGTGTCCTTCTTGACCCCGAAGGCCGGCACCCACCAGGCGTGCAGGACATCGTTGCTCGTCAGGTTGAGGATGACGCGCCGGCCCTTGACCAGGACCAGCGGCTCCTGCAGGCCGGCGACATCCTGCCCGATCTCGATCTGGTCCTCACGGCGCGTCGGCCGCTCGCCGCCGAGGCGCTGGTACTTGTAGTCCCAGGCGAAGCTCTTGCCACGGACCTCGACGACCATGTCGCGCCGCTGATCGGCCGGCGGCAGCTCGGTTTTGACCACGAGGTCCCAGATCGCGACGCTGACGATGACGAGCGCGATGATCGGGATCGCGGTCCACACGATCTCCAGCGTATGGTTGCCGACGAAGGTGGCGGCGCGTCGGCCATCGCCGCGGTCGCGGAACTTCCAGATGATCCACACCAGCAGCACCTGCGGCAGGACGAGGAAGGGCAAGAACACCGCCAGGCTCAGCCAGGTCGCGCGCGCCGTGTCGCGCGCGATGTCGCTCGCTGGCGCGTCGAAAGCGCCGACGATCGGGGTCGCCGGCCAGCGGCCGGCGAGCGCGTAGAGATCGGGGTTGAAGAAGCTCACCCAGCGGTCGATGTCGCTGGTCGGCGGCGGCTCGCTCGCGCCGAGCAGCAGGCAGCTGAGAAGGAGCAGCAGCACGCAGCGCATGGTCAGGCCCTCGCTCCGGCGATGCGCAGCAGGAGGCGGATCAGCGCCGTCGCGCGCTCTGGCGCTGCCAGGGCCAGCGCGGGCTGGCCGCTCTCGGTGGCGAGCAACACCTCCCGCACCCGCTCCGCCTCGCCGCTCGCCGCCGCGGCGAGCAGGCGCTCCTGCCAGCCGAGCGGCGCCGCGCGCACGGCGGCGACGAGGTCGGCGAGCTCGGCTCCGGCCTCGGCGCCGAGCTCGGTCATCGCCGCCTCGATGCGCGCCGCGCGCTGCGCGCTCTCGCGCGCGACGACAGCGAGCAGCGGGTGCAAAGCCGCGGGCTGGTCGACGAGGTGCGGCGGGGTCCGCGGGCCGTCGCCGGCCGCTCCGGGCTGCGGGATCTGCGCCGCGACCGCCGGCGGATCCTCGGCGACGTAGAGCGCGGTACCGCGCTGCCAGCGCTCGCGGACGAAGTGGACGATCGCATAGCGATCGGCGGGCGAGAGATTGGTGAAGCTCGGCATCCCCTGGCCCCAGCCTTTGGTCAGCGTCAAGTAGAAGCCGTAGGGGCCGCCGCCCCACTCCGCCTGATAGGGCTCGCGGCGCAGGTTGCGCGGCGGCGGATTGCTGCCGGTCATGTTGCGGTCGCCCTCGGGGCCGTGGCAGCTGGCGCAGTTGCGCAGGTAGAGCTGCTGGCCGCGCTCGAGCACGGCTTCCGAGCGGTCGGCGATCAGCGCCCGGTGATCGACCGGCGCGCTGGCGACGGCGACGGCGAGCGGCTTGGCGTCGCGGGCGTGGCGGCGCCCGATCTCGAGCCAGTGGAAGAACAGCCAGCCGATGACGCCGGCGGCGCCGAGCAGGGCGAGCGTCCACAGGGCGGGGTGGCTGTATTCGCGCGCGCTCATCAGCGATGATCCCCATTGATCGCCGGGATCAGCCGCGGGTCGCCGAGCGGGACCAGCCCGCAGCGACGCCAGCAGCGGAGGGCGAGCAGGAAGCCGCCGGCAAGACAGCCGAGCGCGATCAGCGACTCCGGCGCCAGCGGCGAGCGGAAGTGGTTGGGGGCGAAGGCGGGGACGACGATCAGATGCAGGTGCAGCCAGGTGCCGAGGACGATGGCGAGGCCGGCGACGACCTGGGCCCAGGAGGCGGCGCGCAGCCGCGGGCTGAGCAGGACGAGGAAGGGGAGCGCGCAGCGCAGGACGAGCTCGGCGGCGGCGAGCGCGCCGTAGCCGTGCTGCAGGCGCAGCAGGTACCAGAAGCTCTCCTCGTCGATGTTGGCGAAGCCGATGATCGTGTACTGGGCTGCCGCGAGGTAGGCGACGACCGCGCTCCACGCCATCATCCAGGTGCCGAGGTCGTGGCGCAGGTGCGGGCGCGACACCTGGGCCAGCCCGTGCTGGCCGAGCCACGCCAGGGCGAGGGCGCTGCAGCCGAGGAAGAGATGGACGGCGGAGGTCAGGCAGAGGGCGCCCCACACGGCGCTGACCCACTGCACATGGAGCGCCAGCAGCGTGTCCCAGGACAGCCAGGTGAAGCCCGGGACGAGGACGAGCAGGGTGACGACGGCCCAGCGCGCCTGCCGCCGCTGCGCCTCCGGGGAATCGATGATGGCACAGCGCTGCCAGCGCGCCCAGCACAGCCACAGCAGCGCCAGCAGCGCGAGCGTCGAGAGCGCCCAGCGTCCGTCCTGCATCCACCAGGCCTTGCTGCCGGCCGGATCGCGGAACAGCGCGCCGCGCTCGGGGTTGGCCAGCGACCAGTCGTAGAGGCTCGGGATGCCGAAGGCGGCGATCGCGGCGAAGCCGAGCAGGGCGAGTGGCCAGCCGGCGCCGATTCCGTGCATCACGCCCTGCAGCGGCACGGTCCAGCGCGCGCCGCCGAGGGCATGGGCGGCGAGGAAGAACAGCGAGCCGACGCCGAGCCAGACCAGGACGGTCAGACCGATCAGCAGCCCGCTCCAGGCCCGCGGGGCATCCGCCAGCCAGAGCGCGCAGAAGACCGCGGCGGCGAGGGCGGCCGCGGCGGAGGCCGGCCAGCGCCACAGCGTCGGATGCAGCGCCGGCGGCGGATCGAGGCGCTCGATGCGGGCGACGGCGCTCATCGCGGACCCTCCGGCAGCGGCCACTGCGGGCGGCGCCACTCCGGCTCGGGCGGCGGCTCGGGACGGAACTCCCAGCCCTCGCCGGCGCTGCCGAGGGCGCGGCGCAGGCGGCGCGCCTCGGCGAGCGCGCGCTGCGCGTCCGCGGCCTGCGGGTCGCCGGCGGCCTGCGCCTCCAGCCGCGCGAGCTCCTCGTCGCTGCTGGCTGCGATCGCCTGCAGGCGCACGAAGTGGACGAGGGCCCAGCGCTCCGGCGGCGGGATCTGCGCCGCGAAGTCCGGCATCCGCCCGCGGCCGCGGCTGATGATGTGGTAGAGCTCGCCCTCGGGCTTGACGATCAGGCCCGGCGCGGCGAGGTCGGGGATGCCGCTGAAGTGCGGGGCCAGCGCGCTCGTCGCCGCCTTGCCGTTGCGGCCGTGGCAGGGCGCGCAGTAGCTCAGGTAGTCGCGCTGGCCCTGCTGGAGAACGGCGGCGGTCGGCAGCAGCGGGTTGCGCAGCGCGCGCGCGGCGGCGAGGTCGCCGACCTCCGGCGGCGCGAGCGCGCGATCGCGGGCGACCGCGCCGTCCGGCGGCGCGAGCTGCGCCGGATAGTGGACGACCCGCACGACCTCGCGCCCCTGGGGATCGCGCTGCCGCAGCTCGGCGACCCCGGCGTCCTGGCTCTCGAGCGCGGGCGTGTAGTGCATGTCCGGCAGCACGGTCAGCCCGCGCTCGTCCTTCTCCTCGCCGCAGGCGGCAAGCAGGCAGACGGCGAGCAGGAGCCAGCGGCGCTCAGCCATGGCTCCCTCCGCCGTACACCAGCCGTTCGGCGCCGTGGTCCTGCAGCCAGCGGCTGAGCGACTCCTCGGTGTAGCGCTCGCCGTCGACGGCGATCAGCAGCGCGCACTGGTCGTCGGTGACGCGCGGGTCGGGATGGCGGCGCTGTCCGGGCAGGAAGCGGCAGGCGTGGCCGCACGACAGGAAGGTGACGACGGCGCCGGTCAGCAGGGCGGCCTCGAGAATCGGCACCAGCCAGAACTGCGGGGCGAAGTACGGCTTGCCGCTGACATTGATCGGCCACTCGAGGACCGAGGAGTGGTAGAAGAACGCGCTGCAGCCGAGGCCGCCGGCGACGACGGCGAGCAGCGCGGCGCGGCCGATCCAGCTCGGCGGGTGGCCGGCGGCGGCCTCCAGGCCGTGCACCGGCCAGGGCGCGTAGGCGACGAGGCGCGGAAAGCGCGCGTCGCGCGCGGCGGCGACGGCGGTCAGGAAGGGCCCCGGCGCGCTCCATAGGCCGGCGACCCAGCGCGGCGGCAGCGGCTCAGCCATGCGACCTCCCGAGCAGCTCGGCCTTCACTTCCGCGACCGAGACCATCGGCGCGATGCGCGCAAAAAGCAAAATCTGCGCGAAGAACAGGCCGAAGGAGCCGGCGAGCAGCAGCCAGTCGAAGGCGGTGAAGGCGTAGGTCGTCCACTCGCTCGGCATCTGTCCGTGGCGCAGCGAGAGGACGAGGATGTTGTAGCGCTCGAACCACATGCCGATGTTGACGAAGATGCCGATGACGACGAGCGCCGCTCCATGGCGGCGCCAGCGCCGCCACCACAGCAGCTGGATCGGCAGCAGGTTGCAGGCCAGCATCAGCCAGAAGCTCCACGCGCCCTCGCCCGTCAGCCGCCACCAGAACTGCTCGCGCTCGGCCGGCGCCTCGCTCCACCACGCGGCGAAGAACTCCATCCCGTAGACATAGGCGACGGCGAGGCCGACGGCGAGGAAGATCTTCGCCAGGCGCTCGAGGTGGTCGTCGGTGATATAGCGGTGCAGGCGGTAGGCGGCGCGCAGCGGGACGAGGACGACGAAGGCCATCGCCAGGCCGCCGAACACGGCGCCAGCGACGAAGTACGGCGGGAAGATCGTCGCGTGCCAGCCCGGGACGTGCGACACGGCGAGCAGCGTCGCGATCGTCGAGTGCATCGCGATGACCAGCGGCGTCGCCAGCCAAGCGAACTGGCGGTAGGCGCGCTCGTAGTGGTTCCAGTCGGCGCTGCTGCCGCTCCAGCCCATCGCGAGGAAGCCGTAGAGGCGGCGCTGCCAGGCGCGCGGGGCGCGGTCGCGCAGGGTGGCGAAGTCCGGAATCAGGCCGAGGTAGAAGAACAGGATCGAGCACACGGCGTAGCCGGTGATCGCGAACACATCCCACATGATCGGCGACTTGAACTGCGGCCACAGCGCGAGGTCGTTGGGCAGCGGGATCAGCCAGTAGTCGACCCAGGGCCGGCCGGTGTGGATCAGCGGGAAGAGCCCGGCGATGTTGATCGCGAAGATCGTCATCGCCTCGGTTGCGCGGTTGATGCCGGTGCGCCAGCCCTGGCGGAAGAGCAGCAGGACCGAGGAGACGATGGTGCCGGCGACCGCGACCGCGATCCAGTAGATGTAGGTCGCGATGTCGTTGCCCCAGTTGACGACATTGTTGACGCCGAAGACCCCGTAGCCGGCGATGACGTAGACGGCGACCGCGAGGACGAGCAGCCCGGCCAGGCCGGCGGCGGCGAGGAAGGCCGCCCACCACGCCGGGCCGGGGAAGCGGAATGCCGGCGCGCAGAGGTCCTCGGTGATGCGCGCGGCTTCGGTCGGCGGCGCCGGCGCGGCGGGCGCGGGTGCCGCGCCGGCGGCGCTGGCCGGCAGCACGAGCTCGCCGCCGCTCATCGCGCCGCCTCCGGACCGAGCGCCGCGCGCAGCGCAGCGAGTTCCTCGGCGCTTGCTGGGCGATGACGCAGCTTGGCGAGGTAGGCGATCTTCGGCCTGGTGTTCGACTCGGCATCGAGCGCGCGGTAGGCGCGGGGGTCCTCGCCGAGCGCGCTGACGCGAGCCTCGGGGTCGTTGAGATCGCCCCACACGATCGCCTCCGTCGGGCAGGCCTGGGCGCAGGCGGTGGTCAGGAAGCCGTCGGGCAGGCGCTGATGGCGGCGCACTTCCTCGCGCCGCCAGGCGCGCTGCCTCTGCAGGCAGAAGTTGCACTTCTCCATCACCCCGCGGTGGCGCACCGTCACCTCGGGGTTGAGGACGAAGTGCAGCGGGGCGTGCGCGCGCTCCGCCGCCGCGATCGCCGAGCCTTCGCCGAGCAGGTTGCGCGCGATGCGCTGCGCGGGCTCGCCGGCGCGCTGCGGGCCGGCGCGCATCGCGCTGTACTGGTACCAGTTGAAGCGTCGGACCTTGTAGGGGCAGTTGTTGGCGCAGTAGCGCGTGCCGATGCAGCGGTTGTAGACCTGGATGTTGATGCCCTCCTCGCTCTTCATCGTCGCATTCGCCGGGCACACCGCCTCGCAGGGCGCGTGGTCGCACTGCTGGCAGAGCATCGGCTGGTGCAGGACGGCGACATCGAGGCGCGCCGCCGCCTCCGCTGCCGGCGCGCTGTAGTAGCGGTCGATGCGGATCCAGTGCAGCTCGCGGTTGCGGCGCACCTCGTCGCGGCCGACCGCCGGGACATTGTTCTCGGCGCTGCAGGCGACGATGCAGGCCCCGCAGCCCGTGCAGAGGTCGAGATCGATGACCATGCCCCAGCGATGGCCGGGGTAGGTGTGGTGGCGACCCCAGATCGACAGGCGTCCGCCCGGCCGGCCGTCGGTGCCGCGCTCCCAGGCATGGTGCGCCGGCTGGCGCCGCTGCTGCCCGGGATCGCGCTGGTGCAGCTCCCAGACATCGTCGCGCGCCACGCGCTCGCCGGCCAGGCGATGGTGGTGCTGGGTGCGCGCCAGCTCGTAGCGTAGCCCGGTCCGCTGCACCGTGACCGCGGCGCCCCAGCGCTGGCCGCCGGCGAGCAGGTAGGCGTTGGCGCGCCAGCCATCGGCGGCGGTGATGTCGGCCACCAACCCGGCGGCGCTGCGCCCCCAGCCGAGGAAGACCTCGACGCAGCCGGGGTGCTGGCCGTCCTGGACGAGGGCGGGCAGGCGGACGCGGGCCTCGCCGACGGCGAGCTCGATGACCTCGTCGTCGGCGACGCCGAGGCGCGCGGCGTCGGCCGGCGAGAGCGCGGCCCAGCCGTCCCAGCACACCTTGCTGACGGGGTCGGGCAGCTCCTGCAGCCAGGGGTTGTTGAGCTGGCTGCCGTCGCCGACGGTGCGCGAGCCGCTGCAGACGAGCGTCAGCGCGCTGGCCGAGGCCGGCGCCGGCGGGGCGGCGATCGCGTGCGGTAGGGCCGGCGGCGCGGCGCGCGGCGGGACGGCGAGGAAGCCGCGCTGCAGCAGCGCGCGCCACGCCGCCTCCCCGCCCTGGCCCTGCGCGGCGAGCAGCTCGCTCCACACCCGTCGGACGAAGCTGCGCCAGGGCAGGAGGCCGCGCGCGCTGGCCTGCCACAGCTGCTTGCGGCTGACGACGCTGAGCGGCGGCTGCGCCGGCACCGCCGCGCGCTCGCTGGCGAGCTCGGGAGGCATCAGCCCGGCGGCGCTGAGGAAGGACGCCAGGCTCTCCTCCGCCGCCCGGGTGTCCCACAGCGGCTGGATCACCGGCTGCTGGATCTCGGCCTGCCCCGGCGCGAGCTCGGCGTCGCCCCAGCTCTCGAGGTCGTGCAGGCCGGGGGCCTGCCAGTGGGCGAGGGCCGCGGTCTCATCGCGGGTCGGGTTGAGCGAGACCAGGCAGGGCACGGCGCGCAGCCGCTCTGCGGCCCCCGGCAGGTCGAAGGCCGGGTTGGCGCCGTGGCTGACGAGGACGAGATCCCAGTCCTCGGCGAGCGCCGCGCTAAGACCGTCGCGGGTGGCGCGCGGCGGGGCCCCGCTGACCGCGCGGCCCTCGGCGCCGAGCAGGCGGTTGAGCCAGCACACGGCGATGTGCAGGTCTAAGCTCTCGGGCCCGCTGTGGGTCGGGCCGCTGGCCAGCGCGAGCGCGAGGGCCCCGCGGCGGCGCGCCGCGAGCAGGCGCTCGGCGATGTAGCGGACTGCCGGGACGCTCTCGCCGTCCTGGGCGACGGGACGCAGGGCGGCGGCGAGGCGCGCGCGCTGCTCGGGCAGCGCCGCCGCGATCGCCGGCGGCAGGGCCGCGCCCTCGGCCGCGGCGATCTCGCCGGCCACCGCCCAGGCGACCCAGGCGAGGTCCGCCATCGCGGCGCGGACGCGGACATCGGCGCAGCTACCGGTCTGGGTCAGCACCGGCTCGACGGCGATCAGCTGCCCCGGCTCGCCGCGCTGCCCGCGGCGGAACCGGCCGTAGGCGGCCTGCAGCGCGACATCGCCGTGGGCCAGCGGGTCGCTGGCGAAGGTGACGAGGACGGCCGCACGCTCGAGGTGCCAGCGCGGGGCGCTGCGCTCGCCGAGGACCCGGGCGCGCGCCTCGACCGCGCTGTCCTCGGCCCAGGGGTGGTAGGCGATGTGGCGCAGCCGCTCGCCGAGCGCGCGCTGCAGCAGCTCGACGAAGGCGCGCTGCGCCGGGCCGTCGAGCGGTCCGCTGATCCACAGGATGCGGCGGGCCTCGCGCAGCCGCTCGCCGACCGCGCGATCGAGCTCGCCCCAGCCCGTCGGCTGCCACTGCCCGCCGCTGCGCTGGCGCGGCCCGTCGCGGTACTGGCGCGGGGCCGCCGGGTCGAGTCCGCCGCGATCGGGGTCGTAGAGATCGAGGACCGCGGCCTGCACCCGGGCATCGCTGCGGCCGCGGATCAGCGGGTGGTCGGGGTTGCCGTCGAGCTTGATCGGGCGGCCGTCGTAGCAGCGCGCGACGACCGGGCAGGGGGCGCCATTGCAGCGGACGACCGTCGCATAGTGCAGGGCCTCGCCGAGGGTGGTGCCCTCGGGCTGGGCGGCCAGCGGCACCAGCGTATCGGGATGGGGATCGCCGCCGCAGCCGCTGATCGCCGCCAGCACCGCCGCCGCCCCGCTCAGCCGCAGGAAGCTGCGGCGGTTGACGCCGGGCAGCAGGGCCTGCAGCTCGGCGCGCCAGCGGTCGAGGGTCGGTGCATCGACGGCGTCCTCGCGGTCCAGGCCCTGGGCCGCGCGCAGCTCGGCGATCGCCGCGGCGACATCGGGGGCGAACTCGTCGCTGCCGGCGGGGCGGCCGGCGAGATCGTCAAGACAGGACCAGAAGCGCGTGTCGCTCGTCATTGATGGCAGGTGCTGCAATCGGTGGCGGCGTTCATCAGGCGATGGGAGTCGGGCAGCGCGGCGGCGCGCCACGCTGGCAGCTCGCGTACCTTGGCGGCGAAGGCGGGATGGGCGGCGAGAAAGGCGGCGAGCCGAGGATCGGGGGCCGCCGCCGGCTCCTCGGCGGCGGCCGCGTCGGGCGCCGGCGCCTCGCCGTGCCCGTGAGCGCCGGCGGCGCTGCCGCGCAGGCGCCGCTCGTGGAAGACGACGATCGGATCGCGGCGCTCGCGCGCGCGCAGCGCCTCGTAGTCGGCGACGCCGACGCGCCAGGTCGTCGGGTCGTTGGGGTCCGTTCCGGGGCCGCCGACATAGCGCGTGCCGCGGTGGCAGTCGAGGCACCACTGCATCGTCAGGTCGGCGAACTGCCGCAGCACCGTCATCTCCTCGACCGGTCCATGGCAGGTCTGGCAGGCGACGCCGGCTGCGACATGGGCGCGGTGATCGAAGTAGACATGATCCGGCAGGCGGTGGACCCGCCGCCAGTGGACGACGCCGCCCTCGTGCACGGTGCCGTCGGCAGCCGTGTAGCTGCCCTGCTGCGCGATCTCGGCGAGGCGCTGGATCTGCGGCCGGTCGCTGGCGACCACCGCGTGGCAGCCCATGCACACCGACATCGGCGGGATCCCGGCGTGCTTGCCGCGTTCGGCGTTGAAGTGGCAGTAGCGGCAGTCGAGCTTGAGTTCGCCGGCATGCAGGCGGTGGCTGAAGGCGATCGGTTGCTCGGGAGCATAGCCTCGGTCGTGGAAGGCGTTCCACCACCACTGCCAGGCCCCTACCGCGAGCACGCCGGCGAGCACGATCAACGGCCACCAGCGCGCGAGCCACGACAGCGGCGATGGCGAGGCCGCGGAAGGGGAAGGAGGGCCGGACACCATGCGAGGCGTTCCTAAGCCTACCAGCAAGGCGATGTCGACAAGGCAGGCAGAAGAGACTTTCCACCAAGCGCGACTCGGCAACGCCGCCGCGGCGAGCGCGTATCACCACTGACGACGATGCGTTGCAGCGCTCCGAACTCTCGCAGCTTGTTGCTCTGGGGCCAGCTTGCGCTGGCCGCAGCGGTCGCGCTGCACGCCGGCGAGGCGGCGAGCGACCGCGACCTGATCATCCTCGACAACGCCCAGCGCTTCCGCGGCACGGTGGTCAGCGAACAGTCGGATGCCGAATGGGTCACGGTCGACACCGGCAGCGGCCGCCTGCGGCTGCCGCGCGCGCGCATCGCCCGCGTCGAATATGGGCTGGCGGCGCGGGTGGCGCAGGTCGCGCCCGGCGACCTGCAGGGCCTGATCGACCTCGCGCACTGGTGCCGCGCCCACGGCCACCACGAGCAGGCGCGCGCGGCGCTGAACCGCGCGGTCGCGTTCCCGGACTGCCCGCTCGCTGTCCGCGGCCTGCATGCCCGCGTCGTCGACGAGCTCGAGGGCCCGGAGGTCGCCCTGCCGCTCTACATCGCCTATCGCAACGCTGGCGGCGAGGATCCCGAGCTGCTGGCGCGCCTCGCCGAGCTCGAGGCGGCGCGCGCCGCCTGGGCCGAGCAGCTGCGCGGCCTGGGGCTGGATCCCGAGGCCACCCTGCGCGAGGGCCGCCCGGTGGCGGCGGCGAGCGCGACGCCGGTCGACGAGGGCTATGAGCGCTTCCCCTGGGTGGCCGATCACCCGCAGTGGTCGGCCCCGGCGCGCATCGAGACGATCACGCTGCTGACGCCGGAAGGTCCGCGGCGCGTGCTGCAGGTCGATGTCGAGCCGCAGCCGGACAAGCCGGCGCTCGACAAGGCCGCGCTCGTCCTGCGGCGCCCCCTGCAGCTGACGGGGCGGCGCGCCTTCGGCCTGCTGGTGGCGAACGCCAGCGATCGCGAGATCCGGATCGCGCTCGCGCTGAAGACCGGGGCGCAGTGGACCTACCACGAGAGCCGCGCGCTGCCGGTGCCGCCGGGCGGCGCCGCGCAGGAGTTCGTGCCGCTGTCGTTCGATCTGACGGCGGCGGACTTCAAGACCCAGGCCAGCGGCTGGGCGCACCGTGCGCGCGTCGCCGACCTCCATCAGGTGCGCGAGGTGCAGATCGTCATCTATCACGGCCGCCGCAGCCTGCGCCTGTGGCTGGCCGGCATCGGCCTGCACGGCAGCAGCGAGTGAAGCGGCCGCTCTTGCGCCTCGCCCGGCGTGCGCGCCGCTCGTCGGCCGTCCGCGGCATTGCGCGGGGCGCGGGCCGCACACCCTGGGCGTCATGGGCCGCCGTCGCGTCCTGCTCGTCATCGTCGCGGTGATCGTCGCCCTGCCGCTGCTCGCCGTCCTCGGGGTCGGCGCCTATCTGCAGGGCGGCGGACTCGCGCGCGAGGCCGCCCACGCCTGGACGGCGTACGGCATGCCTGGCGAGCTGCGCCTCGGCAGGATCCGCCTGCTCGGACCGACGGAGGCCGAGGCCGAGGCCGTCGAGCTCGGCGAAGCCGGCGCGGAGCCGCTGGCGACGGCGCGGCGGGTCTGGGTGCGCTTCGATGCCCTCGATCGGCGCGTGCTCGCGGTGCGCGTCGCGGGCCTGCGCGCCGGCCTCGATGCCCGGCGCCGGCGCTTCCTGGAAGCGATCATCGCTGCCGAGGACCGGCATCCGCCGACCCGGGCGCCCAGGCCGCTGCAGGTGGAGATCGACGACGCCGAGCTGGCCTTGCCGGGGGGGCTGACGATGAGCGGGATCCGCGTGCGGGTCGAGGCCCTCGGGCCGCGGACGCGCAGCACGGCGGAGGCGCGCATCGCCGGGCAGCCGCTGCGTCTGCTGGTCACGACGGCGCGCGCCGGCGACGAGGCGCCGGTGACGACGACGGTGGAGATCAGCGAGGGCCGCATCGCCCCGCGCGCGCTGCTCGACGCGCTCGCCGGCCTCGGCTACATCGCGCCGCTCGACCGTGCGCTCGACCAGTGGCTGCCGGCGGAGATCGACGCCTCCGGCACGCGCCTCGAGCGCGTCGTCGTCTCCGACACCGCGCGCGGCGAGCTCTGCCTGCGTTGGGAAGGCGGGGAGCTGCGCGCCGCGCTCGCTGCCGACGCGCGCCGCGCGCAGCTGACGCGGCTGCTGCTGCGCGACGCGCGCTGGGGCGAGCTGGAGGGCGAGCTGACGGCGGCACGCGATGGCTCGCGCGTGCAGCTGGTCGCCGCGCGCTGGCAGCCAGGGCCGGCCCTGCCGTTGCCCGCCAAGCTGCCGCTGGCCGACATCGCGCGCTTGCTGCCGAAGCTCGAGCTGCGCTGGCCGGTCGGCGAACGGCAGGGCGAGATCGCGGTCAGCGGCGCGAATCAGGCGCGGCTGGCGCTGCGCCTCGGCGGGGAGCGGCCGCCGCGCGTGCTGGCCGAGGAAGTGCCGCTGACCCTGCTGGCGCCGCTGCTGCCGCGGGAGGTGACGATCGCCGGCGGGCAGGTGGTGCAGGGCGCGCTGACGCTCGCCGCCGGCCGCCGCGACCTCAGCGCCCGCTTGTCCCAGCTGCGCGTGCTCGCCGACGGCTGGTCGATCGGTCCGCTCGATGCCCAGGTGGCGGCAGTGATCGGCGAGGGCCTGGTGCAGGCGAGCGGAGAACTGCTCAGCGCCGAGCCGCGACGCGAGTCCGCGGCGCAGCCGCCCTTGGCGCGCCTGCAGCTGACCTGGACGGCCCAGCGGACGCAGATCGCCGGCGAGGCGGAGCGCGTCGAGCGCCTGCTGGCGCTGGTGCGCGGGCCGGCCGCGCTGCCCGAGCTCGCCGGACGACTGACGGCCGCCGGCACGCTGAGCGTCGGCGACGCCGTGAGCATCGCGATCGATGAGCTGACGCTGCGCGACGGCGCCTGGCGCACACGCCAGCGCGACTGGCTGCGCGCGTTGGCGACCCGGCTGCAAGGCCGGATCGAGGTGCAGCGCGACCTCGTCCGCATCGCGCTCGACGGGCAGCTGATGAGCGGCGAGCTGCGCCTTCCCGGGCAGTGGCTGCCGGTGGCCGCGCTCACCCCGCGCTTCGCGCTGGCGGCCGGCCTGCGCTTGAGCGAGGGCCGGATGCAGGAGCTGGAGATCGCGCAGCTGCTGGTGCGCGCCGCCGATGCCGCGGGGCAGCCGCTGCCGGGCGGCTTCTCGGCCCAGTTCTCCGGCACGCTGCGCGGCGAGCGCCAGGAGGGCGAGCTGCGCGGCGTCATCGACCATGCGCCGTTGGCCTTCCTCAGCGGTCTGGTCCTCCCCCCCGATCTGCAGATCAGCGGCGAGGGCGCGATCGTCGTCGAGGCCCGCTTCCGCGATGGCGAGATCCAGCGGATCGAGGGCACCTTCTTGCCGCTCGGCGTCGGCCTCGACATCGCGCAGGGGCGGCTGCGCATCGACGGCATCACCGGCGGCCTGCGCTTCTCGCTCGGCGATGCCGCAGAGGAGAGCCAGCCGTCGCATGGCCGCTGACCCGCGAGACCTCGGGCGGCGCGCCGAAGAGGCCGCGGTCCGCCACCTGCGCTGGCGGGGCTGGCGGATCTGCGCGCGCAACTGGGTCGGCGGTGGCGGCGAGATCGACATCGTCGCCAGCCGCTGGCGGACGCTGCTGGTCGTCGAGGTGCGCCGACGTGAAGACCACGACGCGGGCGGACGCTCGGTCGATGCCGCGAAGCTGGCGCGGCTGCAGCGCGCGGCGCGCGCCTTGGTGCGGCAGCACGGCCTGCACCGCTATCGCCTCCGCTTCGATCTGTTCCTCTACGATGCCCGCGGCCGCTTGGAGCGGCGGTGCGACCTCCTGCGACGCCCTTGGCGCGCCTGAACCGCCTGCTGCGCACCATCATTTCAGCTTGACGAAATTCCGCTTACGAGTATATGAAGCGTGCCATGCGTGCGCTCTGGGTTATCGCCGGCTGCGTGGCGCTGCTCGCCGCGCTCGGATCGTGGTGGTGGGCGATGCGGCCCGGTCCGCCGCCGTCGGCGCAGGCGGCCGCGCCGGCGCCGGTGCGCACCTTGCTCGTCGGCGATCCCTTCGCGCCGATCGTCGAGCGCGAGGCCGCCCAGCTGCTCGCGCCGCTCGGACTCGGCGCGCTCTTCGAGCGCGCCGGCTACGATGCGATCCGCCAGAGCATCCTCGCCGAGCTGCAGGCGCCGAGCGGGCAGGTCGAGCTCGTCGCCTTCGATGTCGTGTGGACTGCGGAGCTCGCCGAGCGCGGGGCCCTGCTGCCGCTCGACGAGCTCTGCCAGCGCGCCGGCCTCGATCCCGCCGCCTACATTCCCGCGGCGATCGCCGGTGCGCGCTGGCGCGGCCGGCTCTACGGCCTGCCGATCCAGCCGCACGCCGAGCTGCTGTGGCTGCGCCGCGATCTCCTCGAGCAGGTCGGTGGCTCGGCCCCGCGCACGCCGCAGGAGCTCCTGGCGCTGGCGCGCCAGCTGCACCGGCCAACGGCCGGCATCTACGGCATCGTCTGGAACGCGCAGCGCGGCTCGGCGCTCGGCCAGTCGATGGCGCATTTCTATGCCGCCTTCGGCCAGCCGTTGCTCGATGCCCAGGGCCGCCCGACGCTGGACGGGCCGCGCGCCGTCGAAGCCCTGCGCTTCGCCTGCGAGCTCGTGCCGCTGTCGCCGCCCGACATCCTGAACACCGCCTGGGACCAGCGCCGGCGGCGCTTCATCGCCGGCCAGGCAGCGATCGCCTACGAGTGGGGCGCGCGGATGGGCGAGGGCCTGCTCAGCCCGGAGTGCCAGGTGCGCGGGCAGGTGCTGTGCGCGCCGCCGCCGGTCGCCGAGGGCGTGCGGCGCGTCGCGCCCTTCGGCACCTGGTGCCTCGGCATTATCGCCAGCGTGCCGCCGGCGCGGCAGGAAGCGGTGTGGCGCGCGCTCATCGCCCTCTGCGGTCCGCAGGGCGCCCGTCGCTTCGCGCGCGCCGGCAACGCCGGCGTGCCGCTGACCGCCTTGTTCGCTGATGAGGAGCTCGGAGCGCCCTATGCCGGGCTCTTTCCCGTCATGCGGCAGCTGATCGCGGCCGAAGCCTTCGATCCCGCGGTGCGCCCCGCCACCCCGCAGTGGGATCCGCTGTGCCGCCTGCTCGGCGAAGTATATCATGACGCGCTGCAGGGCCGCCTCGCCCCCGAAGAGGCTGTCGCGGAGGCGCAGCGGCGCGCGCTCGCGCTCTGGCCGCAGCCATGAACCAGCGGCGCCTCGGGCTGCGCCCCGCCCTGATCGCCTTGGCGGTGGGCGCGGCGTGCGCGCCGGCCCTGGTGCTCTCGCTGTGGCTGTCGTGGCAGGCCAGCCGTTCGGCGATCGCACACGCCGAAGCCCTGCTCGCCGAGAAAGCGGCGATGGCGGCGCTCGGCGCCAGCGGCCGCCTGGCGGAGCCGAAGCAGCACCTGTTGTGGCTGGCGACGGCGCCGGCCGTGCGCCGCAGCGTGATCGGGATGGCGCTGCCGGGCGAGGTCGAGGCCGCCCTGGCCGCCTTTATCCAACGCTATCAACCGCAGCTGACGCGCGCCGCGCTCTACGACGCTGAAGGGCGGCTGATCGCCGGCGCCGATCGTCTGGAACGGCGATGGGCGCCGCAGGCCGATCGCGCGCCCTGGTTCGTCGGCGCGGTCAGCGAGCTGGCGATCTCCGGCGGCATCGCGCCGGTGCACATCGCGCGCGCTGAGGAGCTGCCGCAATGCCTGCTCTACGCTTGCGCCCTGCTGCGTCCGGACAATGCGGTCGCCGGGGTCGTCGTCCTCGAGGCCGCTGTGCCGGCCCTGCTCGACGACGTCTGCGGCCTCGGCCGCACGCTGCAAGACCTCGAAGGCCGCTGCCTCGCCGGGCAGTCGCTCGCGGGGGAGACGCTCGCCGCCTCGGCGCCGGTGCGCCTCGCCGGCCAGCCCGCAGTGCACTGGCGCTTTACCGTCGCCGTTCCGCGCCGCGAGGCCCTGAGCGCGGTCCGCGAAGTGCAGGCGGCAGTGGTGGCGGCGACGCTGCTAACGGTGCTCGCCGCCGGCCTCGCGGCTTGGTTGCTTGCGCGGCGCCTGCTGCGGCCGCTGCAGCGCCTCGAGCGCGCCGTCGCGGAGCTGCGGCAACAGGGCATCGCAGCGCCCCTGCCGCCGGTCGGCGGGCCGCCGGAGATCGCGGCGGTGGCCGAGGCCTTGGAAGACATGCGGCAGCAGCTGCACAGCTACACCGAGCGCCTCGAGCAGACCAGCGAGCGGCTGCGCGTCGTCGCCGAGTTCGCTGCCGACTGGGAGCTGTGGGTGGCGCCCGATGGGCGCGTGCTGCACTGCTCGCCGTCCTGCCGGCAGATCGCCGGGCTGCCGGCCGAGGATTTCCTGCACGATGCCGATCTGCTGTGGCAGCTGGTCGATGCCCAGGACCTGCCGCAGCTGCGCGCCCACTTCTCGTCGGTCGGCAGCGATTGGCCGCTGGTCGGGCAGTGGCGCCTGCGTCGCCCCGATGGCAGCCAGCGCTGGGTCGAGCATGTCATGCGCCGCATCCGCACCGCTCGAGGCGGCGATGCCGGCTGGCGCATCACCCTGCGCGATGTCACCGAGCGCCGCGCCTTCGAGGAGCAGCTGCGCCACGAGCAGCGCGTGCAGCTGCTCGGTCGGCTCGCTGGCGGCATCGCCCACGATGTCAACAACCTGCTCGCCGTGATCAGCAGCCATGTCGAGATGCTGCGCCGCCATCCCGAGCAGAGCGATCGTTTAGAGCGCATCCTCTCGGCGGTCGAGCGCGGCTCGGCGCTGACCAAGCAGCTGCTGGCGCTCAGCCGCCGCCAGGTCAGCAACGCGACGCCGACCGACCTGCAGCGCGCCGCGCGCGAGACCGTCGACATGCTGACGCGCGCCTGGAAGAACGATGTCCGCGTCGAGCTGCGCTTCGGCGCCGAGCCGCTGTGGGCGCGCATCGATCGCGCGGAGTTCGGACAGGCGCTGATGAACCTGCTGGTCAACGCCCGCGACGCGATGCCCGAGGGCGGGACCATCACGGTCAGCGGCCAGCTGCGGCACGACGAGCACGGACGACCGTGGTGCGAGGTCGTGGTCGCCGACCAGGGCATCGGCATGGACGCCGCGACCCTCGAGCGCATCTTCGAACCCTACTTCACGACCAAGGAGCGCGGCAAGGGCACGGGCCTCGGGCTACCGATCGTCCAGGCCCTGATCGAGGCCGCCGGCGGCGCGATCAGCGTGGTCAGCGAGCTCGGCCAGGGCTCGACCTTCACCATCCGCCTGCCGGCCTGCCATCCCGAGCCGTCTACGCCCTCCAGCGCCATGCTGGAGCTGCCGGAGAGCCTGCGCGAGTGCCGGGTGCTGGTCGCCGACGACAACCGCGTCCAGGGCGAGTACATCGCCGAGCTGCTCGAGGAGGCGGGGGCGCTGGTGCGCATCGCGCGCGACGGTCGGGAGGCGGTGGCGGTCGCCGAACATCTCGAGCGGCTCGATCTGCTGGTCTTCGATATCCAGATGCCGGGGATGAACGGCGTCGAGGCGGCGCAGCGCGTCCTGCAGCGGCATCCCCGGGCCGCCGTCGTCTTCATCACCGGCTACGCCGATCTCGAGCGCCAGGCCTGGACCCTGCCGGCGGGTGCGGAGGTGCTGGTCAAGCCCTTCGATGCCCGCCGCTTGTTCGCGGCGATTCTCGCCGTCCAGCGCCGCTGAGGCTTGCGCGCGGCGGCGACGCCCTGCGATGCCGCCATGTCCGAGGCGACGCTCAGCGCTCCCGAGCGGGCGCTCATCTCGCGGTTCGGCGCGGAGGCGGTGCAGCTGCTCGAGGCGGTGCGGCCGTTCGCCGCCCGGCTGCCCGAAGCCGACGCCCGCCTCGCTGATCTCGCCGCGCTGGTCCACGACGATCCGGCGGGCGCCGCCAGCCTGCGCGCGCTGCTCGCCAACCCCGAGCTGGCGCTGCTGCCGATGCGCTTGGCCGGCATCAGCCGCTACGCCTTCGCTTTCGCCTGCCGCGTCCCCGGCGTGTTCTGGCAGATCATCGAGGAGAACCAGCACGCCGAGATCTGGGGCCGCGCCGCGCTGCGCCGCGCGCTCGATCAGGAGCTCGCCGCCGCGCGCGGCCCGGCGCAGCGCCAGGCCGCGCTCGCCCGCTTCAAGCACCGCCAGTGGCTGCGCGTCCTGCTCGGCGAGGCCTGCGGCCTGCTCGGCTTCGAGGCGATCGTCGGCGAGCTGTCCGATGCTGTCGATGCGCTGATCGGCGCGGCCTGGGAGCTGGCGCGCGCCGAGGTCGCGGAGCGCGGGGAGCCGCCGCCCTTCTGCGTGCTGGCGCTCGGCAAGCTCGGCGGCCGCGAGCTCAACTACAGCAGCGATGTCGACCTGCTGTTCGTCTACGAGGCGGGCGACGAGGCCGAGCGCGCGCACGCCCAGGCCTGCCGGCTCGGGCGCGCGCTGATCCGCTGGCTCGAGGGCGGCGACGGCGAGCGCCTGTTGCGGGTCGACATGCGGCTGCGCCCGGAAGGTGAGCGCGGCGAGCTGTCGCTGTCGCGCCAGGAGACCGTCGACTACTACTGGACGGTCGGCCGGCCTTGGGAGCGGCAAGCGCTGCTCAAAGCGCGGCCGGTCGCCGGCGACCTCGCGCTCGGGCAGCGGCTGCTCGACGAGCTCGCGCCCTGGATCTGGCCGCAGGAGCCGCGCTGGGAGGACATCGAGGAGACGCGCGCGATGCGCCGCCGCATCGAGGAGCGCGCGCGCAGCGCCGATGTCAAGACCGGGGCCGGAGGCATCCGCGACATCGAGTTCTTGGTCCAGCACCTGCAGCTGCTGTACGGAGGCCGGCTGCCCGAGCTGCGCCTGCGCGCCACCCTGCCGGCGCTGCGCGTGCTCGCCGACCGCGGGATCCTGCCGCAAACGCTGGCCGAGGAGCTGACGCAGCACCTCATCTGGCTGCGCACGCTCGAGCACCGCCTGCAGTGCTGGGAGGACCGCCAGGAGCACGAGGTGCCGAGCGCGCCGGCGGCGCGCGCCAGCCTCGCCGCGCGCTGCGGCTACGCGGGAGCGCAGGCCCTGGCGCGCTTCGAGGCCGATCTGATGCGGGTCCGCGAGCGGGTGCGCACGATCGTCGATGCCTGGTTCCTCGGACGCGGGCCGGCCGACGACGCCGCCTTCGCATTGCTCGTCCAGGGCGAGGCGAGCCCCCAGCTCGCCGAGCGCCTGCTGAGCGGCCGCTTCCGCGATCCGGCGAGCGCCGCGCGCTGGCTGCGCGCGCTGGCCGAGGAGCCGTTCTTCATCCTCTCGCGCGCGCGCACCGAGCGCGCGCTGCTTGCCGTCCTGCCCGGGCTCCTCGACCGTCTCGCCGCCACCGCCGACCCCGAGCGCGCGCTGGCGAATGTCGCGCGCATCGTCGCGGCAGTCGGCGGCCGGGCGATCTTCTACGAGCTGCTCGCGCAGCGCCCGGCGGTCCTCGATCTGCTCGTCGCGCTCGCCGACAGCGGCGATCTGCTCGCCGAGCTGATCGAGCGGCACCATGGCCTGCCCGACGAGCTGGCCGATGCGCTCGCCCGCCCGCCGCTGCGCGCGGTGGTGCTGCATGGCGAGGCGCGAGCGCTGATGCGCGGCCTCGCCGATCCGCTGCCGTCGCTCGCCTTCCTCGTCGCGCGCGAGCTTGCGGTCGCCGCCGCGCGCCAGCTGCGCGGCGCCGAGGAGGATCTCGGGGCCCGCTTGGCGCTGATCAACGAGGTGGCGATCACGGCGACGCTCGCCCACTGCCTGCGCGAGCGCGCCCGCGCCTGGGGCGTGCCGGAGATCCAGGGCCGGCCGGCGCGCTTCTGCGTGCTCGCGCTCGGCAAGCTCGGCGGTCGCGAGATGAGCTGGTGCAGCGATGCCGATGTGCTGTTCGTCTGCGACGCCGGCGGCGTCTGCCCGCGCAGCGGGCGGGAAGGCGAGGCCTTCTGGGAGCGCGTCGCCCAGGACCTGATCCGGGGCGTCGCCGAGCTCGGCATCGGCCCGCTCGATGCCCGCCTGCGCCCCTGGGGCGAGCAGGGGCCCTTGGTCGCGACGCTGCCGCTGCTTGGCGACTATTGGCGGCAGCCGCGCGAGGCCTGGGAGCGGATGGCGCATCTGCGCGCCTCCTACCTCGCCGGCGATCCGCAGCTCGCCGCCGAGGCTTTGCAGCTGCTGCGCCAGCAGGCGATCGCCGCCCCCGCGCCCGCCGACCTGCAGGCGCAGGTGGCGGCGATGCGGCAGCGGCTGGAGGCGACGGTCGCCGGGAGCGACGACCTCAAGCGCGGCATCGGCGGCTACGTCGACGCCGAGTTCGTCGCGCAGGCGTTGTTCCTCGGCCTGCCGGCCGAGCTGCTGCCCGATCCGCCGAGCACGGCGGCCTGCCTGCGACGCCTGGCCGAGCTCGGACGGCTGGCGGCAGCCGATGCCGAGACGCTGCTTGATGGCCTGCGCGCGCTGCGCGACATCGAGAACCGCCTGCGCCTCGCTGCAGGACGGCCGCTGAGCGCGGTGCCCGCCGATCCCGCGGCGCGCGGCCAGCTGGCGCGCCGCTGCGGCTGGCGCGATGCGGCGGCCTTCGATGAGGCGCTGCGCGCGCTGCGCCAGCGCGTGCGCGCGGCCGCGGCCCGGGCGCTCTCCTTCCCCGCTGCATTGCATGCTTCCTAGCCTCGCTAGACTCCGCAGTCGCCGCGCACGGAGACGTGGGTGAGTGGTTGAAACCAGCTCATTGCTAATGAGCCGTACGCCAAAAGCGTACCGGCGGTTCGAATCCGCCCGTCTCCGCCAGGACCCCGGCCAGTGGCCGGGGTCTTTCGTCGTTCGCGCGGCCGCCGGGCTTCACCACGGCTCGACCGCGTCGCCGAGGACGGCGCCGTGGCCGGGCTCTTCTTCGACGACCAGAGCGACGAGCGGCCCCTCGCCGAAGCGCGCGCGGGCGGCATCCCACAGCCAGCTCGCGACGCTCGCGGGGTCGCCGTCGGCGATGCCGGGCAGCTCGTTGAGCGCGTGGTGATCGAGCTCGGCGATCGCCGCCTGCAGGCCGTCCTTGACGGCGCGGAAATCGATCGTCCAGCCGAGCATCGCGTCGAAGGGGGGAGCGAGGCAGCAGCGCAGGCGGTAGCTGTGCCCATGCCAGCGCGCCAGCTCGCTGCCATTCGGCGCCGCCGGCAGGCGGACCGCGCTCTCGGCGCGGAACTCCTTCCAGATGACATGGCGCTGGCCGTCGTAGTGGCAGCCGGCGGTGCAGGTCTCGGCGACGCGCAGCGCGCGCAGGGCGCCGAGCGCGGGGCGCAGGCGCTCCCACAGCCAGGCGGCGAGGACCTCGCTGGTCGGGTTGTCGAGACCGGGGACCTCGTTGAGGCAGCGGTGCGCCAGCTGACGGCCGATCGGCTCCCAGGCCTCGGCGAGGAGCTCGTAGTCGAGCGCGAGGGGGGCCTGGTCGGGGAAGCCGGCCTCGGCGATCAGCGTCACCGCGAAGCTGTGCCCGTGCAGGCGGCCGCAGGGATGGCCAGCTGGCACGCGCGGCAGACGGTGGGCGGCGGCGAAGTGGAAGCGGCGCCAGACCCGGGCGCGATCGAGCGCGAGCAGCTCGACGCCCTGCTCGGCGGTGCTGGCGATGCCGACGCCGAGCAGCCCATGGACGCTGCGCTCCGCGACGCCCTGGCGGGTCAGGCGGCGCCACAGCCAGCGCGCGAGCTCTTCGTCGGTCGGGTAGGCGAGCAGCTCGTTGAGGAAGCGGTAGTCGAGCTCGGCGGTGGCGCGCTGCAGACAGGCGGCGAGCGTCGGCAGGGCGCCGCCGGGATAGGGCACCCAGGCCGCGGGCGGCCGCGCGCGCAGCCGGCACAGGAAGCTGTGGCCGTGCAGGCGCCGGCAGGGATGGCCGTCGGCGACGCAGGCGACGGAGCGCGCAGCCTCGAAGCGCGCGCTCGCGAGGTACGAGAGCGCTGGTTCCGGCATGGCGACAGCAGAGAGCGCGGCCGCCGATTGCCAGCCGCGAGCCGCTGACACGGCGTCGCAGGCGCAGCGATCATCGCTTGGGCGAAGCCAGGCGACCCCATACTTCGGAAGCTCATGGCCGAGCCTTCCGCGCAGCCGCCGAAACCGCGTGGCGTCCTGACGGTGACGCTGCTGATCGTCGGCGTCCTGGTCATCGCGCTGATCGCCCTGCGCGAGGGCGGCGGCCTGCAGCGCCCCGTCGCCTACAGCGAGTTCCTCGAGCATCTGCGCGAGGGCCGGGTCGAGAAGTTCAGCCTGGGCAGCGAGGCGATCACCGTCACCCCCGCCAAGGGCGCGGGCGAGGGCCGCTACACCGTGCACTATCCCGGCGCGCGCCTGACCGACGAGATCAGCCGTCAGATCATCGAGATCACCGAGCGCTACAACGAGAGCGCGCGGCTGGCCAACGCCAATGGCGGGGCCAAGGTGATCACGGTCTACGACGGCGCGCCCGCGCCGGGATTCCTCGCGCAGATGCTGCCGATGCTGCTGATGTTCCTGCTCATCGGCTTCCTGTTCTGGTTCTTCGTCATCCGCCGGATGGGCCAGGGCGGCGGCGTGCTGAGCTTCGGCAAGAGCCGCGCCCAGCTGATCACCAAGGGCAAGACCGGCAAGACCTTCAAGGATGTCGCGGGCATCGACGAGGCGCGCGAGGAGGTCGAGGAGCTCGTCGCCTTCCTCAAGAATCCGCGCAAGTTCCAGAAGCTCGGCGGACGCATCCCGCGCGGCGTCCTGCTCGTCGGGCCGCCTGGCACCGGCAAAACGCTGCTTGCCAAGGCGATCGCCGGCGAGGCCGATGTCCCCTTCTATTCGATCTCCGGCTCCGACTTCGTCGAGATGTTCGTCGGCGTCGGCGCCAGCCGCGTCCGCGATCTCTTCGCGCAGGCCAAGGAGAACGCGCCGTGCATCATCTTCATCGACGAGATCGACGCCGTCGGGCGGCGCCGCGGCACCGGCATCGCCTCCGGCGGCCATGACGAGCGCGAGCAGACGCTGAACGCGATCCTCGTCGAGATGGACGGCTTCTCCTCGACCGACAAGGTGATCGTCATCGCTGCGACCAACCGCGTCGATGTCCTCGACCCCGCGCTGCTGCGCCCCGGCCGCTTCGACCGCCACATCCACGTCAGCCTGCCGGACATCGCCGGCCGCGAGCAGATCCTGCAGGTCCACGCCTCGAAGGTCAAGCTCGCCGCCGATGTCGACCTCTCGGTGATCGCGCGCGGCACACCGGGCTTCAGCGGCGCCGACCTCGAGAGCCTGATCAACGAGGCCGCGCTGCACGCCGCGCGCCACGACCAGGAGGCGGTGACGATGCGCGACCTCGAGTACGCGCGCGACCGCGTCGCCTTCGGCCGCGAGAAGAAGAGCGGCAGCCGGGCGATGCCGGAGCGCGAGCGGATCATCACCGCCTACCACGAGGCCGGCCACGCCCTGCTGCAGGTGCTGGTCGAGGAGGCCGACGAGCTGCACAAGGTGACGATCATCCCGCGCGGGCGCGCGCTCGGCGCCACCATGCACCTGCCGGCCGAGGACCGGCACACCCACGGGCGCAAGAAGCTGCTCGGCGACATCGCCGTGCTCTACGGCGGCCGCATCGCCGAGGAGCTGTTCTGCGGCGACATCACGACCGGCGCGGCCAACGACATCGAGCGCGCGACCGCGATCGCCCGCGGCATGGTCTACGAGTGGGGGATGAGCGAGCGGATGGGCCCGATCAAGTACACCGAAAGCCACGATGGCTTGGTCGGCCAGGAGGAGGTGCTGGCGGTCAGCTCGGTGACGCGCCGCGAGCTCGACGAGGAGGTACGCCGGATCATCGAGCAGCAGTACCAGCTGGCGCGCCGCCTGATCGAGGAGAACCGCGACAAGCTCGAGCGCATCGCGCGCGCCCTGCTCGAGCACGAGACGCTCGACGGCGCCCAGGTCAAGCAGCTGATCGCCGGTGGCACGCTGCCGCCGCGTCGGCCCTCGCTCAGCGGGCTGGCGCCGCTCGCCGGCGAGACTGGCAACCGCGGCTCCGATGCCGCGGCGCCGGTCGATGGTTTCCGCCCGCAACTCGCCTGAGGCGGAGCGCTAGCGTCGCACGGCGCAGGCGCAGGATGCTGGCATGTCGGCGTCCGGAGAGCAGGCCTTGCAGCCAGCGCGCGAAGAGCTGCCGCCCGAGCGGCCGAGCGCCTCCGAGCTGCTCGGTCCGCTGTTCTCGCTGCTGCTGGCGGTCGGCCTCGCGTTCCTCGCCCTCGAGAGCGGGTTCGCGCTGTTCTCCATCGTCCTGCTTGCGTTCGCGCTCGCCCTCGCCGTCGCCGGCGGCGTCCTGCTGGTCGCCGCGCTGCAGCGCTGGTCGGCGAGCGCGCAGCCCGGCGTTCGCTTGCGCTGCGAGCGCGGAGGCTGGCAGAGCGGCACCGTCGTCGAGGTCCTGGTGTTCGACGGCAGCGCGCCGGAGGACGGCATCCCGACCGCCGTCCTCGAGGTGCAGCACGGCCGGCGCAGCCTGTGCGCGATTCCGCTGCGCGGCGATCGGCGCGCGGCGCGCCGCGAGGGCGAGCTGTGGGGCTATCGGCTCGAGCTGCCGCTGCCCAGCGATCTGCCGACGGCGCGCGCCCAGTGGCGCCTGCGCTGGCGCGCTCGCCGCGGGCCGCTGTCGTTCCTGCTGCCGGTGGCGGCTGGCAGCGCCGGCAGCGAGCTGCCAGCCGAACGCGCGCTCGCTGCGGCTCTGCGCCGCGATCCGCTGGCGCCGCTGGCGCTCGCCGGCATCCGTCTCGAGGACGCCGGCGAGACGCTGGTCCTCCACCTTCCCTCCTGGCGCACGCCGCGCCAGGACGCGCGGTCGCTGCACGCCTGCGTCGCCCTCACCGGCGCCGTCGGGCTGGTCGCGCTCGCCTTCGATGCCGTGCTCGCGGTCATGATCGCGCCGTTCCTGATCCAAGCCTGGCATGCGGCGCTGCGCAACGCGCTGTGGCGCGCGCGCATCGTCCTGCAGCGCTCCGGCATCGAGGTGGAGGCCGGATGGCTGCGGCCGGCGGCGAGCGCGCTCGCGCTCAGCGCGGATCTCGCCGCGGAAGTCGAAGGGGCGCTGAGCCTCTCCGACCGCGCCCATGTGCGGCTGCGCGGCGCCGGCGGCGGGGCGGTCGAACTCGCCCGCGGCCTGCCGCGCGCCGCCGCGGAGTGCCTCGCCGTCCTGCTCGAGGCCTACTTGCGCCGGCGGCGGCCGCCGGCGCAAGTGAGGGCAGATGCGGCACGCAACGCGCAATCGACCAACAATTGACAACGTTGGCTCTGGCTGAAAATCCGTTCATCTGGCTTAATATACCTACAACTCCTTTTCGCGAAGGCTGCCCATGGACGACTACCTGCTCTCGCGCCTGCAGTTCGCGGCGAATGTCTCGTTCCACATCCTGTTCCCGACGATCACCATCGCCCTGGGCTGGATCCTCGTGTTCCTGAAGTGGCGCTACACGCGCAGCGGCGAGGAGCACTGGATGGACCTCTATTTCTTCTTCACCAAGGTCTTCGCCCTCGCCTTCAGCCTCGGCGTGGTCAGCGGCCTGACGATGAGCTTCCAGTTCGGCACCAACTGGCCGGGCTTCATGAACACGGTCGGCAATGTCGCCGGCCCGCTGCTCGCCTACGAGGTGCTGACCGCCTTCTTCCTCGAGGCGACCTTCCTCGGGATCATGCTCTTCGCCTTCAAGAAGGTGCCGAACTGGGTGCACACGCTGGCGACGGTGCTCGTCGCCTTCGGCACCACGCTGTCCGCGTTCTGGATCCTCGTCCTCAACAGCTGGATGCACACTCCCCAGGGCTTCACGATGATCGACGGCAAGGCGCATGCGACCGACTGGCTGGCGATCGTCTTCTCGCCCTCGATGCCCTACCGCTTCGCGCACACGCTGCTGTCCTCGGTGCTGACCGCCGGCTTCCTGATGGCCGGCATGCTCGCCTGGCGCTGGTTCGCCGGCGACCGCGGCGCGGCGGTGCAGGCCGGCCTGAGGACCGCGGTGCTCCTGCTTGCCGTCGCCGCGCCGCTGCAGCTCGTCGTCGGCGACCTGCACGGCATCAACACCCGCGACTACCAGCCGGCGAAGCTGGCCGCGATGGAGGCGCAGTGGCGCACGGAGAGCGGGGCGCCGCTGGTTCTCTTCGCCATCCCCGATGAAGAGGAGCGCCGCAATCGCGCCGAGCTCGCCATCCCCAAGCTCGGCAGCCTGGTGATCACGCGCGATCCGAACGGCACGGTGCGCGGGCTCGATCAGTTCGTCGGCGAGCATCCGCCGGTGGCGCCGGTGTTCTGGTCCTTCCGGCTGATGGTCGGCATCGGGCTGCTGATGATCGCGGTCGCCTGGCTCGGCGCCTGGCTGCTCTGGCGCCGCCGCGCCTGGCCCGACTGGTACCTCCGGACGCTGTCATGGATGACCTTCAGCGGTTGGATCGCCAGCCTCGCCGGCTGGTATGTGACGGAAATCGGTCGTCAGCCGTGGCTCGTGCAAGGGGTGCTGAAGACGCGCGAGGCTGTGGCGACGCATCCGCCCGCGATGGTCGGCTTCACCTTCGTCCTCTACCTGATCACCTACCTCGTGCTGGTCGCGGCCTTCATCGCCGTGCTCGCCTACTTGGCGCGGAAGGCGGCGCAGGCCGCACAACCAGCAGTCGCGGAGACCTCGCCATGACGCCGGATCTGATCGCCAGCGGCCACTGGCTGCCCTTCGTCTTCGCCGCTCTGCTCGGCCTGTCGATGCTCGTCTACGCCGTCCTCGATGGCTACGACCTCGGGGTCGGCATGCTCAGCGGACGGGTGCAGGGCGCCGATCGCGACCGGATGATCGCGGCGATCGGCCCCTTCTGGGACGCCAACGAGACCTGGCTGATCCTCGGGGCGGGCTTGCTGCTCGTCGCCTTCCCGGCGGCCCACGGCATCGTCCTCGGCCAGCTCTACCTGCCGATCGCGATCATGCTGATCGCGCTGATCTTCCGCGGTGTCGCCTTCGACTTCCGCAAGAAGGCCCCGCCGCCGCAGCAGGCGTGGTGGGATCGCGCCTTCCAGTGGGGATCCCTCGTCACCGCGCTCGCCCAGGGCTGGATGCTCGGACGTTTCATCATGGGCTTCGCCGAGGATTGGGCGGCCTGGGTGTTCGCGGCCGGCTTCGCGCTGGTCGCGGTCTGCGGATACCTGCTGATGGGCGCGACCTGGCTGCTGATCAAGACCGACGGCGAGCTGCAGCAGCGCGCGATCCGCTGGACGCGCCAGGCGCTGTGGTCGCTGGTCGCCGCGGCCCTCGCTACGACGCTGTGGGCGATCGCCAGCGATCCGCGCATCGCCGAGCGCCTGCTGCGTTTCCCGGAGGTCGCCTTGTTGGTCGCCCTGCCGCTGACCGGCCTGAGCTTCGCCGCCATCGTCCACCTCCTCTGCGGCATCCTGCCGCTGCCTGGCGACCGGCTCAGCTGGCTGCCCTTCGCGATCAGCGTCCTGATCGTCGCCTCGGGCTTCGCCGGCCTGATCTACAGCTTCTACCCCGACATCATTCCCGGACGGATGACGATCGTCGAGGCGGCGGCCGCGCCGAGCTCGCTGTGGATCATCCTCGTCGGCACGCTGTTCGTCCTGCCCTTCCTGATCGGCTACACCGCCTACGCCTACTGGGTGTTCCGCGGCAAGGCCCGCGACCTCAGCTACGAGTAGC
>JANWWU010000025.1 GCA_025055595.1 Planctomycetota bacterium | reverse complement strand
GCCAGCGACGCCGCCGACATCATCATCACCGCCCCGCCGCAGCTGCCCCAGCCCGCCCTGCAGCTGCGCACGACCGGCCGCCTCCGCCTGCCCGAAGGGTGGGCCGCGAGGGATTGACGGCCCTTATCAGACTAGGGCATCGAGCTGAAAGCCGAGCGGCTGCAGCGGTAGAACGAGCCGTCATGAGTTTTCTCGGAAGGGGCCGCCATCTTCTCGCTGAAAGCCGAGCGGCTGCGACCTAGCGCGCCGGTATAGGGTCAGCTCTGGCGCCGCCGCCATCTTCTCGCTGAAAGCCGAGCGGCTGCGACCGAACACGGCCAAACACCACATCCGATGTTTGGACCGCCATCTTCTCGCTGAAAGCCGAGCGGCTGCGACTGTTTCCTTCTCTGGGCCATCACACCAAGCACTTCTGAGCGATTCTGCGAGCATCACCACGCTGATGCTTGCCCTCCAGATATCCGAGACAATCTCGACATTCATAAGCTTTCTTCCTGCAAAAACCGCGAGCGCCCATCCCGCGAGAACTGTGCACCGCCACGCTCGCGGCTGCGGTGTGTCAGCCGCTCGGTTTTCAACGAAAAGACTGGCTCCGAAGGCGGTGGAACCAGGAACGCTGGCTGTCGCCGGCTTCGATTTTGCGGCTAGTTGGTGCGGCGCAAGCATCAAATGATGACGATGCGTTGCGTCAACGAAAGCCGCTTTCCAATGCTTGACAGATGCTGAGCATCAAGCGATTCCAAGCGGGCAAAGATCACCTGATCTTCGTCCCGGTGGATGATCGGCAGCAAGTCCGCTTGCAGCTTTGCTAAGAGCATGCGGTCGAGATGGCAGACGAACACCGAAAACTGCACGCGCTCGCCATAGTGGGAGCAGATGCGCGCGACTCGGCGCAAGCGTCGCTCATCGGCAATGTCGTAACTGACGATCCACGGGCTGCGCATCAGCGAGTCGTAAAAGGAAAGTATCGCCGAGCTTCGCCCCGACAGAGACGCCACACTTGGCGCACCTGCACCTCAAGCATCCGGCGATAGCTCATCTGATAACCAAACTCGGGGTGCGTGCAGGGGGTATCCAATCGACGAAACCACGCTTTCCAGAAGGTCTTGCGCGCAGCGTCATTCAGGAATGTGCCTTGCGCGCTGCGAATGAAATCCTCGGCGGCGAGTTCACCGCGATTGAACAACGAAATCGCGACGCTGTCGACGAGCAAGGGGCGAAACTCCTCCATCATGTCGAGCGCCAATGCCGGCCGCCCATATCGGGGGCTGTGGAAGAAGCCAAAGAGCGGATCAAGCCCTACAGCGATGCAAATCCCCGTCAGCTCCTTGGCGAGCATGGCATATCCCAACGATAGTACGGCATTGACAGGATCGCGCGGCGGGCGTCGCTCCCGCTTCGTGAAATCGAAATCTTGGTCACGCAGCATCGCCGCGAAGGACGCAAAATATGCCGCCGCAGCCGCGCCCTCCAAACCGCGGAGGGTCTCGATATCGCGCGCGTCATCGCATGCATCACGCATCTCAGCGAGTTGGCGGCATGCCTTGTCGACCTCTCTCCCGTTGCGCTGCAGGAGCACGCGCTGGTTGTGTATTTTCGCGCGCACGATAGCGCGCACCATGTGCAAGCGGAAATCGGGATCCTCGAACAGCCGATACTGTCCACGCCGCGCATCGACACCGCCGACCGGCAAGCCCTGCGAAATGCCAAGGAAGCGTCCGGACGGAGCGAACCACGCCACGGGTATGCCGCGCTCAAGACACGCATGCATCGCTTGGGCGCTGATCTGCACCGGCCCGTAGAGATGGATGCTCGAGACCTGCTCGATGGGATGCTGTGCCGCAGGCTCCTGAGCGACCTCGACAACAATCTGGCCTTCACGGAATCCTACTCGCGCGCGCGGTTCCTGGACGAGGACCACCACACCCTCGTCTGCTTCGGGACGTGGCGGCCGCAAGTCCTTCGGGGGAGCGGATATCAACCCCGACCACCACGCCGATTCGTTCGGCAGGCAGACGGGGTATGCCGAGCAAAAGAGACAGCGCGGGTCGTCTATGAGCGGCGGCGGGCAGCGACCCGATTGCGCATCTCGCAGCGCGGCATCGCGGACGGCCAGGACCTGCGCGTAGATCGCGTCATGCAGCTCCACCGGCACATGACGACGATCGGTAGCATACCAAATCCGCGCTCCGACGACCCGCTCGCCAGCTTCCCGCACCAGCATCGCATAGGCCGCCACTTGCAACGCATCCGCCTCTTTGGGCAGCAGGTTGCCCGCGGCATCTCGGCGGGCCGAACCTTTCTTGCAATCGACGACCACATAGCCATCCCCTTCCGGAATCAGGCAGTCGACAACCCCGATCAGGCCCAGCGCCGTCGACGAGAGCGTCAGCGAACGGATCGAAGTGCCTTCGGGCAGCCCGAAGTCCGCCGGCAAGCGGGTCGGACGATCGATTGCGCGATGCGCCAGCTCCCCTTCCGCGGTGTCGGCGTTGCCTTCGAATATGCCCTCGACCCATTGCAAGTAACAGAGGCGTGGGCAATATGCATAGTTCTGCAGCCGGCGTACCGGCATCAGGGGCACTTCGTTCATCCACGAGTCCCAACCGCGCTCAGATCAGAATGGCAGCACGGCGCGCCGCCATCTTTCGATGCGCTGGTGATTGAGGTCTCTGATGCGCTGCCATTGCCGTCTCTTGACCGAGGCCCACAGGCCCTTGCCGCTAGCGCAACGGACTTGGCGCCCGTCAGGCAGCGCGAGGTCGGCGATGTCGAACTGCGCGACCCCGCCCCAGTCGACGAAGGCTGTGAGGTGCTGGCTGTCTCGCGACTCGGGGAAAGACAAAGCGGGAAGGTTCGCGTTCGCCGCTCGCTCCAAGAGGCTCTCCGTCTTCGGCTTCCAAACGCCCTCTGGCGTCTTGTCGCAGCGCAAGCGCAAACGAATGCGCCGGGCATGGGGGCCGACGATGCCGCGCAGGGCGATGTTGAGCGCGGCATTGATGTCGGCCTGCTGGATGCCCGGTCGATTCTGGCCAGCGAAGGACCAATCGACCATCGGCACGAACAAGGGCCCGCCTGCCTGTGGCAACAAGAGCGTTCGCGGGTGCCGCGATGCGTGCGCCGACCACTCCGACAAGCGTGCGAAGACCTCTTCGACGAGGCGATCCTCGTCCTCCAAGGGTTGCTGCTGCTCGCGGCGCTCCTGGCATCGTTGCAAGATGCCCTTCCATGGATGTCGTTGGCGATCGCGGTCCGTCACCTCGATCGCGCGAAAGCCAGCCACACCGGTGCGCGAGCAGAAGCGGCTTGAATAGGCGGCATTGGTCTCCAGCACCAAGATGCCGAGCGGTTCACACATCATCTTGACCTTGGTGAGTATCGCGCGGTGACACCATTGCATCAGGCGGGTGTTCTCGCTCGGCGGCCGGTCTTGGCTCGTCCGATAGCGGCTGAGATCCTCGAACACGATCATCGCCACCGGATCCAGCTCTTGACCACGCATCTCACGGCGCCGATAGGCGCCGTGAAGATGCGCTGCTCGCCGCTGCTCGGCGCACCCCGGGGGCTGCAACTCGACGCCGAGCGCCTCAGCCACGATCCAGTGCGCGGTCTGATTGATGCGTTGCTCCCGCAGCTGCTCGAGCTTTTCGAGAATGTCCGGACAGGGATCCGGGACGGGGCGATCCCGCAGCTCGCGGCCCGAGCGCGGAGGCTGGCCGGGACGGATCTGCAGCGCGCGGTTGAGCGATTGCCAGCGCTTGCGCAGCCGCTCCAGCTGCTCGATGCGGGCGAGCGAAAGTCCGCGCTGGCCGCGTATGCGGATCTTCTCCTGGCGATCCGTGGTTGGAACCCGACGCAAGAGATGGCAATCTGGATGCACGGGATGCTGAACCCATTCCCAGCGCTGTCGCCGCAAGGGCAGCACGCGCTGCGTCACCTCCAGCAACCGTTCCGGCAGTTCGCGGCGCCAGCGCGCGATCTCGGCATCGAGCCAACACAGGCGCTGCTCCGCCGTCGCCGTCTCAGCCCGCACTTCCGGGGGCACACGAGGATCCTGAGCGATTTCCTGCGAGGCCTGCGAACTGCGCTGCGGGTCAATCAGCATCCAGCGCCAGCGATGACAGCGCGCCAACCAGCCCTGCGTCCGACCGATGACAACGAGCAGCTTGTCGTTCTGCTGCGGGAAGGTGAGACCTTCAAACTCTTCCTCGGGGATCTCCGCCACCGTGCACACGCGCGCGATCCGTTTCGCGGCTTCGGTCTCGGCGCTCGTCGCCAAGCGACCGCGCTCGCCGTACGGTTCCCGCTGCCACGACGCGCCCTGCCACTGTCCGGCGTCTTCCCCGGGCAGGCGCGCGATGCGCATGCCTTCCAGCGTCGCGTTCCATTCCCGCCCACCGGCCTGCCCAAGGTGCCAGCCGCTCCCGGCCTCGGCTGGGGATGCGGCGGGCGAGACGCGCAGCCGCACCATCGACGCGGCACAGCGCTGGCCAAGATCCACTCCCAGGACTGCGAATGGCTTGTCGACCGTCCACCAATCGGCCTTCTGCTTGCCTTTGCTGAGGCGCGTCGTCTCCGGCCAGTGGAGATGCAGAAGGCGCGGCAGCTCATCGGCGGATCCTCTGATCGCGTTGCATTGCCGATCCGTCCAACGAGCGATGTCGCTGACCTTCCGGCGCACTTGTTCGGCATCCAGCGTCACCGGGAAATTGATCAGCACCCGGATGGATCCGCCGCGTCGATCAGGCGCGAGTTGCATCGCCATTTTCTTCACATTCTTGACGATGGCGTCGCCCGGCAGGGCGGGAACGAATGGTTGCAGCATCGGCAAGGACCACTGCCCTGACGGGGAGAGCAGGCCATCCCGCTGCAGGCGCGGGGCGCTATAGCGCACCCGCATCCGAGCGGGTCGCCATCCCTCGGGAGAACGGCAGGCGATCGTCAGCTCGATCGCGGGTTTGCCTTCGTGCTCTATCAGTTTACCCTCTGTTCTGCCGGTCAGATCGCTCGGCATGAAGAAACGCGGTGAATGATCGGCGTCAGCCGGCGTGAGGCTCACCGGCTGCCGCAGGTCGGCGAGTTCTTCCTCGAGCTGGTGCAAGCAGGCGACATCCTCGAGGAGGGATTCCGACCAGCGGCGCCGCTCGCGCTCGGCGCGCCGCTCATCGGATGGCGTGCGCCAGATCTCCCACCGCTCAGGTCGTTCGACGAGGGCGCGAAAGAGCGTGATGCTGCCGATGTCGTCACGATGATCGGCTTGATAGCGCGTGCATATGGCGAGCAGATCTTGCGGAGTGGTCTGCGGATCCTGGTTCAGGCGACGGTTCCACTGCTCCGCCAGCTCGCGGAAGCCGCGCAGCGTGCGCTGTCGGATGCGGTAGGGCAATCGTTCGCCGTCGGTGATTTCGTTGCACACTGCAAGCTCTTCCTCGAGCAGCTGCTGCAGTAGCTGCCAACGCGGGTCGCCGGCGAGCGTGCCAGGCAAGCGCTCCGCTTCCTGCCATTCGGCATCGGAAAACGCCTGATGAGGATCCCCCTGCCCGTCGCGTATCCAAGCGATCTGTCGCTCCAGGCGCTCCCGCTTCGCCTGGCGCTCCTGCTGCTGCTGGTAGAATTGATTGATGATCTTCAGGGCTTCCTTGAAGGCGGCGATGTCGAACTCCTTCCATGTGCAATGCATCCCGTCGCCGCCGATCCACACCCGCAAGGCGGTGAAAGCCGGAAACACATAGCCTCGCGTCCCGCGCGCCGCGCGGACGGGGTCCGTGCCGGTCGCTGACTCGGCCGTGCTGCTGGCGGCCTGCGATCGCGGCGTCTTGAGTTGACCGCGGAGGGCCTGAATCAGCAGCGGCATCAGCGGGTGATCCTCCGGCAAGAACTTGATGAGCAGGGCGAGATAGAAGCGGTGTTTGAGGGTTTGTTTATTGATGCTCCCGCCAGAGTATGACGGAATGCGCAAGCTGTCCTCGGGCAGGCGACTGACAGCGTCGCACAACAGCTGGTTGTGTGGCTGGCATTCCGGGTTTTGGCCTCCGAGAAACTTCGCCGCTTCTTCCAAGAGAGATTTCGCTGCTGCTCCGGTTTTCGGCGGACGGTCGTCGTAGATATTCGCGAACCACTCCAAGCGCATGCGCTCTCGGATCTCTTTGTCGCTTGTTCGTCCATCATGGAGCAAGGCGGCGAGAGACTCGAGGCCTGCTTCTTTCGCTTTGCTCTCCGATGCATACTTGCCAGCGTAGTCTGGTGAGCAAAAGCGTGGCAGATATTCTCTTCCAGACTGCTGAATGTCGCCCTTGCACTGCTCAAGCAGCTGCTGCAGAGCAGCGGCGCGAACCTGCACCGAGGCTTCGTTGCCTTCGAGGATCTTCGCCATGGCGGAGCGCAAATCCGGACAATCCCCGATGTAGGGTCGCAGGCACTCTTGGAGGCCGATGCGGGTGATGCCACGACGAGCATAGGCTTTCCAGCAGCCCTCCAGCTGCTGGCAGAGCTGCGCCATCACCTCGTCGTGCTCAGAGTCGGCCAATGCCGCCAGAGCCACCAGATAGTAGTTGGTCGCGTCTTGAAACAGACGGTGATGATCCCAAAGCAGCTCTGCGCCTCGAGCTTCCTCTTCCTTCCGCCATCTGTCGTCGCCGCCGGAGTCGCTGTCTCGAGTCGCCGAGTAGTACTCTCTGGCCCTGCCCTGGTATATGCGCACGATGCCATCTTGGGCCATATCGCGCCTCCCTCCGTACATCCTACATTCAGCGCGCACTGGTCAATGGAATCGCAGGCAAAAGAGCGCCGGCTATAAGGTCCGCATGCGGGCGCCGCGGCAGCACGCATCCGGCGCGGGCTCAGCGCTCGCTGCGGCGAGCGGGATCGCGGGCCGCGGGCGGCTCGCGGCTGCGCTGCTCAGAACTGGGTGCGGTTGAGTTCTTTGTAGGCTTCGACCAGCTTGTTGCGGACTTCGACGGCGAGGCGCAGGGAGAGCTGGGCCTGGCTCTGGGCGAGCATGACGCGGTGGAGGTTGTCGACATCGCCGCGCT
>JANWWU010000021.1 GCA_025055595.1 Planctomycetota bacterium | reverse complement strand
GCCGACGATCTGCGCGGGATCGAGGCCGGTCTCGGCCAGCAGCTGGCGCGCCGCCGGTCCGGGTTGGGGGCGCGCGGCGGGCGGGCTCGAGGCTGCTGCCGGAGCCGTTGGCGCCGCCGCGGCGGGGGGCGCCGGTGCAGGGCCGCTGGCGGCCGCGGCGGGGGCCGCATGGACGGTTTCGACCTCGGCGACCACCGCGCCGACCTTGACGGTCTCGCCGGCGCGCGCGCGCTGGCGCAAGACGCCGGCGGCGCCGGCCGGGACCTCGGTGGTGATCTTGTCGGTCTCGAGCTCGAAGACCGGCGTCTCCGGGGCGACGGTGGCGCCGTCGGCGACCAGCCAGCGGCTGAGGACGCCTTCAGTGATGCTCTCGCCGAGTGCGGGAACGACGATCGACGGCATGCGGACTCCGATACGGCGCTCAATGACGGGCGCGGGCGATCTTGCGCGGGGCGATGGCGAGCGCGCCGGCGATCAGCTGCTCCTGCTCGAGCGCGAAGAGCAGCGGGCTGCCCGGGGCGGGGCTCGCCGCCGCTTCGCGCCCGGCGTAGAGCGGCTTCTTGCCGAGCACGCGCTCGAGGATCGGCGCGATGTAGCTCCAGGCGCCCATGTTCTGCGGCTCCTCCTGGCACCACACGAGCTCGGCCGCGGCGTAGGGCTGCAGGACCTCGGCCAGCAGCCGCTCGTGCAGCGGATAGAGCTGCTCGATGCGGATCAGCGCGATGTCGTCGCGGCCCTCCTCGCGGCGGCGCTCGTTGAGGTCGTGATAGACCTTGCCGGTGCAGACGACGACGCGGCGGGCGCGCGCCGGCGGCACGCCGGGATCGCCGAGCACCTCGCGGAAGCGGCCGCTGACGAACTCCTCGAAGGGGCTGGAAGCCGCCTTGCTGCGCAGGTGGCTCTTCGGCGTGAACAGGACGAGCGGCTTGCGGACGCTGCGGCGCATCTGGCGGCGCAGGATGTGGAAGTGCTGGGCGGCGGTCGTGCACACCGCGACCTGGATGTTGTCGTCGCCGCACAGCTGCAGGAAGCGCTCGAGGCGGCCGCTCGAATGCTCGGGACCCTGCCCCTCCTGGCCGTGCGGCAGCATCATGACCAGGCCCGACAGGCGCCCCCACTTCGACTCCGCGCTGCTGATGAACTGATCGATGATCACCTGCGCGCCGTTGGCGAAGTCGCCGAACTGCGCCTCCCAGATGATCAGCATGTCGGGCTCGGCCAGCGAATAGCCGTAGTCGAAGCCGAGGACCGCGGCTTCGGAGAGCGGCGAGTCGTAGACGCAGATCGTGGCCTGGTTGCTCGCGATGTGCTGCAGCGGGCAGTAGGGCGTCAGGTTGTTGATGTCGTACCAGTACAGATGCCGCTGGCTGAAGGTCCCGCGACGGCAGTCCTGGCCGGAGAGCCGCACCGGCGTGCCCTCGACGAGCAGGCTGCCGAAGGCGAGGATCTCGCCGAGCGCCCAGTCGATCATCCCGTGCTCGGCCACGGTGCGCGCGCGCTCCTCGGCCAGGCGCTTGATCTTCGGGTGGATGGCGAAGCCCTCCGGCCAGCTGCCGAGCGCGCGCCCGACCTGCTCGAGGACCGCGGCCGGCACCCCGGTCTCCACGGGGTCATGGGTGTAGAGGTTGGTCTTGCCGGCCCAGGCGCCGGTCTTCTGGCCGCGGCGCAGCCGCGCCGGCCTGACCTTGATCGTCTCCAGCGCCCGCGTCAGCTGCTGCTGCATCGCCGCGGCGATCGCTTCGACTTCCTCGCGCGCGATGTCGCCGCGCTCGAGCAGACGCTTGGCGTAGAGCTCGCGCACCCGCGGATGCGCGGCGATCCGCGCATAAAGCGTCGGCTGCGTGTAGTTCGGCTCGTCGCTCTCGTTGTGGCCCCAGCGCCGGTAGCAGACGAGGTCGATGAACACATCGCGCTTGAAGCGCTGGCGATAGAGCAGGGCGAGGCGCGCGACATGGACCACCGCCTCCGGATCGTCGCCGTTCACATGGAAGATCGGCGCCTCGAACATCTTGGCGATGTCGGTGCAGTACGGCGTCGAGCGCGAGTCCTTGGGCAGCGTCGTGAAGCCGATCTGATTATTGACGACGATGTGGATCGTGCCGCCGACGGTGTAGCCCTCGAGGTGCGACAGCTGCAGGGTCTCCATCACCAGGCCCTGGCCGGCGAAGGCGGCGTCGCCGTGGATCAGCACCGGCACGACGCTGTCGCGGCGGTCTTCGCCGCCGAGCTGGCGCTGCTTGCCGCGCACCCGGCCGAGCAGGACGGGATTCACCGCCTCGAGGTGGCTCGGATTGGCGGCCAGCAGCAGCCAGACGCGCTCGCCGCGGCTCGTCAGGTGCTCGCTCGAGAACCCCATGTGGTACTTGACATCGCCGTCGCCGTGCAGCTCGCTCGGGTCGTAGCCGCCCTCGAACTCGGTGAAGATCTCCTCGTAGGTCTTGCCGAGGATGTTGCACAGCACATTGAGGCGCCCGCGGTGGGCCATCGCCAGGTGCACGCTCTGCACGCGCAGCGAAGGCGCCAGCTCGATGATCGTGTCGAGCGCCGGGATCAGGCTGTCCGCGCCCTCGAGCGAGAAGCGCTTCTGGCCGAGGAACTTGGTGTGGATGAAGGTCTCCAGCGTCTCGGCCTGGGAGAGCTTCCACAGGATGCGGCGCTTGTCATCGCGCGTCACCAGCGGAGCGTTCGCGCCCGGCTCGACGGCCTCGCGCACCCAGTGCCGGCGCTCGCGGTCCTGGATGTGCTGGTACTCGACGCCGATGCGCCCGCAGTAGGTTTCGCGCAGGTGCGCGATCAGCTCGCGCAGACTGACGCGGGGCGGCAAGCCGGGGACATTGTGCGCGCACTCGCGGTCGAGATCGGCCTCGCTGAGCCCGTGCGCGGCGAGCTCGAGCTGCGGATGCTCGCTGCGGTTGTTGAGGCCGAGCGGATCGAGGTTGCAGATCGCGTGTCCGACATCGCGGTAGGCATAGATCAGGCTGTCGACGCGCTGCTGGAAGCTGCGCTCGGGTTCGCTGACCGCCGATACCGAGACGGCCGGCGGCGGCGCCTCGGCCGCGGCGCCTTCGGTGACGGGAGGCCGGGCCCAGCCGAGGTCGAAGCCCTGGAAGAACAGCTGCCAATCGCGTCCGACGCTCGCCGGATCGCGCCGCCACGCGGCGTACAACTCATCGATCAGCGCCGCGTTCGCCAGACTCGCGGGGTCGGGACTCGTGCTCATCGTTGCTTCCTCCGGATCCTGTCGCGCAGGGCGCAGAGTCATCACGAAAACCAGGCAACGCTCACCGTGCAAGCGGCAGGCAGTGCGGCTTGCACGCCGTGCACCATCAAGTGGGATGCACTTTTGTGGACGCTCAGGCCGCACGGTCAGCCCGGCCGGCACTGGCAGCGTGGGCGCCGTTGCTCGTATTCGCGCTCGGCGTGCTGTTGACGCTGCCGTTCTGGCTCAGCGACCTCGATCTCCGCGTCGCGCACGCCCTGCTGGCGTGGAACCACGCGCAGGGCGGGCACGAAGATCGCCGCTGGTGGTGGGTGCTCGCCTATCACCTGCCCCCGGTCTTGGCGGTGCTGCTCGGCGGCGGCGGACTGCTGGCCATCGCAATCGGCTTGTGGAAGCCGCAGCTGGCCAGCTTCCGCCCCGGCCTCTACATCGTCCTCGTCCTCGCGCTCGGCAGCGGCCTGATCAGCAACGCCGTCCTCAAAGACCACTGGGGCCGTCCGCGACCGCGCGACACCGTCGGCCTCGGCGGCAGCTGGGAGTACCGCGCGCCCTGGGACAAGGGCGTTGCCGGGCGCGGCAAGAGCTTCCCCTGCGGCCACGCGACGGTGCCGGCAGCGCTCCTCGCGCTCTGGCTGCTGTGGCGCCGCAGCCGCCCGCGCTGGGCCGGGGCCGCGCTCGCCGCGACCATCGCGTTGACCGCCTATGTCAGCGCCGCGCGCATGGTCGAACAGGCGCACTGGCTCTCCGATGTCCTCTGGGCGATCGTGATCATGGCGTGCGTCGCCCTCGTCTTGCATCGCTGGCTGATCGCCGCCCCCCCGTCCTGGCTCGTCGACCCCGCGCGCTTGCCGCGCGGTCCGGTGCTTGCCGCCTGCGCCGTCGGCCTCGGCGCGCTCGCCGGCGCCGCCCTGCTCGCCACCCCGTTCTACCGCGAGATCGCGCTGCGCGCCGACCGCGAGCAGCTCGGGTCCGGCGGCTGGGAGCTGGCGCTGAGCGCGCCCGAAGGCGCGATCGAGATCGCGCTGCAGCCGGGCGTCAGCCCGACCCTGACGATCGAGGGCAGCGTCCGCGGCTTCGGGCTGCCGACGGTGCGCGTGCACTGCGATGTCGGCAGCGCACCCGGACGCGCCTGGGCGCACCTCGCGATCGAGGGCCTGACCAGCGAGCAGGTCGCCCAGCTGCGGATCGTCGCCGACCCCGCGCAGCTCAGCGCCCTCCGCGTCGCCAGCGACGCCGCCGACATCATCATCACCGCCCCGCCGCAGCTGCCCCAGCCCGCCCTGCAGCTGCGCACGACCGGCCGCCTCCGCCTGCCCGAAGGGTGGGCCGCGAGGGATTGACGCTGCGTTCCCCGCAGGGGAGGCGCTCGAGGTTGCGCACAAACTCGGGCCTCGCGCGGAGTGTGCAAATTCGCGGCTGGCGAGCCGCTCCCGCCGAGCATCAGCGTGCGGCGTGCGACAAGATGTCCGCGCTGCTCAGAACTGGGTGCGGTTGAGTTCTTTGTAGGCTTCGACCAGCTTGTTGCGGACTTCGACGGCGAGGCGCAGGGAGAGCTGGGCCTGGCTCTGGGCGAGCATGACGCGGTGGAGGTTGTCGACATCGCCGCGCT
>JANWWU010000100.1 GCA_025055595.1 Planctomycetota bacterium | reverse complement strand
ATCGATCAGGACCTCCCGCCCTTCGTCGTCGAGCGCGATGGCCAGCCCTTCGCACCGATCCGCGATGGCGACAGCGTCGTGTTCTTCAACTTCCGCGGCGACCGCGCGATCGAGATCAGCAAGGCCTTCGTCGGCGAGGTGCCGTTCCAGCGCCGCAAGCTCGATGTCTGCTATGCCGGGATGATGACTTACGATGGCGACACCAATCTGCCGCCGCGGATCCTCGTCGAGCCGCCGCAGATCGATCGCGTGCTCTCCGAGTATCTCGCCCACGAGGGGGTGCCGCAGCTCGCTGTGTCCGAGACCCAGAAGTACGGCCATGTCACCTATTTCTGGAACGGCAACCGTTCCGGCTACATCGACCCGGCGAGCGAGCGCTACATCGAAGTGCCCTCTGACCGCGTGCCCTTCGAGCAGCGGCCGTGGATGAAGGCTGCCGAGTCGACCGACGCCTTGCTCGCGGCGCTGGAGGAGCGGCCGCGCGGGTTCGCCCGCATCAACTATGCGAACGGCGACATGGTCGGGCACACCGGGGTGTTCGAGGCGGCGCGGATGGCGGTGGAGGCGGTCGACCTTTGCCTCGGTCGCCTGATCCCGGCGGTGCACCGCCTGGGGGGCTGCGTGATCGTCACCGCCGACCATGGCAATGCCGACGAGATGTACGAGATGGACAAGAAGGGGGGGGTGAAGATGGAGCAAGGCAGGCCGAAGGCCAAGACCAGCCACACCCTCAACCCCGTGCCCTTCATCATCAGCGATCCGGAGTTCGGCGGCCGCTATCGCCTGCGCGATGATCTGCCGCGCCGCGGGCTGGCGAACGTCGCGGCCACCGTCCTCGACTTGCTTGGCTACGCGGCGCCGGAGGACTACGAGCCGTCATTGATCCGCTGGTCGTGAAGCGCCTGGCGATCATCGGCACCGATACGGGAGTCGGCAAGACCTGGGTGGTGTTGGCGCTTGCCAGCGCCCTGCGTTCCCGGGGGGAGGGGGTGTGGCTGCACAAGCCGATCGCCTGCGGGGGCTGGAACGAGGACGGCAGCGAGGACGGGAGGACGCTGCGCGCGGCCTGCGGCGATGGTCAGGATCCAGCGACCGTGTGCCCCCGCGAGTTCCCCGAGGCGGCAAGCCCGCATCTCGCGGCTGCGGCGGCCGGAGAGAGGGTGGAGATCGCTGAACTGATCGCGACGGCGCAGCAGGTGGCGGCCGATGCCGGAGCAGCCTGGCTGCTGCTCGAGACCGCGGGAGGCTTGCTGTCGCCGATCAGCGCCGAGCGCGCGACCAATGCGGATCTCATCGCTGCCCTGGGATGGCCGACGCTGCTTGTCACCCGCCCCCACCTCGGCACCTTGAACCACACCACTCTGACGGTCAATGAGGCGCGCCGCCGCGGCCTGCGGCTGCTCGGGCTGGTCGTCAACGCGCACACGCCGCTCGACGACAGTTTAGCGGTGCGCAGCGCGCCGCAGGAGCTCGCGGCGCTGACCGGCCTGCCCGTGCTCGCGGTACTGCCCTGGGGCGGCAGCGCGGCGGGCAGCGCGGCGCTCGCCGCGGCCATCTCGGCGACGACCTAGGCTGGTGCGGCGGGTCAGAGCACCTCGTCGCCGGCCTTGGTCAGCTTGAAGACCGGCAAGCGTTCGCCGACCGGTGCCAGGCGCGGCGGATGGATCAGCTGCTCGAGGTAGGCCCGGGTCTGGCGATAGGCGGGGGTGGCGACCATCTCGCGGGTGCGCGGCACGAGCAAGGGCACGGGGATGATCTCTTGCAGCCAGCCCCCGGGATGCTCGGCGTCGGGCGGCTGCAGGACGAAGACGCGGTCGGCCAGCCACAGCGCCTCGTCGATATCGTGGGTGATGAACAGGATCGTGATGTCGATGTGCTGCCAGATCTGCAGCAGGTGCTCCTGCAAGGCGGCGCGGGTGTGCGGATCGAGGGCGGCGAAGGGCTCGTCCATCAGCAGGATGCGCGGACCAGGGGCCAGGGCCCGAGCGATGGCGACGCGCTGCGACTGTCCGCCCGAGAGCTGACTGGGCCAGGCCTCGGCCTTGTCCTCCAGGCCGACGAACGATAACCACTGCAGGGCCTCGGCCCGCGCCTCGTCGTGGCCCTTGCCCTGCATCTCCAGCCCGAACATCACATTCCGCAGTACCGACAGCCACGGGAACAGGCTGTAGCTCTGGAAGACCATGCCGCGGTCCGGACCAGGGCCCTGGATCGGCCGGCCGTCGAGCAGCACTTCGCCGCTGGTGTGGCGCGTCAGTCCGGCGATGATGCGGATCAGGGTGCTCTTGCCGCAGCCGCTGGGTCCGACGACGGTGATGAACTCGCGACGGCGCACGGTGAACGAGACATCGTGGAGCACGGACACCGGGCGCCCAGCGCGGTCGGGGTAGCGCATGCCGAGACCGCGGACCTCGAGGACCACGGGGCGCTGGGCGAGGCGCTGCCAGCGCGCAGCGACGGCGGGATCGACGGCGGTCAGCGGCGGGTCCATGGGAAGAGCAGGCGGCCGAGCCGCAGCAGCGCCTGATCGGTGATCAACCCGACCAGGCCGATCGTGATGATGCCGGCGAACACCTGGTCGTAGGCGCGGTACTTGCCTTGCTGATTGATGTACCAGGAGATGCCGCTGCTGACGCCGATCAGTTCGGCGACGATCAGGTAAGTCCAAGCCCAGCCGAGCAGCACGCGCAGGTCGGTGTAGAGCGACGGCAGGATGCCGGGGACGATGACGCGGGTCAGCAGTCGGCGGTCATCGGCGCCGAGGGTCTGGGCGGCCTCGATCAGCGCGCGGTCGAACTGCCGGGTGGTATGCGCGATCACCAGCACCATCTGGAAGAACGTGCCGATGAAGATGATCGCGATTTTCGGCGCATCGTTGATGCCGAAGATCGCGACGCACAGCGCGCCGAAGGCCGGGGCCGGCATGTAGCGGACGAAGTCGATGAAGGGCTCGACGAGCAGCGAGCAGGCGGGGATCGCGCCGCAGAGGATGCCGAGCGGTACGCCGACGACCACGCTGAGGACGAAGCCCCAGAAGATGATGGTGATCGAATGCCACAGGCTCTGGTAGAGCCAGGGATCGCCGCTGCGCAGAGGGGGGCTGGTGAAGCCCGTCCACAGCGCGATCAGCACTTCATGTGGTGCCGGCAGAAAGATCGGGTTGGCGGGTTCGCCTTGCGGCGGCTGGCCGCCCTGTTGGCGCGCGTTGGCGACGGCGGCTGCGAAGACCTCGGGCTGCACCCGCATCCCGACCGACAGCGTGGAGTCGCCGGCATCGGTGATCTTCACCAGGGGATGCCAGAGCCAGGGGATGTAGCTGACGGCGCTCCACAGCGCCAGCGGCAGCAAGAAAGAACATGCCCACAGCAGGGCCGCCGCTCGTCCGCTGATCGGCCGCGCGACGCCGAAACGACGCATGCCCTACGGCAACTCCATCACCAGGGAGGGCTCGAGGAACTTCGCGGGATCGAGGTTGGCGCTGTAGACCTTGTTGGCGAGGTTGAAGGCGTGCACGACGCGCGAGGAGCCGAGGACGCTGTCGAGTCCGGAGCTCGGCGTGAACGCGCGCTTCATCTCTTGGACGGTCAAGAACTTCGTTCCCGGCAACGCTGTCGCATATTGCTCCGGCGCGACGCGGACGCGTGCCGCCATGATGCGGATCGCTTCCTCGCGGGTGGCGGGGTTCTCGATGAAGGCGACGATGCGCGGCCAGAGGGCGACGAGCTTCGCCCACTCCGCACGGCGCAGCAGCAAGCTCTGCGGGTCGACGACGGTCAAGTCGTAGATCAGGCCCGGCACTTCGCGCGAGGTGAACAGCGGCTTGGAGCCCGGAACCATCGCCAGCGCCTGGCCGCTGACCGGGTACCAGGCGCAGACTGCCGCGACCTCGCCGGAGGCGAGGATCTGCGGCATGTCGTTGGTCGGGGCATTGACGATCGTGATGTCGGATTCCTTCATCCCGTTCATTTCGAGGGCCTTGAGCAGCAGCAGGTGGTCGACGAAGCCGACCTCGACAGCGACCTTCTTGCCGCGCAGGTCGCGGATCGACTGCACGCCGGGGCGGCCGATGACCATGTCATTGCCGAAGCTGTAGTCGTGGACCAGGATGGCGCGCGAGTCCTTGCCGGCAGCGGCCATCACCAGCTGATCGCCGTTGGTCACGGTCACTGCGTCGACCTTGCCGGCTTGGAAGGCCTCCATCGACGGCACATACTCCATCCAGATGAACTCGGCGGCGATGCCGGCTTCTTTCAGCCAGCCTTTCTGGATCGCGATCTCCCAGGCCGTCCAGCCCGGCCAGTCGGAGTAGGCGATCTTCAGCGGTTCGCCGGCGCGAACCGAGCAGAGAAGGATGAGGCACCAGCAGAGCGCGCACAAGCGCAGCATAGGAACTCCTGGCGGCCGATGCGGCCGCGGCTGCTGCTCAACGATTGAGCGCCCGCGCGTAGGGCGTGCATGGTCCTGCGTCGGTTTTGCGCATGCATGCCGCTCACACTTCCCCGCGAGGCGTGCATCGTGGCAGTCCGTGATGCCGGGCCGTCCCGGCGATGGGGAAACGCATCCGGGTCGTCCCGGATGGCCAGCAGGACCACCTGCTGGAGGTGTGCGCAGTTCCTGCGCCCCCTGACACTCGGCGAACGGCGTGCCAAGGCTGCCGGCGGAACTTCGGCACGCTCCATGCTCCACGACGTGCGAGTCGAGTGCTCGACCGTGCGTCGGGTGGAGCTGCCCGGGCGGAGCAAGCGGCTCACCCCTCACCGAACCCCTGGCGGGACGGCCCGCCGGGAGTATGCGCAGGCCGGGACGGCCCGGCAGAGGATCCCGTGTGTCGCCACCAGAGGATCGCGGCGACGCCGCTGCAGCCGAGCGCCAGCCACAGCGGGAACACGGCGGCGCCGACGCTCCAGGCGTCGATGCTGCCGAGGTTCAGCAGCGACGACAGCGCGTAGAGCGTCCACGCTCCGCGGTGCTCGTGTCGCGGATCATACCAGGCCTTGCGCAGGGTGGGGATCGTCGCGCAGATATCGACCACGGTGTGCATCCACACCCCGACGCGCGGATCCCCGCTCGCCAGCCACCCCGCCGTGGCGGCCGCCGCCCCGCCAAGGCACAGGCGATCGCTGCGGCTCCAGCCGCCGACGCCGTAGCGGATGCTGGCGATCGCGATCGCGACCGGCCCGACGACATAGGCGAGCGGCGTCAGCAGGCTCCAACGGCCGCCGGCCAGCCAGCTGCTGGCGACGACCAGCACGCCGACCACGGCGTAGATCGCCCACGTGACGCGGTGCGGGCGGGTGCGCCCGCGCAGCGTGTCGCGCACATACCACGCACTTCCCGCCAGGGCCAGCAGCGCCGCGACGATGGCGATGCCGGCCTGGGCTGCAGCTTGCATCGGAGGTCCTATGTCGCAGACAGCATGCCATCATGAGGTCCTACGGGGGGGCGACAAGCTCTCCTTCGTGCTGCCGCGCCACCATGCGCTGACCCTGACTGCCGGCGGCGAGCGGACTGCGGTCGCGATGCTCGCCTACCGCGCCGGCCGCACCCATGAGCGCTACAACATGCCCGACACCCTCAAGGCGCAGTACACCGCCTACCTGACCGCCGGCCGCGTGCTGTTGACCGACCGCGGGCGCATCCTGCTGTCGATCTGCGAGGATACCTGCGGCTGGCACGACACGATTACCGGGCACATGGATGCCGAGGCCAGCCGCGCCAAGTACGGCGTGCGCACCTACCAGCAGGCGCGCAACGACATGATCCGCAACACGCGCGACAACTTCCTGATCGAACTCGGCAAGTGGGAGATGGGGGAGCGCGATCTGCACGCCAATGTCAACTGGTTCGTCAAGGTGCGCAGCGATGCCGACGGCAACCTCGCCTGGGAGCGCAACGCCGCGCGCGGTCAGCGCGTCGTGCTGCGCGCCGAGCTCGACACGCTGGTCGTGCTCTCGAACACGCCCCACCCGATGGATCCCTGGCCGGACTACGCCCCGGACCCGGTCGAGCTGCTGATCGCGCCCGTGCCGCCGCCGGGACCCGACGATCTCTGTCGTCGGCGCCGTCCGGAGAACGCCAGGGCCTTCGAACTGACGGAGGGGATTCTCGCATGAGCCGCCTGCTTTTCGACCACATCATTCCCGCCGGCGAGGGGTTCACCCACCTCCTCCCGCAAGGCTGCCGCTTCCGGATCACCGACCTCGAGGGCAACCAGGCGGTCGACACGCTCTTCTACGCCCACCCCGACACCGCGGAGCACTACGACGCGACGGCCACCTTGCGGGCGCAGCGCAAGATCTACCTGACGACCGGATCGCGCCTGATCAGCAGCCGGGGCCGGACGCTGCTGACGATCACCGAGGATACCTGCGGACGCCACGACACGCTCGGCGGGGCCTGCGCCTGCGAGACCAATCAGGTGCGCTACGGGCTGGACCGCCGCTACATGCATGCCTGCCGCGAGACCTTCCTGCTGTTGGCCCCGCGCGTCGGCCTCAACGCCCGCGACCTCGCCCACAACATCAACTTCTTCATGAATGTGCCGGTGACGCCGGAGGGCGATCTGACGTTCGCCGACGGCATCAGCGGTCCGGGTCGCTATGTCGAGATGCGCGCCGAGCTCGACTGCCTGGTGCTGATCTCCAACTGCCCGCAGCTGAACAATCCCTGCAACGGCTGGAATCCGACGCCGGTCCGAGTGCAGGCCTGGCTGTGAACGGCGGGGCTGGCTTTCGCCGCAGCCAGCGGGGCGGCGCCCGCGATGGCAGCGCGCGGCGGCGCTCGATACTGAGCGCATGAGCGTCCCGCGTGCCGTGCGCCCCGCGCCCTGGCTGGCCCTGCTGCTCGGACTGGTGGCGGGCGGCCTGTGCGCCGCCGAGGTCGTCAACGCCAATGTCGCAAGCCGCGAGCAGGCCCCCCTGCTGCGCGAGAACCAGCCCTTCCAGGCCGTGGTCACGGTCCGCAACCCCTATCCGCGGGCGGTGCGGATCACGCAGATCGACAGCACCTGTGCCTGCTCCAAGCTCGAGCTGGCGAGCCGCTTCCTGATTCCCGGCGAGACGACGACGCTCGAGGTGCACACCGACAACCTGCGGCGCAGCGGGCCGCAGCAGCTGCGGGTCAGCCTCTTCGTCAGCGATCCCGAGTTCGAGCCGATCGAGGTGTGGTGCTGGTGGCGGGTGCGCGAGATCGTCGCCGTCGATGCCCTGCCGCCGGGAGCCCCGCTCAACGAGCGGCCGGCCGATGCGGCGTGGCGCGATGTCTATCGCTTCGTCGTCCACGAACGGCCGGACGAGCCGCAGCGGCTGCGCCGGCGCATCCGCCTCTCGACCCCGCCGGAGGAGACGCCGACCGGCGGCCTGCGCGTCGAGCGCATCGACTATGCCGGCCAAATCTGGCGCTTCGTGCCGCAGCAGATCGACGAGCGCGCGGTGCTGATCGTCGCCAGCGCGCGGGAGACGGCGGGGCCGCTGCCCGAGGGCGACTACGACGAGACGGTGACGGTGATCACCAATCACCCCGATAAGCGCGAGATCGCGCTGCAGTTCCAGACGATGATCGACCGCCAGGCCGGACGCCGGGCGGTCGATCCGTTGTCGGGACGCTGAAGGCCGCCGCCGCGGGCTGGGCGCCGCCGCGCCATTCGTCAGGCCGCGCGGCCGAGGGCGCGTGCGACATCGCGCCGCGGGTCGCCGCTGATGACGCGCAGCCCGAAGCGCTCCTGCAGCAGGGCGAACACGCGCGGGCTGACGAAGGCCGGCGGATTGGGGCCGATGGCGATGTTCTTGACGCCGAGGTGCAGCAGCGTCAGCAGCACAGCCACGGCCTTCTGCTCGAACCATGAGAGGCAGAGGGTCAGCGGCAGCTCGTTGACCGAGCAGCGGAAGGTCTCGGCGAGCTTGAGGGCGACGACGATGGCGCCGTAGGCGTCATTGCACTGCCCCATGTCGAGCAGGCGCGGGAGGCCGAGATGCGTGCCGTAGTCGTGGTTGCGGATGCGGTACTTGCCGCAGCCGAGCGTCAGGATGAAGGAGTCCGGCGGGGTGGCGGCGGCGTACTCGCTGAAGTAGTTGCGGCCGGGCTCGGCGCCATCGCAGCCGCCGATGACGAAGAAGCGGCTGATCTGCCCGCGGCGCACCGCCTCGATGATGGCCGGCGCCTGGGCGAGGATCGCGGCGTGGTGGAAGCCGACCTGGGTGCGGCGCGTGGGAGCCTGCGGGCAGCCCGGCAGACGGAGTGCGGCCTCGACGACCGGGCGGTAGTCCTCGTCGGTGATCCGCCTGGCTCCCGGCAGGGCGACCTCGCGCGTGGTGAAGACGCGCTCGCGGTAGCTCTCCTTGGGGATCAGCACGCAGTTGGTGGTCGCAAGGATGGCGCCCGGGAAGGCCTCGAACTCGCTGCGCTGCTTCTGCCAAGCGTCGCCATAGTGGCCGGCGAGGTTGGGATGGGCGCGCAGCTTCGGATAGGCGTGGGCGGGCAGCATCTCGCCGTGGGTGTAGACCTTCACCGGCGTGCCGGCGCAGGCCTCGAGCAAGCGCTGCAGGTCGAGCAGATCGTGGCCGGTGATCAGGATGCCGGGACCGGCCTGGGTCCCTTCCTGCACTTCGGCCGGCGATGGCGTGCCGAAGGCCGCCGTGTGCGCTTCGTCGAGCATGCGCATGACGCGCAGGTTCATCGCGCCGCAGCGCAGCACCCACTCGAGGGTGGCGTCGAAGTCGAAGTTGACGTTGGTCATCGTCGCGAAGAGCGCCTGCTGCACGAAGGCATCGACCTCGGGATCGCTGCGCCCGAGGCGGCGCGCATGGCAGGCGTAGGCGCTCATGCCCTTCAGGCCGTAGAGCAGGATCTCCTGCAGGCTCTGGATGTCCTCATCCTTGCCGCAGACGCCGGGGCTGCCGGCGGTGATGGTGCAGCCCACGCAGCGGTGGGCCTGTTCGCATTGGTTGCAGATGCTCATGTCGTCCTCCCGACGCGCGCATCATGCGCGGTCGCGGAGGCTCCCGCATTGATCTCGATCAACGCGCGCCGATCGCGCGCCGCACCGAGTCGACGGCCAGCCGCAGCGTGCGATAGATGCTGGTGCTCAGCGCTTCCAGCGGCGATGCCGAGTGCCGCTCGATGCGCGCGATGATCTGCGCGAGCTCGGGAAGCAGAACGTCGTAGCCCGGGCGCTGTCCGGGATCCTTGGCGAGCATCTGCTTGAGCAGACGCTCGAGCCTCAGGTCGCAGCGCCGCCCGAGGTGCACCGAGAGCGGCGGCGGGGTCTCGGTGACGTGCCGCGCCATCATCCGCACCGGGTCGGGATCCGGGAACAGCGGGCTGCCGGTGAGGGCATGCCACAGCGTGCAGCCGAGCGCATAGATGTCGGTCTTCTCGGTCACCGGCTGCTGCTGCACCTGCTCCGGGCTGATGTAGGCGGGCGTGCCGCAGATCTCGGCGCCGCCGGGCTGGTTGAGCGCCCGCGCCAGGCCGAGATCGGCGATCCGCACCGCGCCGTCCTGTCGCGCGATCAGGATGTTGCCGGGCTTGACATCGCAGTGGACGACGCCTTGGCTGGCGGCGTAAGCCAGGCCCTGCGCCGCCTGCTGGGCGATGCGCAGGGCCTGCACGATGTCGAGCGATCCGCCCTGCTCGATCAGCTCGGCGAGCGTGAAGCCGTCGATGAACTCGCAGATCAGATGCGGCCAGGGCGGGTCTTCGCTGCAGTCGAGGACGCGCAGCACCTGCGGGTGATTCAGCCGGGCGAGCAGGCGCGCTTCGTCGAGCGGCACGACCGGCTGGCCGTTTTCGCCGGGGATGAAGACCTTGACCGCGACGTCGATCTTCAGCGTGATGTGCAGGGCGCGGTAGACGATCGCGGTCGCTCCGCGCCCGATCTCGGCGCTCAGGTAGCAGCGGCCGAGCATGCTGCCGACCGCCGGCGGGGTCCAGGACGCCGGGCCGGGGCCGGAGGCGGGCTCGCTGACCGCCGGCGCGCCCGCCAACGCGTCCGGCACCAGCTGCTTGATCCAGTCGTCGGGGAAGAGCGCAGTCTCGTGCTGCCGTCGCACGCTCTCCTCGCGCTCGCGGCGATGCCGCCGCACCGTCGCATGCTCGAGCAGGGCTCCGGTGTCCTGCTCGTCGGTCGGCAGCGGCAACTCGGCCTGGGGCGGTCGCTGGCGGTGCCGGGCTTCGGCGGCACGCAGCCGATCGAAGAGGACGGGCGTGAAGACCCCGATCTCGTTGTCGACCGGGGCCGCTGGAATCAGGCGGATGCCGCCGGCCCCTTGCACCGCCATCGCGATCAGCGCGTCGATGCCGACGATCGCGTTCCAGCGGGCCTGGTGCACGGCGCCCTGGCAGAGATGGACGATGCCGGGGGACCCGTCCGGCATCTCGACTTCGATGCGGCAGGTGGCGCCCATCGCGTGCAGGGCTTCGAGCTGCTCGACGAAGCCGCCGGGCTCGAAGCGCCCGCTGATCCGGCACGAGGCGAGGATCGCCGAGGCCTGCCCAGGCTGAGCGTCCGGCATGCCCGCGATTCTCGCCACGCATGTGTAGCTCCGATGAACGCGGGATGAATCCCGCGCGCAGCTCGCCCTGCGGGAAACATTCATGCAACCTACATCCGCCGACCGAGACTGCCGGCATGACCTCGGCCCCGACCTGGCTCGAGGCGCTGGCCGCCGATCGCATCGGCGATCTGCCGCCCTCGCAGACATTCCGGTCGCTGGTGCCGGACGAGCCGGAGGCGACGCCGAGCGGCGAGCGCTCGACCGCCGCCGCCGAAGCTGCGCCGGCACCTGCGCGCAGCGAGGCGGCGACCGAGGAGCTCGGCCCCGCGGCGACCGCGGCGACCGTCGAGGTCCCGGTGCGCGGCCGCCTGCGCTTCGCCGACGTCATCGACACCGACTTCGATCGCGCCGGACGGCCCTACATCCTCGTCGGCACGCTCGGCGAGGGCGGGATGGGCATCGTCCATCTCGCGCGCCAGCGGACGACCGGCCGCGAAGTCGCGATCAAGACGCTGCGCGCCGAGTTCATCGGCACCCCGCGCCAGGCCGCCTTCCATGCCGAATGCACCGTGACCGCCGCGCTCGAGCACCCGAACATCCCGCCGGTCTACGACGCTGGCGACGACTTTCTGGTGATGCGCCGCTTGCGTGGCCACTGCTTCGAGAGCATGCTCGCCGGTCGCGGCCTGGATGCCCTCGGCTTCGCGATCGAAGTGCTGATCAAGGTCTGCGACGCCGTCTCCTATGCGCACAGCCAGGGCGTCATCCATCGCGACATCAAGGGCGACAACATCCTCGTCGGACCCTTCGGCCAGGTGTGGCTGATGGACTGGGGACTGGCCGCTGGCATCAAGGCGGGTCCCGATCGCCGCTGGCACGCCCCGCGCGTGCGCACGATCCGCGAACTGTGCGCCGGCACGCCGATGTGTCTGCCCCCGGAGGTGGCGACCGGCGACATCGCGCGGCTCTCTTTTGCCGCCGATCTCTTCATGCTCGGGGCCCTGCTCTACCGCATCCTCTGCGGGTCCTACCCCTTCGAGTCTCCGAATACCCGCCGCTCGGTCGAGCTGGCGGCGCGCAACGCCAAGGCGCCGCTCCTCACTCGCGCGCCCGGCGCTCCCTTCCGCCTGATCCACGCCGCCGAGCAGGCTCTGGCCTGGGACCCCGACGACCGGGGGACGGTCGAGGGATTCGCCAACGAGCTGCGCACCTGGCTCCATACCAGCGGCGCCAGCGAGCAGGCCAGCGTCCTGCTCGAGCGCGCCCAGCGCGCGCTGCGCGACGGCGAGATGTCGGCGAAGCCCGCGGATGCCTATCAGCACTTCGCGACCGCGATCGGCTGCTGCGAGCGCGCGCTCGGCCTCTGCGCCGAGCAGCGCCTGGCGCACGAGCTGCTCAAGCGGGCGCGCGAGGGCTTCGTGCGCGCCGCGGTCGCGCTCGGCGAACCGTCGAGCGCCCCGCGATGAGATGCGAGCTTCGCCCATGAATCAGCGCCCAGGCGGCTCGGACGAGGCGGCGCAGGCCTTGGCCCAGACCAGGCCGCTGGCTCCGTCCGAGTGGCGGGCGCTGCGCACCACCCTGCGCCAATCGCCCCCCGACCAGCCGCAGCCGACGGTGCGCCACGAGGGTTCGACCGTCGCCGTGCACACCGCCTACCGCCTGCAGGGCGTGCTCGGCGAGGGCGGCCAGGGCCGGGTCTACGCCGCCGAGCACGGCTTCCTCGGCCGCGAAGTGGCGATCAAAATCTGCGCCCAGAACGAGGGCGGCGTTGCCGCCCGCTTCCGCCACGAAGCGCGCCTGACGGCCTCGCTGTCGCACCCGAGCATCATCGCGGTCTACGATGCCGCCGACGGGATCCTGGTGATGCGCCGGCTGCGCGGCCGCACCCTCGAAGAACGGTTGCGCGCCAGGCCCGACCCCGCGACGCTGCCGGCGCTGATCGAAGTGCTCGTCGATGTCTGCCAGGCCGTCGCCTATGCCCATGACCGCGGCATCGTCCACCGCGATCTCAAGGCCGCCAACGTCATCACCGGCGACTACGGCGAGGTGACGGTCATCGACTGGGGCCTGGCGGTGCCGCTGGTCGACGAGCATCTGCCGGAGACCTTCGATGGCCAGGAGGTCCCGCTGTGCGCCGGCACCCCGGCCTGCCTGCCGCCGGAGTGCCTCGGCGACGATCGGCGGCGAGTCGGCCGGCCAGCCGACGTCTTCATGCTCGGCGGCATCCTCTACCACATCCTGACCGGCAGCATGCCCTATCAGCACACGACGACCGTCGAGGCGACGCTGGCGGCGGCGCGCGAGGTGCGCCTCGTCCCCATCGAGCAGGCGAACCCGCAAGCGCCCTCGCGCCTGGTGCAGGCGCAGCGCCAGGCGATGGCTCGCGACCCCGAGCGCCGGCCGACGGTCGGCGAGTTCCAGCAGCAGCTCCAGGCCTGGCTGCGCCAGTCGGGAAACCTCAGCGAGGCGGAGCAGTCGCTCGCACTGGCGCGGCTGCTCGTGCGCCGGGCGCGCGTGTGCACGCGGCGCGAGCACGAGCTGCGCACCGACTGCTATGTCCAGGCGCTCAGCCACTACGACCGGGCGCTGGCCCTGGTCGACGACCTGCCCGGGGTGATGGCCGAGCGCGAGCGCGTGCTGACCGACTTCATCCGGGCCTGCGTGCTGAGCGGCGAGATCACGCTCGCGCGCCTGCTCGAGCGCCATCGCCGCGTGCCAGTGATGGCGGCGGCGCCGGGGCGGGAGCAGGCGGCGCCGACGGCGCTGACGCGGCGCAGGACGCGCTCCGCGTGAGCTGGCAGTCGCGGGCGGGCCGCGACACTGCCGCCATGGAGCCGCGGGAGATGCTCGGACGCTGCCGGCTCTTCGCCCGCCTGTCGGCGAGCGCGCGCGAGCAGCTGGCGGCGATGGCCGAGCCCTGCGAGCTGCCGGCCGGCCGCTGCCTGTTCCGTCAGGGCGATCCCTGCCCCGGGGTCGGCATCGTCGGCAGCGGGCTGGTCCGCATCTACAAGCTGTCGCCGCAGGGCCGCGAGCAGGTCCTGCACCTCGCCGGCCCGGGCTCGACCTTCGCCGAGGCCGCGGTGATCGGCGAGTTCCCCTGCCCGGCCTGCGCCGAGGCGGTGGAAGACAGCTGTCTGACCGTGCTGCCGGCAGCGGAGTTCCGCGCGTTCCTGCGCCGCGATCACCAGGCCTGCATCGATCTGCTCGCCGGTCTCGCGGCCTGGCTGCACCATGTCGTCGACCTGCTCGGCGATGTCGCCTTGCGCGATGCCCTCGGCCGGGTCGCGCGCTATGCGCTGCAGCATGCCGACGGCGCGGGCCTGGTCCATGCGCCGGTCCCGCGCAAGCACCTCGCGGCGCATCTCAACCTGACGCCGGAGGCCCTGTCGCGGACGCTGCGCAAGCTCGCCGATGACGGCTGCCTCGTCGTCGAGCGCGAGGCGATCCGCGTGCGCGATGCCGCGCGCCTCGCGGCGATCGCCGACGGCTGCTAGGCTGGACCCTCGCCGCGCGGCGCGAGCAGCCCCAGCCGCTCGCCGCGGTAGGCGCCGCGCACCGCCGCCACCCAGTCCTGGCGCTCGAGGTACCACTGCACGGTGCGGCGCAGCCCCTCGGCGAAGGACACCTGCGGACGCCAGCCGAGCTCGCGCTCGAGGCGCGTCGGGTCGATCGCGTAGCGGTAGTCGTGCCCGGGCCGATCGGCGACGAAGCGGATCAGGCGGCGATGCGGGCCGGCGGGATCCGGGCGCAGCTCGTCGAGCAGGTCGCAGAGGCGCTCGACGAGCTCGAGGTTGCGGTGCTCCTCGCGCGCGCCGATGTGGTAGGTGCGTCCGGGCTGGCCGCGGCGGACGATCAGCGCCAGCGCCCGGGCATGGTCCTCGACATAGAGCCAGTCGCGGATCTGCCGACCGCTGCCGTAGACCGGCAGCGTCTCGCCAGCGAGCGCGCGGCAGACCATCAGCGGGATCAGCTTCTCCGGGAACTGGTAGGGTCCGTAGTTGTTGCAGCAGTTGCTCAGCGTCGCCGGCAGGCCGTAGGTGCGATGCCAGGCGCGCACCAGGTGGTCGCTCGCCGCCTTGCTCGCGCTGTAGGGACTGGAGGGATCGTAGGGCGTCTCCTCGGTGAAGCGGCCTTCCTCGCCGAGGCTGCCGAAGACCTCGTCGGTCGAGACGTGGTGGAAGCGCACATCCTGGCGCCGGCCCCAGGCGGCGCGCGCCGCCTCGAGCAGCACCGCGGTGCCGAGCACATTGCTGCGGACGAAGGCGAGCGGGCCATCGATCGAACGGTCGACATGGCTCTCCGCCGCGAGATGGATGACGGTGTCGATGCCTTCCTCGGCGAACAGCGCGGCGACCAGCGGCCGATCGGCGATGTCGCCATGGACGAAGCGGTGCCGCTGGGGGTGCGCGGCGAGGACATCGGCGAGGTTCTCGCGGTGGCCGGCGTAGGTCAGCGCGTCGAGCGTGATCACGCGCAACGCGGGATCGCTGGCGAGCAGGTGCCGCACCACGTGGCAGCCGATGAAGCCGGCGCCGCCGGTGACGAGGACGACGCGCGGGCGATGCTCGCTCATCGCCCTTCCTCGACGATGCGCCGCAGGTACTCGCCGTAGGCGCTGCGCCCGTGCTCGTCGGCGGCGGCGAGCACCGCGCGCTCGTCGATCCAGCCCTGGCGCCAGGCGATCTCCTCGAGGCAGGCGATCTTCAGGCCCTGGCGGTGCTCGATCGCGGCGACGAACTGGCTGGCCTGCAGCAGGCTCTCCGGCGTGCCGGTGTCGAGCCAGGCGATGCCGCGGCCGAGCGGCTGCGCCGTCAGCTGCCCGCGGCGCAGGAACTCGCGGTTGACATCGGTGATCTCGTACTCGCCGCGCGCGCTCGGCGAGAGCGCGGCGGCGATGTCGCAGGCCTCGGGGCCGTAGAAGTAGAGGCCGGGGACGGCGAAGCGGCTGCGCGGGCGCGCCGGCTTCTCCTCGAGGTCGATGACGCGCCAGGCGGCATCGAAGGTGACGACGCCGTAGCGCTCGGGGTCGTTGACGCGGTAGGCGAAGATGTGCGCGCCCTGCTGCAGCGCGCTGGCGCGCTGCAGCAGCGCCGGCAGGCGGTCGCCGTAGAACAGGTTGTCGCCGAGGATCAGGCAGACCGTGGAGCCGGCGAGGAAGGGCCGGCCGATCACCAGGGCCTGCGCCAGGCCCTCGGGGCGCGGCTGCTCGGCGTAGGCGAAGCGCACGCCGAAGCGCGCGCCGTCGCCGAGCAGCTCGCGGAAGCGCGGCAGGTCGCTGGGGGTGGAGATGATCAGGATCTCGCGCAGGCCGGCGAGCATCACCACCGACAGCGGGTAGTAGATCATCGGCTTGTCGTACACCGGCAGCAGCTGCTTGCTGAGCGCGCGCGTCGCCGGATGCAGACGGGTGCCGGCGCCGCCGGCGAGGACGATGGCCTTCATGGCGTCATCGTCGCCGGTCGCGGCGGCGGCTCAACGGCCGTAGTAGGCGCGGTACCAGGCGACGAAGCGCGCGACGCCCTCGCGGACGCTGGTGCGCGGGCGGAAGCCGGTCACCGTCTCGAGCTCGCTGACATCGGCCTCGGTCGCCGGCACATCGCCGGGCTGCATCGGCAGCAGGATGCGCTCGGCCTTCATGCCGAGGGCCTCCTCCAGGGCCTCGACATAGGCGGTCAGCTGCACCGGCTGGCTGTTGCCGATGTTGTAGATCCGCCACGGCGCGCTCGAGCTGGCGGGATCGGGCTGCAGCGCGTTCCACGAGGGATTCGGCTGCGCCGGGATGTCGGCGATTCGCACCACGCCCTCGACGATGTCGTCGATGTAGGTGAAGTCGCGCACCATCTCCCCGCGGTTGTAGAGCTCGATCGGGCGGCCGGAGAGCATCGCATCGGTGAACTTGAACAGCGCCATGTCCGGGCGGCCCCAGGGGCCGTAGACGGTGAAGAAGCGCAGCCCCGTGCAGGGCAGGCCGAAGAGGTGCGCGTAGCTGTGCGCCATCAGCTCGTTGGCGCGCTTGGTCGCGGCATAGAGCGTCATCGGGTGCCCGCCGCCGCGGTGCTCGCTGAACGGCATCGCGCGGTCCAGGCCGTAGACCGAGGAGGTGCTGGCATAGACGAGGTGGCGGCAGCCGGTCGCCCGGCAGCCCTCGAGGATGTGGAGGAAGCCGACGAGGTTGGCGTCGGCGTAGGCGTAGGGGTTCTCCAGCGAGTAGCGGACCCCGGCCTGCGCCGCCAAATGGATGACGAGCTCCGGGCGCTGCTCGGCGAAGAGCGCCTGCATCGCTGCGCGGTCGGCGAGGTCGACCTTGGCGAAGCGGAACCCGGGGCGGGCCTGCAGGCGCGCCAGGCGCGCCTCTTTGAGTTTCGGGTCGTAGTAGGGGTTGAGGTTGTCGAGGCCGAGCACCTCGCGGCCCTGATCGAGCAGGCGGTGCGCGACATGCGAGCCGATGAAGCCGGCGGCGCCGGTGACGAGGATGGGCATCCGGAACTCCTCTGAGGCGGGCCGCATCGTCGCGCGCGCCGCGGCGCCGCCAGCGGCGGCGCTCGGCGGCCTGAGTGCTGCGCCTTGGCCGGCGCGCGCCGGGCCGCACACTGCGCACATGCGCGCCGCCTGGCTGTCGATCGCGCTCGCGCTGGCGCTGCTTGCCGGGGAGCCGACGCTGGCCTGGCTGCCGCCGGCCGAGGGGGCGCCGAGCAGCCGCCAGGCTCTGCTGCTCGTCGCCGACGAGTACGCGGAGAGCGCGTGGAACCTCCCGGGCCTGGCCGAGAACGCGCGCGCCCTGCGCCAGGGCCTGCTCGCCGCCGGCTGGAGCCCCTCGGCGATCAGCGAGCTCAGCGGCGCGCGCGTGCACAGCGACGCGATCCGCGCCGCCCTGCGCCGCGCCGCCGCCCGCCTCGCCGGCGAGGCGCCGCTGCTCCTCGTCTACTACACGGGCCACGGCTACAGCACGGCCGACGGCACGCCGGCGCTGTGCACCAGCGCGACGCAGGAGCTGCCGGGAGGGGGGCTGTCGGCGACCATCCCGGTGCCCGAGCTCGTCGCCTGGGTGGCGGCGGCCTTCGCCGAGCAGCGCGCGGCCCAGGCCGTGCTCGTCATCGATGCCTGCCGCAACCAGCGGACGCTGGCGCCGCCGCCGCCGATCACCGTGCAGCCGCTGCCGATCTGGCAGGTCTACAGCACCGATAGCGGGCGCTTCGCGCCGGCGCCGAGCGGCGGGCAGCCCTCGCCGTTCACCGCGGCCTTCGCCCGCGCCCTGGCGATGCTCGCCGCCGAGGGGCAGGATGTCGGCGTCCGCCGCCTCGTCGAGCAGGTGCGCCTCGACCTGCAGCAGCGCCAGATCGCGCCGCTGCCCGTCCTGGTCGCCGGCAGCGGCAGCGTCGAGCCCTGCGTGCTGCGCCAGCCGCGGGCCATCCCGGTGCGCCTCTCGGCGCTGCACGCCGAGAGCGGCGCGGTGCTGCCGCGCGTGCGCGTGCAGGTCGACGGCGTCGCCTGCGACCCCGAGAACCTGCTGGTCCGTCCCGGCCTGCGGCGCTGGACGGTGTTCGCCAGCGGCTTCCGCCCCGTGGACGGCAGCCTGCAGATCCCCGACGACGAAGCCCACGGCACGGTCGTCGCCCGCCTGCGTCCCTGGCTGACGCGGCGCGGCGAGGACCGCGCGCTGCTCGAGCTCGAGGGCCTGCAGCTGCGCTTCCGCCGCATCGCGGCGCACAGCCTGCGCCTCGGCTCGCCGCCCGAGGAGGCCGGACGCCAAGCGCGCAGCGAGGGCCAGCGGACGGTCGATATCGGTGCCTTCTGGATCGCCGAGCACGAGACGACGCAGCGCCTGTGGCAGGCGGTGATGGGCAGCAACCCGAGCCAGTTCAAGGGCGAGGAGCGGCCGGTCGAATCGGTCAGCTGGCACGATGTGCAGCGCTTCCTCGAGGCGCTGGCCGCGCGCTGCCCGGGCCTGGAGCCGCGGCTGCCCAGCGAGGCCGAGTGGGAGGCGGCCTGCCGCGCCGGCACCTTCTCGCCGTGGAGCTTCGGCAGCGATGCCGCGCAGCTGCCGCGCTACGCCAACTACGCCGATCGCCGCCTCGCCGAGTCCGACCCCGATCCCGACCGCTGGCCGGGCGCCGATCTCCTCGGCGACGACGGCTACGGCGCGCAGACCGCGCCGGTCGGCCGCTTCTCCCCCAATCCCTGGGGGCTGTACGATATGCACGGCAATGTCGCCGAGTGGTGCCAGGACGTCTTCGCTGCCGATCCCGCGCAGGCGCCGGCGGGCGGCGAGCGCGCGCCGCGCAGCGTGCGCGGCGGCAGCTGGGCCTCGCCGCCGTTCCAGACGCGCAGCGCCGCCCGCATCGGCCTGCCGCCGCACACCGCCAACCCGACCATCGGCTTCCGGCTGGTGGTCGCCAGTCCCCCCGCGAGTCCGTGATATGCCGAACGTCTTCCGCCTCCTCGCGCTGCTTGCCGCCTGCCTCGCCGTGCCGGCCGGCGAGCTGGTGGCGCCGCGCGCCAGCTTCCCCGACATCGGCCAGGCCGGCGCCTATCAGCCGAGCGGCGCCATCGAGGTCGACATCAGCGAGTACGCCGGCTATGCCGGCCTGATCGTCGCCAACGGCGGGCTGGAGAGCGCGGCCGACTCCTTCGTCAGCAAGCAGTACGGCCTGCGCCTGCGCCTGCGCCTGTCGGAGAGCGAGAACTGGCGCGCCGTGCACGAGGGCCGCATCGCGGCGACGGTGACGACCGCCGATGTCCTGCCGCTGCTCGGCCCGCGCCTCAACGCCGTCGTCCCGGTGCTGCTGTCGTACTCGCGCGGCGCCGACGGCCTGATCGTGCGCAGCGACATCAAGCGGATCAACGACCTCGTCGGCCAGACGGTCGTCGTCACGCAGTTCGTCGAGACCGAGTTCTTCCTGCGCTACCTGGCGCAGGAGGCCGACATCCCGGTCGCGATCGCCGGCGATGGCCGGCTGCGCAGCGACGCGATCAACCTCGTCTTCGCCGCCGATGGCTTCGCCGCCGGCGACGCCTTCGCCGCCGACATCGAGAGCGGCGCGCGGCGCTTCGCCGGCTGCGTCACCTGGGCGCCGAAGACGACGGAGATCGTCGCCGCGTCCTCGGGCGCGGCGCGCCAGCTGCTGACCAACCGCAACCTGCTGATCATCGCCGATGTCCTGCTGGTCAACGCCGGCTTCGCGCGCGCCCAGCCGCGGGCCCTGGCCGCCCTCGTGCACGCCGCGCTCGAGGGCGCGCGCCGCCTGCGCCAGGATCCGGAGCGCTGGCTGCCGATCGTGCAGCGCGCCTTCGGCTGGGACGCGGCGCGCGCGCGCGACGAGCTCGCCAAGGTGCACCTCGCCAACCGCGCCGAGAACCTCGCGTTCTTCTCCGGCGCGATGGACGCCGCCGGCAGCTTCGCCTACATCACCCAGGCCGCGGCCCTGGTCTACGAGCCCTATCTGCCCGCCGGCGCCCCCGACTGCCAGCGCCTGGTCGACACCTCGGCCCTGCAGGCCCTGGGGCAGGCCTTCGCCGACGATCGCGTCGACATCCGGCCGCAGGGCGGCGAGCAGGCGGTCGAGCCGGTGCTGGCGCGCGACATCCGCTTCCAGTTCGAGGACGGGACGACGCTGAGCCGCGATGCCGCCGGTAACCAGCAGGCCCTCGACCGGATCGCGCAGTGGCTGCGCTCGGGGCCCGGCTCGAGCGTCGTCCTGATCGGCCACGTCGAGCCGACGCAGCGCGCCGAGCTCGAGAAGAAGCTCGGCCGGATCCCGGCGCTGATGGCGGCGCGCCGCCTCGGGCAGGACCGCGCCGACGCCGTCAAGCGCATGCTGGTCGAGACGCGCGGCGTCGATCCCGCGCGCATCGTCACCCAGACCCGCGGCTGGGAGCAGCCGCTGCCGCAGGTCTCCGATCCCGTCCTCAACCGCCGCGTCGAAGTGCAGTGGCGCATCGCGCAGTGAGGAAGCCATGCCGCTCATGACGTTGTTGCTGCTGGGCTGCTGCGTCGCGCTCGCGGTGGCCGCCGACGCCGGGCCCGAGCTGCTGCCGCCGCGGCGCACGCTCGGCGACCTCGGGGTGCCGGGGACCTACCGCGCGGCCAACGACCTCGCGGTCGACATCAGCGAGTACGCCGGCTACGCCGGCCTGATCGTCGCCAACGGCGGCCTGCAGCCGGCCCCCGACTCCTTCCTCGCCCGGCAGTACGGCCTGCGCCTGCAGCTGCGCCTCTCGGAGAGCGAGAACTGGCGCCAGCTCAACGAGGGCCGCTTCGCCGCCACCGTCACCACCGCCGACACCCTGGCGCTGCTCGGCTCGCGGATGCGGGTCGTCGTGCCGGTCCTGCTCTCGTACTCGCGCGGCGCCGACGCCGTCGTCGCGCGCCACGACATCGCGACGATCAATCAGCTGCGCGGGCAGCGCGTGGTCCTGCCGCAGTTCACCGAGGCCGAGTTCTTCCTGCGCTATCTGGCGGCCGAAGCCGATGTCCCGGTGCGCGTCTCGCCCGACCCCGCGGCCGCCGCCGATCCCGGGGCGATCAACCTCGTGTTCGCCGCCGACGGCTTCGCCGCCGGCGACCGCTTTCTCGCCGAACTCGATGGCGGCCGGCTGGCGGCCTGCGTCACGTGGGCGCCGAAGACCGAGGAGGTCGTGCAGGCGGCGGGCGGGCGGGCGCGCGTCGTCGTCAGCAACCGCAACCTGCTGATCATCGCCGACGTCCTGCTGGTCAACGCCGGCTTCGCGCGCGAGCAGCCGCAGGCGGTGCGCGGGCTGGTGCACGGCATCCTCGAGGGCAATCGCCGCCTGCGCGAGGAGCCGGAGCGCTGGCTGCCGCTGGTCGCCGCGGCCTTCGGCTGGGAGCCGGCCGAGGCCCGGCGCGAGCTGGCCAAGGTGCACCTCGCCAACCGCGCCGAGAACCTCGCCTTCTTCTCCGGCACGATGGACGCCGCTGGCAGCTTCAGCTACATCCTGCAGAGCGCCAACGCCGTCTACAGCGACTACGGCGCCGATCCCCTCGATCCCGCCCAGCTGCTCGACCTCGGGCACCTGCAGGCGCTCGCCGCGTCCTATCCCGGCGAGCGCGTGCAGATCGCGCCGCTGGCCATCGGCGACCGCCCGCTCGAGCCGTCGACCGTGCTGACGCGCGACATCCGCTTCTACTTCCGGCCGAACTCCGCGGAGCTGGCCGAGGACAGCCCGGACAACCTCGCCAACCTCGAGCGCCTCGCCGGCTGGCTGCGCGCCAGCCCCGGCTCGGTGCTGCTGCTGATCGGCCATGTCGAGCCCTCGCGGCGCGAGGAGCTGCGCGCGCAGTGGGGACGCGCCGAGGCCGATGCGCGCGCGCGCCGTCTCGGCGAGGAGCGCGCCAGCGCGGTGCGCGACGCGGTGCTGCGCCGCTGCCCGGTCGGCGAGCGCGTCATGGCGCAGAGCCGGGGCTGGGAGGAGCCGATCCCCGGCGAGAGCGACCTCGCCAAGAACCGGCGCGTGGAGGTGCGGTGGCAGGTCCTCGAGTGAGCGCGCGGCCAGCCGCTGTGCGCGGTCGGGGAGGGCGCGGATGCGGCTGGTGACGGTGCTCGCCGCCGGCATCGAGGGCGTCGACGGCTACCTCGTCACCGTCGAGGTCGCGCGCGCCGAGCCGGCCAGCGGCGAGGGCCGGGTGACGATGGTCGGCCTGCCCGATGCCGCGGTGCGCGAGAGCGTGCAGCGGGTGACGACGGCGATCTTCGCCAGCGGTTTGCATCACCGCCCGCATGACGCGATCACCGTCAACCTCGCGCCGGCCGACCGCCGCAAGGAGGGCCCGGCCTTCGATCTCGCCTGCGCGATCGGCTTTTTGGCGACGATCGCCGACAACGAGCTGCCGCCGCCGCCGCGCGACGCGCTGTTCCTCGCCGAGCTGGCGCTCGACGGCACGCTGCGGCCGGTGCGCGGGGTGGTGGCGGCGGCCGCGGCGGCACGCGCCGCCGGCCTGCGCGCGATCGTCGTCGCCCCGGCCAATGCCCACGAGGCGGCGGCGGTCGGCGGCCTGCAGGTCGTCGCGCCCGCCGACCTCGCCGGCTGCTGCCGCTGGCTGCGCGGCGCGCCGGCCCCGCCCCTGCCGCCGCCTCCGCCGCCGCTGCCCGAGCGCGAGCCCTGCCTGTCGGAGGTGCGCGGCCAGGAGCACGCCAAGCGCGCCCTGCTGATCGCCGCGGCCGGCGCGCACAATGTCCTGATGCTCGGCCCGCCGGGCTCGGGCAAGACGATGCTCGCGCGCCGCCTGCCCGGCATCCTGCCGGCGCTGACCGACGACGAGGCGCTGGAAGTGACGCGCATCCACTCGATCGCCGGCCTGCTGCCGGCCGGCTGCGGCCTGCTGCGCCAGCGGCCCTTCCGCGCCCCGCACCACGGGGTCAGCGGGCCGGGCCTGATCGGCGGCGGCAATCCCCCGCGGCCCGGCGAGCTCAGCCTCGCCCATCACGGCGTGCTGTTCCTCGATGAGCTGCCGGAGTACGCGCGCAGCACGCTCGAGTCGCTGCGCCAGCCGCTCGAGGACGGCCACCTGACGATCGCCCGCGCCGGGCACCGCCTGCGCTTCCCCGCGCGCTGCATGCTGGTGGCGGCGATGAATCCCTGCCCCTGCGGCTACCTCGGCCATCCGACGCGCCGCTGCACCTGCGGCGCGGACGAGATCCACCGCTACCGCGCGCGGATCAGCGGGCCGCTGCTCGACCGCATCGACCTCCACCTCGAGGTGCCGGCGCAGAAACCGGAGGCCCTGCAGGCGGCGCAGGGCGGCGAGAGCAGCGCCGTCCTGCGCCAGCGCGTGCAGGAGGCGCGCGCGCGCATGCTGCGGCGGCAGGGCGTGCCGAACGCGCTGCTCGAGGCCGGGGCCCTGCGCCGCCACGCCCAGCCGAGCGCCGAGGCCCTGCGCCTGCTCGCCCAGGCCGTCGACGAGCTCGGGCTCTCGGCGCGCGCCCACGACCGCGTGCTCAAGGTCGCGCGCAGCATCGCCGATCTCGACGCTCGCCCGACGATCAGCATCGACGATGTCAGCGAGGCGATCGGCTATCGCGTCCTCGATCGTCCGGCGTGAGCGGCGCGGATTGCTCCGCGGCGCTGGCAGGGTAGCCTATCCACGGCAGCTCATATGGCGCAGCCGTCCTCGTTGGCGATCGCGGGCATCGGCTCCCGGGCGCGGCGCCGCGGGGCGGCGCTCCGTGCCGAAAGGGCGCGGCGATGAGCCGCTTCGTCTGGACGGCGGACCTCGCGATCGACGGTTCGCAGATCGACTTCCAGCACCGCCAGCTGCTCGAGGCGATGGCCGACCTCGACGAGGCGCTGCTGGCCGGCCAGCCGCAGCGCGTCGCCGAGGTGGTGTCCTTCCTCCACCTCTACGCCGAAACCCACTTCGCCGACGAAGAGCGGGTGTTGGCGCTGATCGCCTGGCCCGGCCTCGAACGGCATCGCCAGCTGCACGCCGCCTTCCGCGCCCGCCTCGGCGAGCTCGATCGCTGCTGCCGCTGGGGCGACCGGCAGGCCGCGCGCGCCCTGCTCGCCTTCCTCGAAGACTGGCTGCTCGGCCACATCCGCGGCGCCGACCGCGAGTTCGCCGCCGAGGTCCGCGCCCTGCGCCAGCGGCAGCAGCCCGGGCAGACGGCCGGGACCTGAGATCGGCGCGCCGGCGGGTCCGCGGCGTAAGCGAGCGCCGCGCGGCTTGTCCCGCCGCGCCGCGCGCTTAGGCTGCGCGCCATGACGGGCGCAGGGCTGTCAACCCGTCAGGGACTGCTCGGCCTCGCCGTCGCGCTGGTGCTGTTGCTTGCGCCGGCGGCGGCGGCGGAGCGCGGTTTCGTGCCGCTGCGCCGCCAGGCCAGCGACCATATCGCGCTGGTCATCGGCAATGCCGCCTACCCCGATGCGCCGTTGGCCAATCCAGTGTACGACGCGCAGGCCGTCAGCAGGGCCCTGGAGGGCATCGGCTTCGTCGTCACCCAAGTGCTCGACGCCGATCTCGAGGAGATGACGATCGGCATCCAGCGCTTCAGCGAGCGGTTGCGCAGCGCCAAGGTCGCCTTGTTCTACTTCGCCGGCCACGGCGTGCAGGTCAACGGCGAGAACTGGCTGCTGCCGATCGCCCGCCGTCCGGAGGCGCGGATCGACAGCGAGGAGCAGGTGCCGTACCGCGCGGTCGCCGTCGGCGAGCTGCTCGGCCGGATGGAGAAGGCGCGGGTGCCGGTGAACATCGTCATCCTCGATGCCTGCCGCAACAATCCGTTCCGCGGGCGCACGCGCGCGCGGGTGCAGGGCCTGGCCGAGATCAAGGCCCCGCTCGGCACCCTCGTGATCTATGCGACGGCCCCGGGCAGCGTGGCGGCCGACAGCGCGGGCCGCCACAGTCCGTTCACCCAGGCCCTGCTGGAGTACCTGCAGCGTCCGGGCCTCGATGTGCGGCTGATGGTCACCGAGGTCAACAAGCGCGTGCATGCGTTGACCGGCGGCGCGCAGACGCCGTGGGTCAGCATGAGCCTGCTCGAGGGCTTCTGCTTCGTGCCGGCGCTGACGGTCGAGGAAGAGGCGGCCTTGAAGCAGCAGGAGCTGTCGCGCTTGCTCGGGCTCGAGCAGCAGGAGGCGCGGGAGCGCGAGCGCCGGCAGCAGGAGGAGGCGGAGCTGGAGAAGCGGCGCGCCGAGATCGCGAGGCTGGATCAGGAGATCGCCGCCCTGCAGCAGCGTCTGCAACGGCGCGGGTCCCCGGACCTCGGTTCGGCGAAGGCTGACGAGAGCATGGCGCAGCTGCTCGAGCTGTCCCGGCAGCGCAAGCAGGAGCAGCAGGAGCTCGAGCGCCGGCAGCAGCAGCTCGCCGAAGAGCGGCGCCAGCGCGAGCTCGAGCTGTGGCGGCAGCGCGTGGCGGCCTATGAACAGGAGCGCGAGCGCTGGCGGGAGCGGCGCCAGCTGCTGCAGGCCGATCTGGAAACCTATCGCGAGATCGTCGCGAACGACCGGAGCCTCGCCGAGACGGCGTGGCAGGTCCTGCTGCGCAAGTGGGAAGTGTCGGGCGTCGAGATCGGCAATGCCTACCTGCTGCTGCAGCGGGCCCTGCCCGAGCCGAAACCGCCGTCGCTGCCGCCCTGGGTCGCGGAAGCCTTCAAGCGCGAGCGGCAGGAGCGCGAGGCCCGGCGGCGAGCATGGCTGTCGGCCTTGCAGGGGACGGTATCGATCGAGGACATCGCGCAGCCTGCCAGGGCGCCCGCTCGAGCAGGCGCGGGCCGCGCTGCAGACGCGCCGCGCGACGCGGGGCGCGCGGATCCGCGCGCCCCAGCGCCGCCGTGAGGGGGCCGGAGCACGCGGGAGGCACATGGCGGACGCAAGCCAGAAGCCCGCGGCAGGCGGCGAGAGCGCGCCGCGGACGCTGCTGCTCGAGACCGGCTTCCACACGGCGACGATCAATCGCATCGATGTCGCCGCCGACGGCACGGTGTTGACGGTCTCCCATGATAAGACCGCGCGGCTGTGGCAGCGCGAGGGGAAGGGCTTCCGCCTCGAGCGCGTGCTGCGCGTGCCGCGCGGGCCGGGCGACGAGGGCAAGCTGTTTGCCGGGGCGCTGAGCGGCGACGGCCAGTGGGTGGCGGTCGGCGG
>JANWWU010000065.1 GCA_025055595.1 Planctomycetota bacterium | reverse complement strand
GCGACGAGCTGCGCTACAGCCTCGAGCGCGTCGCCAACAAGCTGCTGCACCCGCTCTACCGCTACGCGCGCCGTCACGCCGACGACCCCGAGCGCCTGCGCTGGCTCGCCGAACTCCTCGACCTCGGGCCGCGCTGAGGCTTCCGCCAGCGCCTGCAGTGCGCAGCCTGCATCAGCAGCTATGCTTGCCTCGCTCGAACGCTTTCGCCGCAAGAGATCGCAGGGCTGACCCAGCGCGCCGACGCTAGCGCCCCTCGCGGTTGGCCACCTGCTGGCTCTGTGAGCCAGCAGACCGCACCGCCGCACGCGCGGCCAGCCGGCGGCCAGCGGTTGTGACGGTCAACGGCAGCCCTCGCCGCGGGGGACCGGCCTCTGGTTGTCTGTTGGCCCCGTGGTGGCCAGCGGCTGGATAACTGTTGGCCAGCTCGCTTAACCCCCTGTCAATCTGGTGCGTCATCTAGGACTCGAACCTAGGACCCAGGGATTAAGAATCCCTTGCTCTACCAACTGAGCTAATGACGCGGCTCAGGAAAGCGGCACGGCGCGGGCTGGCCCGGCGAGCTGGATTTGAGCATGGAAGTGTAGGCGGCGCCTGCGGCCGTCAACGCGCGCTATCTTGTCTGCAGGGTGTGCGCTGGAGGATGCCGCCATGACGACGCCGCGGCGGATCTTCCGCATCTACGAGGCGCTGGCGCGCGATGCCGAGCTGGTGCGCGACTTCCAGATCGCGCGCGGCGAGAAGGTGAGCGGCACGGTCCAGCTGCTCGTCGAGCGCGATGCCGAGCGGATGCTGCGGCGCTGGGGCGAGGAGATGCAGGAGCTGGCCGATGTCCTCGATGGGATCCACGAGGATCCCTACATCGTCGAGGCCTCGCAGACCTACTATTGGGCCTGCCTCTACGCCGTCACCCAAGGCTGCCGCTGGGAGGACCTCGGCTTCGAGCTGCTGCCGCGCGAAGCGATGAGCAGCGGCATGACGACGACCAGGGAGCTGCGCGGCGCTGTGCAGCGCGTCGTCGAACGCGGGACGGCGGCGCCGCCGGTGAAGCTGTTCGTGCTCTGGCTGGTCGCCGATGTGCTGTACCGGCGGCAGACCCCGCCGGAAGCGCAGCGCTCGCTCGCCGAGATCATGGCCTACGACCTGGCGCAGATGCGCCGCCGCGACTACCTGCATCCGCTGCTGGCGAAGATCACGGATTGAACGCGGCATGGCCGAGATCCTGGTGATCGCACCCCATCCCGACGATGCCGAGCTGCATGCCGGCGGCCTGATCGCGCGCCACCGCCAGGCCGGGCGCAGCGTGGTGATCGCCGATGCGACGGCGGGCGAGCTCGGCAGCCGCGGCGACGCCGCGCAGCGGCTGCGGGAAGCGGCGGAGGCGGCGCGCCTGCTCGGCGTCGAGCGCGAGTGCCTGGGCCTGCCGGACGGCGGCCTGTCGGTCGCGGACCGCGAGCAGCGCGCGGTCATCGTGGCCGCCATCCGCCGCCATCGGCCGCGCGTCGTCATCGCGCTCGCCGAGCAGGCCCGACATCCCGATCACAGCGCGCTGGCCGGCCTGGTGCGCCAGGCGATCAAGGCCGCGGCCCTGCATCGCCTGCCGGCGCCGGGCGATCATCCGGCCTGGGACGGCGCGCGCCTGATCTGGGTGGAGGCCGAGCTGCCGCTGCAGCCGAGCGCGCTGGTGCCGCTCGATACCGCGTGCTGGGCGAGCAAGATGGCCGCCATTCGTTGCTATGCGAGCCAGCTCGCCGGCGGCAGCGGGCCGCCGACCAGCATCAGCCGCCCGGAGTTCCTGGAGTGGATCGAGGCGCGCGGCCGGGTGTGGGGACAGATGGCGGGCGCCCCCTACGCCGAGGCGATCGTCGGCGCGGAACCGTTGCTCATCGGCGACCTCGTGGGGTCATGATGCGCGCGCCGCCGGAGATCGTCCGCCTGCCGGAGCTGGTCGCCCATCAGATCGCCGCCGGGGAAGTGATCGAGCGCCCGGCGGCGGTCGTCAAGGAGCTCATCGAGAACAGCCTCGACGCCGGGGCGGCGCGGATCAGCGTGCGCGTCGAGGACGGCGGACGTCGCCTGATCGAGGTCTGCGACGACGGGCACGGCATGCGCCCCGGCGATCTCGCGCTCGCTCTCGAGCGGCATGCGACCTCGAAGATCCGCAGCGCCGACGATCTGCAGCGGGTGGCGACGCTCGGCTTCCGCGGCGAGGCCTTGCCTTCGATCGTCGCGGTCAGCGAGTTCGAGATCGCCAGCCGCCCCCACGACGCTGCGGCCGGCTTCGCGCTGCGACGCGCCGGCGACCGCGACCTCGGCGGCGGGCCCTGCGCGATGGCTCCCGGCACCCGCGTCACCGTGCGCAACTTGTTCTGGAATGTGCCGGCGCGGCTGAAGTTCCTGAAGCAGGCGGCGAGCGAGACCGGACACATCCACGAGCAGGTGCTGCGCTGCGCGCTGTCGCATCCGAAGGTGGCCTTCGCGCTGCAGGCCGATGGCCGCGAGGCGCTGTCGGTGCCGGGCATGCCTGACATGGCGACGCGCATCCGCGCGCTCTTCGGCGACGAGGTCGCCGACGACCTGCTGGCCGTGGCCGCTCAGCACGGCGCCATGGAGCTGACCGGCTTCATCGTCCACCCCCGCCGCGCGCGGCCGACGGCGCGCCAGCAGTATGTGTACTGCAACGGCCGCTACCTGCGCGACCGGTTGCTCAGCGCCGCGATCCGCGCCGGCTGCCAGGGCTTTCTCGAGCCGCGGCTGCACGCGATCGTCTTCCTGCACCTCGCGATCGATCCGGCGCTGGTCGATGTCAATGTCCACCCGACCAAGCACGAAGTGCGCTTCCGCCGCGAGGGCGAGATCTTCGCGCTGGTCAGCCGCGCGCTGCAAGACGCGCTCGCCAGCCGGCAGGGCGGTTTCCCGCTGCTGCCGTCGACCGCGCCGGGGGAGCGCGCGATCGTCGCCGAGCGCACCGTCAAGGCCGCGGCAGGGCTCGCCGATCCAGTCGTCACGCGGGCGCGGGAGGCGGCAGCAACCTACCACGCGCTGGCTTCGGCCGCGGCGCCATCCGATCCTGCGCCAGCTGCGGCGGCAGACGAAACCGCGCCGCTGTGGCCCAAGGACGCGGCCGCCGACCTGCCGCCCGGCGTGCGCGCGGTCTGGCAGGTGCACGACAGCTATCTGGTGATCGAAACGACGCAGGGCCTGCGCATCGTCGATCAGCACGCGCTGCACGAGAAGCTGTTGTGGCTGGCGCTCGCGCCCGGGGTCGGGGACCTGCAGCGCGGCGGCGTGCAGGAGCTCGTCGTGCCGCAGCGCGTGCCGGTCAGCGCGGAAGAGGCAGGCGTCATCGACGAGCTGCGCGAGGCGCTGGCCGAGCAGGGCATCCGCGTCCACCGCGCCGGTCCGACGACGCTCGCCCTCGACGCCTATCCCGCGATCCTCGCGCGCTGCGACTGGCCGCGCTTCTTCAGCGACCTCGCGCAGGAGGGGCCGCGGGCGCTGGCGCGGCTGAGCGAGTGCATCCGCCACCGCGCCGCCTGCCATGCCGCGGTCAAAGCCGGCACGCCGCTTTCCAGCGAGGAGCAGCGGCGCCTGGTGCGCGCGCTCTACGAGCTCGAAGGCCTGGCGCACTGCCCCCACGGTCGGCCGACCACGCTCGACCTGAGCTGGGAGGAGCTCGCGCGCCGCTTCCAGCGCTAGCTCAGTAGGTCTTGGTGTCGATGAAGCCCTCGAGCTTGCGGCTGCGGATCGGGTGCTGCAGCTTCTTGATCGCCTTGGCCTCGATCTGCCGCACGCGCTCACGCGTGACATTGAAGCGGCGTCCGACCTCCTCGAGGGTGTAGGTGTAGCCGTCGCCGATGCCGTAGCGCAAGTAGATGATCTCGCGCTCGCGGTCGGTCAGCGAGTCGAGGACCTCGGTGATCTTCTCTTTAAGCAGCTCGGAAGACGAGATGTTGGCCGGGTTCTCGGCGGTCTTGTCCTCGAGGAAGTCGCCGAAGTAGCAGTCGTCGCTGTCGCCGATCGGACGATCGAGACTGATCGGATGGCGCGAGACGCGGATGACGCGCTTGCATTCGGCGACGCTGAGGCCGGCGCGCTCCGCGACTTCCTCGATCGTCGGCTCGCGGCCGGTGTCCTGCAGGATGTCCTTCTGGATCTTGCGCAGCTTCCCCATCGTCTCGATCATGTGCACGGGGATGCGGATGGTCCGCGCCTGGTCGGCGATCGCGCGGGTGATGCCCTGGCGGATCCACCAGGTCGCATAGGTGCTGAACTTGTAGCCGCGCTTGTATTCGTACTTCTCGACGGCCTTCATCAGGCCGGCATTGCCCTCCTGGATCAGGTCGAGGAACGACAGGCCGCGGTTGCGGTACTTCTTGGCGATCGACACGACGAGGCGCAGGTTGCCGCACGACAGCTTCTGCTTCGCCTCCTCGTACAGCCGGAAGCGGCGCGAAACCGCGGTGCAGCGCTCGATGTAGCGATCGATCGGTTCGCCGATCGTCCGCTCGATCTGCGCCAGCTCCGCCTCCTTGGCCCGCAGCTCGCGCTCGCCGTCCTTGCGCCGACGCGCCTGCTCGATCTCGCGCTTGAGGCGCAGCAGACGGCGGCGCAAGTCGAGCATGTCGTCCTTGATCTCGACGACGGTGCGTGCATCGAGCGGGATCTTATCGTCGTTGAGCAGGCGGTAGGCGCGCATCAGGCGGTTGCGCAGCTGGCGCTCGAGCCAGGCCTGCTCGGCCGCGGACCGCGGCTGCGAGCGGTCGAGCACGCGGTTCGACATCTCCTGGGCGTGCGCGACCAGGCGATGCAGCGTCTTCAGATTCTCGGCGGCGGTATCGATGCGGACATCGCGGGCCGGCGAGGAGCCGTGGGACTTCGCGTTCTTCTCCTGCTGCTCCCACAGCTCCTTCTGCTCCTCGAGCCAGGCGATGCCGCGGCGGATCGCGTCGAGCGTCGTCATCACCTTGCGGTGGAAGCCATCGCGGTAGATCTCGATGCGCCGCGCCAGCTCGATCTCCTGCTCTCGGGTGAGCAGCGGGATCTCGCCCATCTGCGACAGGTACATGCGCACCGGATCGTCGATCTTCTCGCCGATCTCGAGCTCGCCCTCGTCGCCGCCGTAGGACTCGTAGGCGCCCATGTCCTCGTCGTCGCCGACGAGGTCGTCGTCGCGCGCGTCGCCGGCTTGAGCCGGCGACTCCTCGACCAGCTCGATGCCGCGCTTCTCCAGCTCTTCCAGGATCTGCTCGAGCTTGTGCTGATCGTTCAGCGACTCGTCATGAATCGCGTTGAGCTGGTCATAGGTCACCTTGCCCTTGACCGCCTTGCGCACCAGGATGGCGACGATATCGGCGATCGAGAGCGCGGATCCCCCGTTCGCATGCATCGTCGCCGCTCCAGCGGCAGCGCTCGTAGAAGAAGATGCGGGAGGGGCGGGCGCAGTCGTCGAGGTCGATTTTGCCATGGGCGTATCGTGTGCGGGGGAATAATTTTACATGGAAGAAGGGACACGCAAGGCGGTACCTTGTGCGAGCAGGGACACTGTGCTGCCTGCCGGTACACACTGTCGGTACAGTCCGTGCAGCTCGCATCGCAACCTGGCACGGGATTCGATGCCGAATCGTTATTTATGGATATTCAGGTAAACGGATCGATTTGTATTCTTTCCCGCGGCGCTATGAGTGCCGGCAGAGGAGCCGCCCATGGCCGCAACCGCGCCCGCCGATGTTCCCGCCATCGCCAAGAAATGGAAAGACAAGCGTGGCAGCCTGATCATGGCCCTGCACGACCTGCAAGGCCGCTACGGGTATGTGCCGCGCGACGCCGCCCTCGAGCTCGGCAAGCTGATGGGCGTGCCCTTGGCGCGCATCTACGAGGTCACCACCTTCTACAACTTCTTCAAACTGGAGGCCCCCGGCAAGCACATCATCAGCGTCTGCATGGGCACGGCCTGCTATCTCAAGGGCGCGCCGGAGCTCGTCGCCCGCCTGTCGGAGAAGCTCGGGATCAAGGCCGGGGAGACAACGCCTGACAAGCAGTTCCACCTCCAGCAGGTCCGCTGCATCGGCTGCTGCGGCCTCGCTCCGGTCGTCACCGTCAACGAAAAGGTGCTGGCCAAGGTCAAGCCCGCCGAGATCGTCGACCAGGTCTACGCCTGCGCCAAGGGAGCCTGATCATGCCCAAGTTCACCCCCGCTGAACTCGACGCCCACCGCGCCAAGCTCGCCGCCGCGCCGCGCAAGCGGGCGATCATCAAGGTCGGGCTCAATACCTGCGGCGATGCCGCCGGCGCCTTGCCGGTCTATCAGGCCGCCAAGGAGGCCTTGCAGGCGAGCGGCCTCGATGCCCAGCTCGTCCGCACCGGCTGCGCCGGGATGTGCGGGCTCGAGCCCCTCGTCGAGGTGCAGGTCGGCAGCGATCCCGCCGTGATGTACGGCCGGGTCAACGCCGAGGCGATGCGCGAGATCGTCGCCCAGCATGTCGGCCAAGGGAAAGCGGTCGATGCCTACCGAGTGCCGTCGATCGCCGACATGTGCTGCGAGCCGCCGACACCCGGCAAGCAGTATCGCATCGTGCTGCGCAACTGCGGGGTCATCGATCCCGAAAGCCTCGACGACTACATCGCGCGCGACGGCTACCAGGCGCTCAAGCAGGTGCTGACGCAGATGACGCCGGAGCAGGTGATCGCCGAGCTCGAGGCATCCGGCCTGCGCGGCCGCGGCGGCGCCGGCTTCCCGACCTTCCTCAAGTGGAAGATCACCCGTGCCAGCCGCCCGGGCGAGCAGAAGTACATCATCTGCAATGGCGACGAGGGCGATCCCGGCGCCTACATGGACCGTTCGGTGCTCGAGGGCGATCCGCACAGCGTCATCGAGGGCATGATCATCGGCGGCTGGGTGATCGGCGCCAGCAAGGGCATCTTCTACATCCGCGCCGAATACCCGCTGGCCGTCGAGCGCATCGAGAAGGCGATCCGCCAAGCGCGCGCCGCCGGTCTGCTCGGCTCCAACATCCTCGGTTCCGGCTTCGATTTCGATCTCGAAGTGCGGCTCGGCGCCGGCGCCTTCGTCTGCGGCGAGGAGACCGCGCTGATGGCCTCGATCGAGGGCAAGCGCGGCACGCCCTGGCCGCGACCGCCCTACCCCGCGCAGAAGGGCCTGTGGGGCCAGCCCTCGATGATCAACAATGTCGAGACCTTCGCCAACATCCCGCCGATCATCCTGCGCGGCGGCGCGTGGTTCGGCGCGATCGGCATCGGGCGCAGCAAGGGCACGAAGGTCTTCGCTGTCACCGGCAAGGTCAAGGTCTCCGGCCTGGTCGAGATCCCGATGGGCACGACCCTGCGCCAGGTGGTGGAAGGGATCTGCGGCGGCACTCCGAGCGGCAAGCCGGTGAAGGCGGTGCAGACCGGCGGACCATCGGGTGGTCTCATCCCGGCCTCGCTGCTCGATACCCCGATCAGCTACGAGGAGCTGGCCAAGCTCGGCTCGATCATGGGCTCGGGCGGCATGATCGTGATGGACGAGACCGACAACACCGTCGAGCTCTCGCGCTTCTACCTCGATTTCTCGGTCGACGAGAGCTGCGGCAAGTGCGCACCCTGCCGCATCGGCGGCACGCAGATGCTGCGCGTCATCGACCGCGTGCTCGCCGGCAAAGGGACGAAACAGGACATCGCCACGATCAAGCGCATCGCGCTGACCATGCAGCGCGGCAGCCTGTGTGCGCTCGGCCAGACCACGCCCAACCCCGTGCTCTCCTCGCTCAAGTACTTCGAGCACGAATGGAACGAGCGCCTCGTCGCCAGCAAGTGAACCCCAGCCCAAGGAAGCCCCTCACATGACCACGGTCAAGGCGATCATCAACGGACTCCCGGTCGAGGTGCCCGAGGGCACCACCATCCTCGAGGCCGCCAAGCAGGTGTCGGTGAAGATCCCGGCGCTGTGCAAGCACCCCGACCTGCATCCGACGGCGGCCTGCGGCATCTGCATCGTCCGCATCAAGGCGACGGGGCGCACGCTGCGCGCCTGCTGCACCCCGCTCGAGCACGGGATGGAGGTGATCACCCACGATCCGGAGATCGTCGCGGTGCGGCGCGGCATCGTCGAGCTGATGATGTCCAAGCATCCGAACGAATGTCTGACCTGCGCGCGCAACCAGAATTGCGAGCTGCAGACGATGTGCGCCGACTTCAACATCGAGAAGTCGGACCTCGACAGCATCGTGCCCGACCTGCCGCTCGACGAGAGCACCAAGGCCGTCTCGCTCGACCCGCGCAAGTGCATCAGCTGCGGCCGCTGCATCCAGGTCTGCCAGGAGATGCAGAATGTGTGGGCGCTGTGCTTCATGGAGCGCGGCATCGAGACGCGGATCGCGCCCGCCGGCGACATCAGCCTCGCCGAGAGCCCCTGCGTCAAGTGCGGCCAGTGCAGCGCGCACTGCCCGACCGGCGCGATCACCGAGTACGACGAAGCGCCGACCGTGTGGCAGAAGCTGATGGATCCCGAGCTGCACTGCGTCGTGCAGATCGCGCCGGCGGTGCGCGTCGCGATCGGCGAGGCCTTCGGCTTCCCGGTCGGCACGAACCTGACCGGGAAGCTCTACGCCGCGCTGCGGCGCATGGGCTTCAAGGCGGTGTTCGACACCAACTTCGGCGCCGACCTGACGATCCTCGAGGAGGCCCACGAGTTCGTCGAGCGCTTCGCCCACGGCAAGAGCGAGCTGCCGCTGATCACCAGCTGCTGCCCGGCCTGGGTCGACTTCATGGAGAAGTATCACGCCGACATGATTCCGCACTTCTCCACCTGCAAGAGCCCGCATGAGATGGTCGGGGCCCTGGCCAAGACCTACTACGCGCAGCAAGCGAAGATCGATCCGCAGCGCATCTTCATGGTCTCGATCATGCCGTGCACGGCCAAGAAGTTCGAGATCCAGCGCAGCGAGGACATGCGCTCCTCGGGGTACCAGGATGTCGATGTCTCGATCACCACCCGCGAGCTGGCGCGCATGATCAAGCAGGCCGGCATCGACCTGCGCAGCATCCCCGAGGAGCAGCCCGATCACATGCTCGGCGCGTACTCGGGCGCGGGCACGATCTTCGGCACCACCGGCGGCGTGATGGAGGCGGCGCTGCGCACTGCCTACAAGCTGGTGACCGGCGCCAATCCGCCGCGGCCCGACTTCACGGTCACCCGCGGCCTCAAGGGCGTCAAGGAGGGACGCATCGAGATCGCCGGCAAAGAAGTGCGGATCGCCGTCGCCCACGGGCTCGGAAATGTCGAGAGCGTGCTCGAGCGCGTGCGCGCTGCCAAGCAGAAGGGCGAGACGCCGCCCTGGCACTTCATCGAGGTGATGGCCTGCCCCGGCGGCTGCGTCGGCGGCGGCGGGCAGCCCTACGGAGCGACCGACGAGCTGCGCGTCAAGCGCGCGCAGGGCCTCTACCAGGAGGACACCGCCGGCCTGTGGCGCTGCAGCCACGACAACCCCTACATCCAGAAGGTGTACGCCGACTTCCTCGGGCATCCGCTCTCCGAAAAGGCGCATCACCTGCTGCACACCCACTACATTCCGCGACCGGTGTATCAGCGCTGATTCACGCCCGGCTCCGGCGCCGCGCCGGGTGCTAGTAGCGCCGCTGGAGCCGAGGCCAACCTCGTTCCCGCGGGAGGCACCATGCCCACCATCCTCGTCGCCCCGGCTGGCCGCCAAGTCGGCCTCACTTCGGTGTGCCTCGGTCTGGTGCACGCTTTCGAACGGCGCGGCGTGCGCGTCGCTTTCGTCAAGCCGATCGCGCAGCCGGCCGACGGCACGCCCGACCGCTCGCGCGCCCTCGTCGCTGCCGGCACCCACCTGCATCCGCCCGAGCCGATCCCGCGCTCGGTCGCCGACGCCTACCTCGGCGACAACCGCGATCAGGATCTGATGGAGCAGGTCGTCGCGCTGTGCCAACGCGCCGCTAGCCAGGCCGATGTCCTGATCGTCGAAGGCCTGGTGCCGGACACCGGCATGGTCCATGCGACGCGCGTCAATGCGATGATGTGCAAGGCGCTCGACGCCGAGCTCGTCCTCGTCGCCGCGCCAGCGGGCCTCGCCCCCGCGACGGTCGTCGAAGCAGCGCGCATCGCCGCCAACGCCTTCGCCCTCGACCGGCAGCCGGCGCTGATCGTCAATCGCCTCGGCGATCCCGGACGCGGGCTGCTGCACGAGCCGCATCGCGTCGAGGAGGAGCCCGACATCGCGGGGCTGACGGCTCGCTACCGCGAGCTCGCGACCGCGGAAGGCCTGCGCCTGATCGGCGGCGTGCCGCACGACGAGGATGTCGCGTTGCCGCGTGTTTCCGACATCGCCGACGCGATCGGGGCGAGCTACGTCAGCGTCGGCGAGGCGCGGCGGCGGGTGCGCCATGTCGCGCTCTGCGGGATGACCGTGCCGTATGTCTTGCCGCTGCTGCAGCCCGCGACTCTGGTGATCGCGCCCGCCGGTCGCGACGACATCGTCATGGCCGCGGCCCTCGCCGCGATCGACGGCGTGCGCCTCGCCGGCCTGCTGCTCGCCGGCAGCGCTGATCCCGACGAGCGGATCCTGCGCCTGTGCCGGCCGGCGCTGTCGACCGAGCTGCCCGTGCTGCGCACGCCGGCGAGCGCCTTCGACACCGCGCTGGCGATCGGCCGCGCCAACCTCGAGATCCCGGTCGACGACCGCGAGCGCCTGCAGGCGACGATGAGCACGGTCGCCAACGCGCTCGATGGCGCATGGATCGAGCAGGTGGCGGGCAGCAAGCGCGAGCGCCGCCTCTCGCCGCCGGCCTTCCGCTACCAGTTGATCGAGCGCGCGCGCGCCGCCAACAAGCGGATCGTCCTGCCCGAGGGCACCGAGCCGCGCACGCTGAAGGCGGCGGCGATCTGCCACGAGAAAGGCATCGCGCGCTGCGTGCTGCTCGGCAACCCCGACGAGGTGCGGGCCGCCGCCGCCAAGGCCGGCGTCAAGCTGCCGGCGAGCGTCGAGATCATCGATCACCGCACGCTGATCGACGAGTTCGTCCCGATCCTCTGCGAGTTGCGCAAGCACAAGGGGCTGACGCCCGACCAGGCGCGGGAGGCGCTCAACGACACGATCATGCCCGGCACCCTGATGGTCAAGCTCGGCCGGGTCGACGGCCTGGTCTCGGGCGCCGTGCACACGACGGCGCACACGATCACGCCCGCGCTGCAGATCATCAAGTGCGCGCCCGGCATGTCGCTGGCCTCGAGCTGCTTCTTCATGTGCCTGCCGGATCAGGTCGTCGTCTTCGCCGACTGCGCGGTCAACCCGAATCCGAGCGCCGAGCAGCTGGCCGACATCGCCATCCAGTCGGCCGAGAGCGCGCTCGCCTTCGGCATCCCGGCGCGGGTCGCGATGCTCTCCTACTCGACGGGTTCGAGCGGCAGCGGCAGCGATGTCGACAAGGTCGTCAAGGCGACGCAGCTGGCGCAGGCGCGCCGTCCCGACCTGCTGATCGATGGCCCCCTGCAGTACGACGCCGCAGCGGTGATGGACGTCGCGCGCACCAAGGCCCCGGGCTCCAAGGTCGCCGGGCAGGCGACGGTCTTCATCTTCCCCGACCTCGACTCCGGCAATGTCGCCTACAAGGCGGTGCAGCGCAGCGCCAATGCGGTGGCGATCGGGCCGATGATGCAGGGCCTCGACATGCCGGTGAACGACCTGTCGCGCGGCTGCCTGGTCGACGACATCGTCTACACGATCGCGATCACCGCGATCCAGGCCGAGCAGGCGGCGCAGCGCAAGCGGCG
>JANWWU010000012.1 GCA_025055595.1 Planctomycetota bacterium | reverse complement strand
CCCGATGACCGTCGCGCGCTTCGGCTCGGTGTTCGTGCCGTATTTCATGGAAGGGCCGATCGTCAGCTACAGCGACCTGCTCCGCAACGACGATGTGCGCGACCGCTGGTTCAGGTCGCAGATGTGCGCGCGCGGCATCTTCATGCTGCCGGTGGCGCTCAAGCGCAATCACGTCAGCGCGGCGCACACGCAGGCCGACATTGACCGCACGCTGGAGGTGGCGCGGGAGGTGCTGCGCAAATTGGCGCCGTAGGTGGAGTCGTGTTTCTTCGCGCGCCGAGACAAACGTTCGTCGCGATGCCATCTGCCGGCCGGGTGGACGCGGCGCTGCGCGCGCTTCCTGCGCCGGATGAATCCGGCGGCGCGCTCCACGTGGACGGGGCGGCTAGCGCGGCAATCGGGCGGGACCCTCCACCCGATGCTTGCGCCCCGAATGAGAGAGAGCGAGGTTGAGGAGGCAGGGTTAAGATAGATGAATCTGCGCAGCCGCGAATGGTTCGACCGCGACGATGAGCTGGGCCTGCAGAACCGCGCCGTGCTGCGCGTGGTCGGCTGGGATCCTGATCTGACGCGCGGCAAGCCCATCATCGGCATCGCCAACTCCTGGAGCGAGCTGAACAACTGCCACCTCGGCCTGCGCGCGGTCGCCGATGCCGTCAAGCGCGGCGTGATCGCCGCTGGCGGCGTGCCGCTGGAATTCAACACCATCTCGCTGGGCGAGGAGCTGATGAAGCCGAGCGCGATGCTGTATCGCAACTTGATGGCGATGGAGCTAGAGGAGACGCTGCGCGCGTATCCGATTGACGGCGTCGTGTTGCTGTGCGGTTGCGATAAGACCACACCGGCGCAACTGATGGGCGCGGCCAGCGCGAACCTGCCCGCCATTCAGCTCAACGCCGGGCCGAAGGCCACCGGCCGGTGGCGCGGCCAGGAGGTGGGCAGCGGCACATCGCTGTGGAAGTACTGGGATGACTATCGCGCGGGCAAGCTCGGCGACGAGGACTGGCGTGCGCTCGAGGCAGCCTACGCCGGCGGCCCGGGCACGTGTAACACCATGGGCACCGCCTCGACCATGGCAGCCATGTCCGAGGCGCTCGGCATGATGCTGCCCGGCGCGTCCTCCATCGAGGCCCACAGCCCGCGCCGCATCGCCGTCGCCGAGGCCACCGGCCGCCAGATCGTCGAAATCGTCCGGCGCGACCTGCGCCCGCGCCAGATCATGACTCGCGCGGCGTTCGAGAACGCGCTGCGCGTGCATGCGGCCATCGGCGGCAGTACCAACGCCGTCATCCACCTGATCGCCATCGCCGGCCGGTTGCGTGTGCCGCTGACGCTCGACGACTTCGACGCCTTCTCGCGCACGACGCCGACGCTGCTCAACGTTCAGCCGAACGGCGACCGGCTGATGGCCGACTTCGACGCAGCCGGTGGCGTGCCCGCGCTGATGCGCGAGCTTGGCGACCTGCTGCACCTCGAAGCGCCGACCGTCACCGGCGCGACGCTCGGCGAGAACATCGCCAGCGCCATCAACCGCGACGCCCGCGTGATCCGCCCGCGCGATCAACCCTTGCGGACGGATGGCGCGCTGGCCGTGCTGCGCGGCAACCTCGCCCCACGCGGCGCAATCCTGCGCACCACTACTGCCTCGCCGCATCTGCAGCGGCACTGCGGCCCGGCGCTGGTCTTCGAGGACTATGCCGACATGCTGGCGCGCATTGATGCGCCCGATCTGCCCGTCACGCCCGATACGGTGCTCGTGCTGCGCAACGCCGGCGCCGTCGGCGTGCCGGGGCTGCCGGAATGGGGCAGCATCCCCATCCCGAAGAAGCTGCTGGCGCAGGGCGTGCGCGACATGGTGCGCATCAGCGATTCGCGCATGAGCGGCACCAGCTCCGGCACGGTCGTCCTGCACGTCGCGCCGGAGTCGGCCGTCGGTGGGCCGTTGGCCTTGGTGCGCGACGGTGATCTGATCGCGCTGGACGTGCCGAGGCGCTCGCTCGACCTGCTCGTGGACGAGGCCGAGTTGGCGCTGCGCCGCGCGGCCTGGCGACCGCAGCCCTCGCCGCACCGGCGAGGCTACCCGCGGCTGTATCAAGAGCACGTGCTGCAGCCGGACGAAGGCTGTGACTTCGACTTCCTGCGCCCTCAGTCGGACGAGGACTTGGCGTTCGTGCCGCCGGTGGTGGGGCGGTCGTGATTGCCCGGCCGACCGCGCCGGTCGGCGATCGTCCCGTCGGTCAACGCACTCGTCCGAGCTTCAGTTGTCGCGCTCGTGCAGCGAGTGTATATTTCAAGCGCGAAGGAGGCCTGCTATGGATCTCTCCCAGATCGCCCAAACGCTCGCTTCTATGCTGCCCTACCTGCTCCAAGGCGGCATCGAGCTCGCCAAGAGCGCCGCCGCCCAGCTCGGCAAGCAACTCTCCACCGACGCCTGGGATGGCCTGAAAGGCCTGGCGGAGAAAATCCGCGCGAGGGCCGAGGCTAAACCCGCCCTGCAAGAAGCCTTGACCGACGCCCAAGCCGCCCCCGATGACGAGGACGCCCGCGCCGCCCTGCGCTACCAGCTCAAGAAGCTCCTCCAAGAAGACGCCGAACTGCGCCAACAGCTCGAGCAGCTCCTCCAACCAGACGCCGACCCGTGGGCGAAAGGGGCGACCGGCATCATCGCCACGGATCGCTCGATCGTCATAGGCCCGAACGCCAGCGGGAACGTGGCCAACACCGGCATCATCACTGGGCTGCCGCGCAGGCAGGAGTGACCGCGCTCCCCCTGCGCGCCGACCGAATCTCGGTCAGCGCAGCGACGTTCGCCGATATGTGAGGCACTTGCTTGTAAGGAGCATCCGCCCGTGTCCGACGAGCAAAACGTCAACCGGTCCGAAAGCGCCATCTCCGCCGGCGGTCGCAGTGCGGTCATCGGCCCCGGCGCGCACGATAACTTCGTCAACACCGGCATCTTCGTCCAATTCGTCGTTGATCCCGTCCGCCGCCTGCCGACGGATTACGGCACGCGCATCGAGAACTTCCTGAACACGTATCTGGGCACGCGCGACAGCCCCGTCCCTTTCGGCGGGCGCGACGACGTCTTGCGCGAGCTCGACGCCTGGCTGGACAAAGCCGCTCAACCCTACGCCCTGCTCACCGCCCCGGCCGGGCGCGGCAAGTCGGCCCTGCTCGCGCGCTGGTTGAACTCCCTGCATCAACGTCGGCCCGACCTGCCCATCGCCTTCCTGCCGGTCAGCGCGCGCTTCGGCACCAACCTGGCCAGCGTGACCTTCGCCGCCCTGGCCGCCCAACTGGCGCGCGCCTTCGGCGAGCCGCTTCCGAGCGACGCGAACATCTCTGCCGAAGTCTGGCGCGGCATGTGCGGCAGCTACCTCAAGCGCACCCCGCCCGCCGGCCGCCTGCTGGTCGTCCTGGACGGCGCGGACGAGGCCGCCGACTGGGACGTGGACGGCGCGCTCTTCCCGCTCGCGCCGCCGCCGGGTCTCAAGGTCATCCTCAGCGCCCGCCTGACCGCCAACCGGCCAGGCCCGGATGACTGGCAGCGCGCCTTGGCCTGGGAGCGGCTGAACGTCCGCCGCTTCGAGCTCGCCCCTCTCGACCGCGCCGGCCTGCGCGACGTGCTGGAGAAGATGGGCGTGCCGCTGGATGAACTCGCCCGTCAACCGTTCATCGTCGAAGAACTTCACCGCCTGACCGAAGGCGACCCGCTCCTGGTCGGCCTATACGTCGGCGACCTGTGGCAGAGGGGGGAGGGCGTCCGCCGCCTGCGGCCGGAAGACCTGCGCGACCTGCGGCCCGGCCTCGCCGGCTACTTCGACCGTTGGTGGGAAGACCAGCACAGGCTGTGGGGAGCGCGGCGGCCGCTGCTTGAGAAGGCCGTGCGCGAGCTGCTCAACCTGTTCAGCGCCGCGCTCGGGCCTTTGCGCAAGGATGACCTGCTGGCGCTGGCCGACCGTGAGGCCGGCCTGGATTCCTCCTGGGCGCTGGAGGAGGGGCTGAAGCCGCTGGCGCGCTTCGTGGTGCGCAGCGGCGAGGGCTACGTCTTCGCCCACCCGCGCCTGCCGCAGTACTTCTGGGAACAGCGACTGAGCGAGGGCGAGCGGCAAGCGTTGGAGCGGCGCTTCCTGGGGTGGGGGCGCGCGTGCCTGGAGGCGCTGGGCGAGGGCCGCCTGGCGCCGCGCCAAGCGCCGCCCTACTTGGTGCGCTATTACCGCGCCCACCTGGAGCGCGCGCATGCCCCACCGGACGACCTGCGCCGCCTGGTGGAGACCCCGGCCTGGGCACAGGCCTGGGAGGCGCTGGAAGGCAGCTACGGCGGCTACCTGGGCGACGTGCAGGCGGTGTGGAGGCGGGCCGAGGCGGAAGACCACCGCGCCGCCGAGGCGGGGCAGTCCGCCCCGTTGTTAGGCTTGGAGATCCGCTGCGCGCTGATCGAGGCCAGTGCGCACAGCCTGGCGGGCAACCTGCTGCCGGCGTTGCCCGCCCTGCTCGTCCGGCACGGTCACTGGACGCCGCGCCAGGCGCTGGCCCATGCGCGCCAGATGCTTGATGAAGGGCGGCGCGCCGGGGCGTTGGCGAATTTAGCCCCTCAACTACCGCCTGACCTGCTGCCCGAGGCGCTGGCTGCCGCGAGGGAGATCAAATCGGAACTCTACCGCGCCCGCGCCCTGGCTGCCCTGGCCGCGCACCTGCCGCCCGAGCTGCTGCCTGAGGCGCTGGCCGCCGCGAGGGAGATCCGCGACGCCGATGACCGCGCCGAAGCCCTGGCCGCCCTGGCCGCGCACCTGCCGCCCGACCTGCTGCCCGACCTGCTGCCCGAGGCGCTGGCCGCCGCGAGGGAGATCAAATGGGAACCCGCCCGCGCCGAAGCCCTGGCCGACCTGGCCGCGCACCTGCCGCCCGAGCTGCTGCCCGAGGCACTGGCCGCCGCGAGGGAGATCGAGTGGGAACACATCCGCGCCCGCGCCCTGGCCGCGCACCTGCCGCCCGACCTGCTGCCCGACCTGCTGCCCGAGGCGCTGGCCGCCGCGAGGGAGATCAAATGGGA
>JANWWU010000102.1 GCA_025055595.1 Planctomycetota bacterium | reverse complement strand
AAGCGCGGCGCCGCTGCGCAGACCGCCGACGCGCAGCGCGCCGCAGCGACGTGCGCACGATCGCCGCTCTTTTCCCTGCTCGGCTGCAGCAGCGCTGGCCGTCGACGACGCCCGCCCGGGCGCACCTCACTGCTCGCGAGGGTGGCATGCTTGGTGCAGCCTAGCCGGCCTAGCAAGACATGCAAGCGACCATCACTGGGCGTGTTGGAATTGCTGCAATCGTTTCAGCTGTTTCAATCGTTTCAAATGTTTCAGATGTTGCAGGCGTGACTGGCTCCGCTGACATGCGGCCGGCGTTCCCTGAACCTGTGTGCATCCGCCCGCTCGTCGACCCTGGCCTAGAAGGGCAAGCCGCGAGGATCCGCTCATGCCCCGGGTCCTCGTCGGGATGAGTGGGGGCGTCGATTCCAGCGTCGCCGCGGCGCTCGCGGTCGAAGCCGGCGATGCGGCGATCGGCGTCACCCTGAAGCTGTGGCCGTGCGCCGAGGTCGATGGCGGGTTCACGCGGGCCGACGCCTGCTGTTCGCCGCGCGAGACCCGGGACGCGCGTGCCGTCGCCCAGCGGCTCGGCATCCCGCACTATGTCATCGATGCCGAAGACGAGTTCCGCGCCGGCGTCGTCGACACCACGCTGTCGGAGCTGGCGGCTGGACGCACGCCCAACCCCTGCGTGCGCTGCAATGAACGCGTGAAGTTCGGCAGCCTGTGGCAGCATGCGCGCGCGCTCGGCGCCGAGCGCATCGTCACCGGCCACTATGCGCGCATCGCGTGCCGCGACGGACGCCTGCTGCCGCAGCGCGCGCTCGACCGCCGCAAGGACCAGAGCTACTTTCTGGCGACGCTCAGCCAGGAACAGCTGGCACGCGCCTGCTTCCCGCTCGGCGGGCTGAGCAAGGAGCAGGTGCGGGACCTCGCCCGCGCCCGCGGTCTGCCCACCGCCGACAAGCACGAAAGCCAGGACCTCTGCTTCGTCGGCGACGATGGTCTGGCGGGGCTGCTGGCGCGCGAGCGGCCGGAGCTGCTCGCGCCCGGTCCGATCCGCGACGACAGCGGGCGGCAGCTCGGCACGCACCGCGGCATCGGGCGCTACACCGTCGGCCAGCGGCATGGTCTGGGCCTCGCCAGCACCGAGCCGCTGGTCGTGCTCGCCGTCGATGCCGCGGAGCGCTGCCTGATCGTCGGGCCGCGCAGTCGCAGCTTCATCCGCGAGCTGCTGGTGCGCGATGCGGTGTGGCATCTCGCGGCGCCCGCCAGCGCCCTGCGCGTGCTGGCGCGGACTCGCTACCGCGGCCAGCCACAGCCGGCCAGCGTGCATGCCGACGGTCGCGTCGTCTTCGACGAGGCCACTGCGCGTCCGGCTCCCGGCCAGCTGTGCGCGTTCTACGATCTCGATGACGAGCTGTGCCTCGGTGCCGGCTGGATCGTGGACCTTGCAGCCAGCAGCCGAACGGTTCGCTAGCGCTGCGGTCGCGATGCGCGGCCCGCTGCCCGGCGCAGCGGATGCCGTGGCCAACGGTCAGAAGCAGCGCCCGGCGTCCGTACTTGTCTGTGAAGGAATCGGTGGAGAATGGAGAGGCTTGACAAGGGAACGCTGGCTGCCCTGCGTGGGGGCGAACTGGCTTCGACGGGGCGGCACCGGCGGACAGAGCGCGCCGAGGTCCGGGAGGCCTCGTAAAACACCCGGAAAACACACGTGCCGACGATCATGTCGAGTACGCTCTCGCTGCCTGATCAGGTTCAGTGAGATGGGGCCCGATGGTTGGCGATGGCCAACGGCGCTCCAGAAGACGCATCGCCTGGTTCGCGGAGCGGTCCGACTCCCGCGAGCGAGATCCACCGGACTGGCCAGGGACCGAGGTTGCCGGCCACCGTGGCCCTTGGCGAGATCCAAGGACCGGCTACGCGCGTAGAACTGCCGTACGAACCGTTCCGGACCCGGGTTCGATTCCCGGCGCCTCCACCACCCTTCCGCCGCGCCGCCCCGCAGGGGCGCGTGCAGCGTTCCGTTCCTGGCCGCACCGCACAGAGGGCGGCCGGCTCGGCACATGCTCCTGCTGCTGGCCCGACTGCGGCGCGCGGCGACGCCCGCCGTCCGAGGGTTCGCCGCTTGCACGCGCTAGCGATCCCGCCCGATCAGGCGGCGGACGATGTAGTAGACGCCGAGCGCGCTGGTGCAGGCGACGAAGGCGAGAATCGCGAGGACCTTGAGGAACTTCGGGGCGAACAGCACGCCGATCAGGCTGATGACCGCGCCCCAGATCAGGCAGCCGACCATCGACTAACGCCCCCGCGGGTTGGCAGCGAAGGTGAAGTCGATGATCAAGCGTCCCTGCTGCCAGCGCACGGACTGCAGGTTGGCCTGCAGCGACTGCCACGACACCGTGCCGGCGAGTTCGGCGCGCTCCAGCTGCACCTGCAAGCCCCGGGTCTGGTCGCGATAGATCAGGTCCTCTCCGCCGATCGAACATGGCACCTGGGGAACGAAGGCCCGCAGCAGGGCGGACAAGGACGCGGCGTCGAGTTCGAGCGATGAAGCCATTCAAGCCTCCGTGATGCGGAAGGTGAGCATGCAAGCCGCCTCGTTGTCGGGCGCTCGGCAGGACGCAATCTGCAGCCTGCCGGCGAGCGGGCCCAAGCGTCCGCCGGCCTTCGCGACATCGATGCGCAGTTTGCCGTCGCGCCATGAGAGGGCGGGGTGCATCCGGAAACAACGCAGACAGCAACGCAGCGGGTTGATCACATACCGCCAGGCGCTGTCGGTGACGCGCAGGGCCACCGCGATCCGCTGCGGACCATCGCGTTCCACCTGCAAGCGCAGCGTCAATGGATCCGGCAGGAGCCAATCGAGAAGCCGCCTGTTGGTCTGAAGGCCATGCAGCACGCACACCAGCTCCCCGCCCTCGCAACGGATCGAGACGTTCTGAACCTGCAAGGGCAGGCTGCCGGTCCGAACCAGGGCCCGCGCCAGCGCTTGGAGATCGGTCGCCGAAAGACATATGTGCGAACTCGCGGTCATCGTCCACTCCACCTAGAATACTTGAACCACCATCGAGATCTGACATGACGGCGCTCCTATCCGCGTTCGAGAGCGCACGGCGCCGGCTGCCGTCATCAGCGCACGGGCAGGACGAGGTAGTCGCGGTCTGGACGCGCGTCGGCGGCATAGGCGGCCGGGGCGTGGATGGCGTCGCGTGCGCCGCTGAAGCCGGGTTCGGCGAGGTAGAGCAGCTGCACGGTCTTGAAGGCGTCCCAGGCCCGGCCATCGCGGAGATGCTGGCGCAGGGTGTCGTGCTCGGCAGACGAGAGGGCGATCAAGCGGTACGGCATGCGCGAGTGGCGCGGCAGCCAGCGCCGGCCTTCATCGACGCTGATCCCGAGCAAGCCACCGTCGCGCACGATGTCCGCCGCTGGCAGCGCCCCGGTCGCCCAGCCGCTGGCCAGAAAGCGCACGATGCAGATGTCGAGCAGGCGCAGGCGATCGCGGAGCTGCGCGATGTCGCTGCAGACCAGGCAGCTGAGCGATGGCGCGCTCTCGCTCAACAACAGGCAGGACGAGACCGCCGGAGCGCCGACCGTGGCGAGGCCGCTCGCCGCCACCTGGGCTGCGGTGAGCATGCGCGCAGTACATCGCCAAGCAGCGCGCGGCAACCCCGGCGCCAGCCGTCCGCACGCCGCTGCTCTAGAAGTAGCCCTCGCGCTTCTTCTTCTCCATCGACGAGTCCTCGTCGCGATCGATGAGGCGGCCGCTGCGCTCGGAGGTCCGCGTCGCGAGCAGCTCGGCGATGATGTCGCGGACGGTGCTGGCCTCCGACAGGCAGCCGGCGGTCAGCGGATAGGCTCCGAGGGTGCGGAAGCGCACCTTGCGCCACTGCGGCCGCTCGCCCGGCAGGAAGCGCATGCGCTGATCGTCGCAGAGGATGTATTGCCCCTGGCGCTCGACGACCGGGCGCTCGGCCGCGAAGTAGAGCGGCACGAGCGGAATGTTGCGCCACTCGGTGTACAGCCAGACATCGAGCTCCGTCCAGTTGGACAGCGGAAAGACGCGCATGCTCTCGCCGGGGCGGACCTTGGGGTTGTAGTGCTGCCACAGTTCCGGCCGCTGGTTGCGCGGATCCCACTGCTGGAAGCGATCGCGAAAGCTGAAGATGCGCTCTTTGGCCCGGCTCTTCTCTTCGTCGCGCCGCCCGCCGCAGAAGGCGGCATCGAAGCCGTACTTGGTCAGCGCCTCCTTGAGCGCTTCGGTCAGCGTCAGGCGGGTGAACTCCTGGCTCGAGAGATCGAAGGGATTGACCGCCGGGTCGTCGGCGGCGGCGCTGGCGTGCACCAGCATGCGCAGGCCGTAGCGCTCGGTCAGCGCATCGCGCAGGCGGTACATGTCCTGAAAATCCCAGCGGCAATCGATATGCAGCAGCGGGAAGGGGATCGGCGCCGGCGCGAAGGCGCGGCGCGCCAGCTCGAGCATCACCCCGCTGTCCTTGCCGACCGAGAAGAGCATCACGGGGTTCTGGGCCTCCGCGACCACTTCACGGATGATGTGGATGGATTCCGCCTCCAGTATCTGCAGGTGAGTCAAGGCGTCGGCCGCCACGGCTGCCGAACTCGCGGGCGCAAGGCCTGCTTCCGTCATCACGGGCAGCCTATGCGGCACGGATCGCAGGCGAGATCGGACGGATGGCGCTGCGACAGCGCTGCGCAGGCGCCTGCGCGCGCGCCTGCCGCGGCGCGCTCCTTGTCGAAGAGGAAACTGAAAGCATTTTGATGGTTTCCTCTCGGGCGATGCTGCGCGCATGCGCTTCCTGGCGATCTGCAGCCTTCTGCTCGGGGCCACCGCCGCGGCCAACGACGAGCCCCCTGCCCCGGCCGATCCGCGATCGGCCTACGACTTCACGCTGCGCGCGATCGACGGTCGGCCCTATCCGCTGGCCCAACACCGCGGGCAGGTGCTCTTGATCGTCAACGTCGCCTCGCGCTGCGGGTTCACCCCGCAGTACGAGGGCCTGCAGGCGCTCTACGAACGCTACCGCGAGCGCGGGCTGCTCGTGATCGGCGTGCCGTCCAACGACTTCCTGTGGCAGGAGCCGGGCAGCAACGAGGAGATCGCCGCCTTCTGCCGCAGCACCTACGGCGTCTCGTTCCCGATGATGGCCAAGACCGCGGTGACCGGACGCCGCATCAACCCGCTCTATCGCTGGCTGACCGCGCAGCCTGGATTCTCGGGCGCGATCAGCTGGAACTTCAACAAGTTCCTGATCGGCCGCGATGGCCAGGTCGCGGCGCGCTTCGGCTCGCGGACCGCGCCGCTCGCTGCCGAAGTGCTCCGCGCCGTGGAAGCCGCGCTGAACGCCGCGGCGCCCTGATCAGCGCTTGATCGCCGGCTGCAGCTGGGTGGAGCTGCCGCGCTGGATGCCGCGGAACATCATCTCGAGCTCCTCCGGGTTGTCGGAGTTCGCCAAGGCGTCTTCGCGGCTGATCAGGCCCTTCTCGAAGAGGCTGAAGAGGCTCTGATTGAAGGTCATGCAGCCGAAGTGCTGGCTGTCGCGGATCACCGCGCCGAGGTCGGGGGTGCGGCCCTCTTCGAGCAGCTGGCGCACGGTCGGCGTCGCGATCATCAGCTCGATCCCCGGCACGCGGCCGGGGCCGTCCTTGCGCGGGATCAGGCGCTGGCTGATCACCGCCTGCAGGACGAGCGACAGCTGCATGCGCACCAGGGCGTGCTGGTACGGGGGGAAGAAGTTGATGATGCGCTCCATCGTCTGCTGGGCGTTGATCGTGTGCAGGGTCGACAGCACGAGGTGGCCGGTCTCGGCGGCGTCGATCGCCGCCATCACGGTCTCGGCGTCGCGCATCTCGCCGACCAGGATGACATCGGGCGCCTCGCGCATCGCATTGCGCAGGGCGCTCTTGAAGTCGCGCGTGTCGATGCCGATCTCGCGCTGATTGATCAGGCAGCGATCGTCGGTGTAGCTGTACTCGATCGGATCCTCGATGGTGATGATGTGGCGATGGACGTTGCGGTTCATGTACTGGATCATCGCCGCCAGCGTCGTGCTCTTGCCCGAGCCGGTGATGCCGGTGACGAGGATCAGGCCGCGGCGCTGCAGCGAGAGCCGCTCCATCTGCTCGCTCGGCAGGCCGAGCGCCTTGAAGTCCGGAATCTCGCTCTTGACGTGGCGCAGGACGAAGCCGATCTGCCCGCGCTGCATGAAGCAGTTGACGCGGAAGCGCCCGATCTCGGGATCCTCGAACGAGGCATCGCATTCGTGCGCCTTCTTGAACTGCTCCTTGGCGTGCTCGGGGAGGAGCGTTTGAAAAGCGGCGCGCATGTCATCGCCGGTCAGCGTCACCGATCCGAGCTGGCGCACGGCGCCATCGATGCGCACGCGCGGCGGGCTGCCGACCTTGAGGAAGAGGTCGGAGCTCTTGAGCTGGACCATCGCTCGCAGCACATCGCGGATATTCATGCGGGCAGTTGTGGCAGCGCTCGCCACACCGCAAGCGTCGATGCCGCCGCCCTGGCGCAGGATCCCGGGCTGCTCGCTCATTGTGTCGCACGGCATCCCGCCAACCTCCTCAGCATGGATCTCGGATTGTCCGGCGCGGTCGCGGCCGTCGCCGCAGCCAGCCGCGGCCTGGGCCTGGCCTGCGCGCGCGCCCTGGCCGCCGAAGGAGCCCGGGTCGCGATCTGCAGTCGCGACGCCGAACGCATCCGCGCTGCGGCGGCCTCGCTGGCGGCGAGCACCGGTCAGGCAGCGCTGCCGGTCGTCGCCGATGTCGCGACGGCCGATGGCTACGAGCGCTTCGCGGCGGCAGTCCGCGAAGCCTATGGCCGCTGCGACATCCTGGTGCTCAACAGCGGGGGCCCGCCGCCCGGCACCTTCGACAGCCTCTCGGTCGACGACTTCCGCGCGGCGAGCGAGCTGCTGCTGCTCTCCGCCGTGCGCGGCACGAAAGCCTTCCTACCGCTGCTGTCCGCCAGCGAACGCGGGCGCATCATCGTCATCACCAGCACCAGCGTGCGCGAGGTGCTGCCCAACCTGATGCTGTCGAACAGCTTGCGCGCGGCGGTCACCAATTGGGCCAAGACCCTGGCGCGCGAGCTGGCGCCGCGCGGCATCACCGTCAATTGCGTGGCCCCCGGAACGATCGACACCGAGCGGATCGCCGAGCTGATCGCCGCCAACGCCCGCCGTCAGCAGACCGATGCCGAGACGGTCCGCCGCCAGCTGCTCGCCCGCATCCCGATGGGGCGCTTCGGTCGCCCCGAGGAGCTGGCGGCAGCCGTCGCCTTCCTCGCTTCGCGCCAGGCCTCCTTCATCACCGGCATCACCCTGACCGTGGATGGTGCCCAGACCAGCGCGCCCTGATGCCGACCCCGATCACCCGCCTGCTCGTCCTGCAGCATGTGCCTCAGGAGGGTCCCGGGCGTTTCGCGGCGATCGCCGAGCGGCTCGGCCTGAAGGTCGAGGTGCTGCGGCTCGATCGCGGCGATCCCGTGCCGGCGGCGCCGCCGAGCGGCGCCATCCTGCTCGTCATGGGCGGACCGATGGGCGTTGCCGATCTCGGCGACCCGCGCTGGCCCTTCCTCGCCGACGAAGTCCGGCTGCTGGCGGCCTGCCTGCGCGACGAGCATCCGACGATCGGCGTCTGCCTCGGCGCCCAGCTGCTCGCGCACGCCGCGGGAGCCCGCGTCGCCCCCCTGCAGCGCGGCGACCCGGCGCGCCGCGACTACGAGGTCGGCTGGGGCGCCGTGCACTGGCTCGTCGATCCCGCGCAGCACCCGCTGCTGACGGGGCTCGAGCGCTGCGAGCTCGTCCTGCACTGGCACGGCGATGCCTGCGCCCTGCCCGCCGGCGCCGAACACTTGGCGGCGACCCTCGCCTGCCCGGTGCAGGCCTTCGCGCTGCGGCGCTGCGTGGGCCTGCAGTTCCATGTCGAGGTCGACGAGGCGATGATCCAGGCCTGGCTGGCCGACGATGCGGCCTTCGTCCGACGCGCCGAGGGACCGGAGGCGCTGGCGCGGATCCAGGCAGACACCGCGCGCTTCGCGCCGCAGGTGCGTCCGCGCTGGGACCGCCTGCTCGCCAACCTGCTGCGCCAAGCGATGGCCGCTGGCACCCCGCGCTAGGCGCTCACTTCTTCTGCGGCTTCAGCGCGATCTCGATCAGGAAGGTCTCGGGCCACTGCGGGTCGGCGGTGAACTCGCAGGCGATCGCCACCGTGTCATGGGGATTGAAGAGCTGGATGGGCGCCCCATGCACCACCGTCGGCGTCGAGATGTCGAAGCGGTAGGGCGTCTGCGCGAACTGCCGCTTGGCGCCGCCGGCAACCATGTTGGCGACTTCGCCGATGCCGTCGCGCATCATCTCGACGCTCAGCGTCTGCTCCTGCTCACAGAGGAAGCGCGCGACGATGCGCCGCGCCAGCGCTTCCGGAAAGGACACGACGCAGCTGCCGGTGATGCCATTGGTCATGCCGATGATGCCGGCGATATCGCCATGCATCTGCGGATCCTGCTTGACGAATACGCGCTTGCGCGCCGGCGTCACCTGCGCCATCTGCGTCAGGCAGTCGAGCGTCGCGACGATGAAGGGGTTGAGGAGATTGACATCGATGGTCAGCGCCATCGCGACCGGCTCCTTGCGAAACGGATTGCAACGCAGCGTGCCGCGACAAGATGGCGCTCAAGGATCGCGATCATGTCGGTCAGTCCGACCGCCAATCAGGGCGATATCCGGCGCGCCCTGCACATCGTGCAGGTGCATACCGAGGGTGCGGTGCGCGTCGTCTCCTTCGCGCGCGATGAGCGCGGACAGGTGCCGAACGACGCGGTGCGCGCCTACTTCGCCTCCTTGATGCTCGACCACACGCATGAGTGGCATCGTGTCGTCTTCGATCTCTCCGGCGTCGCCTCGCTCGACTCGGCGGCGCTCGGCCCCCTGGTGCAGAAGCTGCGGGAGACCCAGGCGAGCCAGGGCCGTCTGGTGCTGACCGGGGTCGAGGCCCCGGCCCTGCGCGAGATCTTCGCCTTGACCCGTTTCGACCGCGTGTTTCCGATCCTCCCCAACCGCGCAGCCGCGATCGCGATGGCCGCCAGCTGAACGGTCGCACGCGAGCGACGCGAGCCCGGCAGCCTTGGCTGCCGGGCCGGCGCTGCCGCTCAAAGGGGTGGGGTCGCGCGAGCAGCGCGGCCGCGGCCCGGTCCACCGAGCCTTCAGGGCGCCGGCTCGGCGCTCGTGCTCTCGTGGCGCGGAGCCGGGGCCGGCTTGCCGACGATGTCCTTGAGCTGCACCTCGAAAATCAGGATCTGATGCGGTCCGATCTTCGGCGGGCTTCCGGCCTCCCCATAGCCGAGCTCGGGCGGGATGAAGAGTCGCCAGCGGTCCCCGGGGCGCATCAGCTGCAGGGCCTCGGTCCAGCCCTTGATCACACCGCTGACCGCGAACTCGGCGTCCTGGCTGGCATCGAACTCCGTGCCGTCAACCAGGGTCCCGCGATAGGCGACGCGCACGCGGTCGCTCAGCGCCGGAGTCGGCGCCTGGGCGGGACCGCTCTCGAGCACCTGGTACTGCAGGCCGCTCGCCGTCGTCGTCACGCCGGGCAGCTGGGCATTGTCGGCCAGCCACTGGCGCACCGTCTTGCCGGTATTGCCGGCCATCGGCTCTGCCGGCTTGTCCTCCCACCAGGTCGACACATCGGGGCGCAGGCGCTTGAACGAATAATCGCTGATGACATAGAAGAACTGCTGGAAGCGCTGCTGGGCGCGCTCGGCGCGCTGCTTGCCCGTCAGCTTCTTGCCCGCGCTCGCAGCCGGCGTCGCTTCGCCGACCTTGGACTCCTCATCGAGCGCCGGGTCGTAGGTGACGAACACCGCGAGGTAGCGGTTCGAGCCGTCGGCCTTGGGCGCCCCCTCCCCCTCCTTCAGCTCTTCGTCCTTGTCCTGCTCGTCGCCGAGGGCGACCTTGCCGTACATGAACGAATAGCGCAGGCCGTCCTTGGTCGTGACATCGGTACGGCCCTCGGTGCCGAACAACGCATAGGGCTTGCCCTGGATGTGCACGGTCAGCGCGTTCGGCAGCTGAAAGAGCTGGGGGTCGTTGCCGAGGTAGAAGCCGCGGGTCTGCAGCCAGCGCAGGTTGAAAGGCCGCACGCCCTGCAGACGCAGGTAAGTCAGCTCGTTGAGCACATCATCGATCTTCGTCTTGTTGACCCGCTTGCCCTCCGGGGCCTGCGCGCTCTCCCAGTCCTTGTCCGGGCCGCCGCGCCGCACCTGGGTCTGCTGGCCGAGCGTGATCGTGCCGCGATCGGGATCGAGCTTGTAGTCGATGATCGCGATCGCGCGGACGGCATCCCGCTGGATCTTGAACGGATCGGTCTCGACATAGTCGACGAAGCGGGTCGAGATGTCGCCGTCGATCTTGGCAGTATGCACGGCGTTGCTGCCGACCTCGCGGACATAGAAGAGTCCCTCGCCGCCTTCCACCCGGTAGCCGACGATGACATCGAGCGCGACGGCGCCGGTCTGATCGGTCAGCGTCACGCGCTTGCCGAAGCCTTTCTTGGCCTCGGCGCTGTGCTCGAGGGGATCGATGACGCCGAGGGCCTCGTGTTCCGCCGGGTTGTCGGTGACGAAACGGCCCTTGCTGACGCCGAGCAGGCCGGCGGCGGTACGGGTGACGCGGGTGTTGCCGTCGGCGGGGTACCCGTAGTGGCTGGGAATGATCCAGCGGTCGCCATCGCGCTTGACCTCGAACAGGCGCGCCGCCGCCAGCGTCTCATCCCAGGCGACGACGCGCAGGCCGACGATCGATTCGGGCGCGACCCCGGCACGGCCGAGCACCCCCGCCTCGGAACGGGCGACGACGCCGGCCTGGCTCTGCCTCCACGCCGGCAGCAGCCAGGCGGGAATCGCCGTCGCCACCGCGAGGACGCCGAGGGAGACGGCGAGCATGACCGGCGGACGGGGCCCAGAACGGGAAGTCGTCGGAGCTGCTGGTGCGTTCATGACCTCCTCCCTCACGATTGACGACGGCGCGAGGCCGGGATCTGCGTCTTCTCGGCGATCAGGCGGTTGACGAACACGACCACCGCGACGAGCGCGAGGATCGCCGAAGGGATGACGACGGCGAGGAACTTGACGCGCCAGTGATAGGCCTCGACGGCGCGCGCCTGCTGGATCTCCAGCCGCCGCTCCTCCTGCTCCATCTTGAGCTTCAGCTCGTTGATCTCGCGCTGGATGCGCCGCTGGCCGACGATCTCGGCCCGGCTCTTCTCGTGCGCCTTGGTCTCCTCATCGAGGTCGGTCCGTTCCTCGATCTTGCGCAGCGAGGCCTGGAAATCGTCGTTGATCTTGTCGATCTTGGCCTGCAAGTCGGTGGTGATCGCCTCGAGCTGCAGACGCCGGGCCTCGCGCGCGGCGGTGGCGACGGCCTCCAGGCGGGTCAGCGGCCGCGCCTGCGGGCGCCGCGTGCGCAGCGCCAGGTAGCTCGTGTCGTTGAACAGGGCATCGACGGCGTTGGCGACGAGCTGGATGTTCTTGAGGTCCATCAGCGGACGCAGCTCGTCCTGCTTGCCGAGCTGATTGCCCTGATCGCGATAGAAACGGAAGAACTCGTTGTCGACGAGGTCGATGTCGGCGATGATGATCACTCGCACCGGCTTGGGCGAGGGCGTCCCCGACTGCGGTTTCGGCGGCTCCTTGCCCTCTTCAGCCTTGGTCCCCGGGGGCAGGCGCGGGTAGGCGCTCGGCATCGTGCCGGTGATCAGCACGGCGAGCGGCGGCCGCTTCTGCTGGTCCGGATAGGCTCGGCGCTTGACCTCGTCTTGGCGGCGCAGCTGCACCTGGCCCTGCCAGGAGTGCTGAATGAGGTCCATGATCGTATTCATGCCCCAGGGGCTGCCCTGCGCCGGCAGCAGCAACGGCGCGACGCTCAGCCCGCTCGGCTGGTCGGCGACCGAGAACAGGCCGCCGGGGAAGGGCAGCAGCAGGGCGTTGACGCCGGTCGTCACCTCGTTGCCGCGGATCGCATCGCGGCCCTGCGTCAGCCAGACGAAGTTCGGCGGGATCAGGTCGCGGAAGTAGTGCGAGGGGTTGTAGTCGCTCCAGTAGGTTTCGTCGGGGCGGAAGTCGATGCCGAGCGCGCGCAGCAGCGGCCGCAGGTCGCCTTTCGGCGTCGTCTCCTCGTTCGCCGCCGCGAACATCCCGCGCGCGGGATTGCGCTTCGGCTGGCTCGGGATCAGGTCCCCGCGGCCCTGCAAGACCTGGAAGAAGGGGAAGGGGTCTTCCAGCAGCAGCGCCGGGCGCCCGTTCCAGATGTAGTCGTGCAGCCGCTCGATCTGGGCCTGGGTCAGGGTGCTCGGCTGCGGCACGACCAGCGCCTCGATCTCCGGCGACACCTCGCTGTCGAGCGACACGCTGCGCACCTCGTACTGCCGCTTCCACTCCTCGACGATGTCCCAGCTCGGGGTCATCGACATCGTGCGATAGTCGAAGCCGCCCATGATCTCGAGGTCGGTGGTGGCGATGCCGAGCACGCGCTTCTGCGTCTGGCTGACGCTGCGGATCGCTCGCACCAGCTCGTATTCGACCGAGAGGCCGGGGTCGAAGTGCTCGATCACCTGGGTGCGGCCGGCGCTCGACACCGCGGCGCCGAGGAAGACATCGGCCATGCGCCGGCCGCTAGCGCTGTCGACGATCTGCCGCCGCGGTTTCAAGTTGAACTCGGTCTGCGCCCAGGCGCCGTCGTCGTCCAAGGCATCGCTCGGATAGCGGATGTCGAGCCTGATCATCGACGGCGCCGCGCGCTCGATCGCCTTCAGCTTGTCGATCACCTCCTTGCCCTTGAGCGCCAGCTCGGGGGGCAGATCGCGAGAGATGAACGCGGTGATCGTGACCGGAGCCTGCAGGGCGCGCAGCGCCTGGACCGAGGCCGGCGACACGGACGACAGGCCCTCCACCGTCGTGTCGACATCGAGACCGGCTCGGCCGCCGAGCCGCGCGAGGTTGGCGACCAGGACCAGGGCGAAGACGAGGCTGGCGACCTGGGTGACGACGACCGCGTGCGAGCCCGGCCGCCAGCGGCGGCTGGAGAGGACGAAGGTCGCGGCGCCGAGGGCCCCGGCCGCCACCGCCAGCGCGCTGGCGACAGCGCCGATGCTGACCACGCCGCGGGCGAAGCCGTCGTAGTAGCCGAAGACATGGAAGGCCCACTGCGCGATCGCGCAGCCGACGACGCCGATGACGAAGGCGATCGCCGGCAGGCTGACGAGCGTCGAAGCGAAGAGGGCGATGGCGGCGAAGGCGAGGCCCGCCAGCCACCACCCGAGGTAGTTGGCGAACACCGCGCCCCAGTCGGGATCGCCGAGCCAGGCGACGACGCCGACGTGCGACAGCGTGCACAGCAGGGCGAGCGTGAAGAAGGCAGCGATGGCCAGCCACTTGCCGAGCAGGGCGTCAAGCGGCGACAGCGGCAGCGTCAGCAGGTGCTCCTCCGTGCCGTGATCGCGCTCCGCCGCCCAGGCGCCCATCGCCAGGGCTGGCAGCAGCACGGCGAGCAGCCAGCCGAAGGCATCATCGCGCAGCCAGGGACCGAGGTCGGCGATGTTGCGGGCGAAATACGAGCTGCCGCCGCTCTCGAGCCAGAACAGGACGGCGCCGGCGATCAGCACGAAGCCGAGGATGAAGACATAGCCGAGCGGATTGCCGAGGAAGCTGATCAGCTGACGGCGAGCCGTCGCATCGATGCCGGTCCAGTGGACGACGCTCATGCCGCGACTCCTTTCGTCAGTTCACGGAAACGGGCCTCCAGCGTGCTGCCCGCGGCCAGCTCGCGCGGCGTGCCGTCGAAGACCAGGCGGCCCTCGCTGATCAGCACGACGCGGTCGGCGACCGCTTCCACCTCCTGCAGGATGTGGGTGGACAGCAGGATCGTCTTGTCCTTGGCGAGGGTGCGGATCATCTCGCGCACCAGCTGGATCTGGTTGGGGTCGAGGCCCGCGGTCGGCTCATCGAGGATCAGCACCTGGGGATCGTGGAGCATCGCCTGCGCCAGGCCGACGCGCTGGCGGAAGCCTTTGGACAGCTTGCGGATCGGCTTGTGCCACACTTCTTCGATGCGGCAGGCCGCCGCGACGCGCTCCAAGGCGTCGCGGCGGCGCGCCGGCGACAGCCCGTGGGCGCGCGCGGCGTAAGTCAGCTGCTGGGCCGGCGTCATCTCGGGATAGAGCGGGCCGTTCTCCGGCAGATAGCCGAGCACCTTGGCCGCCGCGACGCGATCGAGGTCGACATCGATGCCGGCGATGCGCGCCGTCCCGGCGCTCGGCGCCAGGAAGCCGGTCAGCATCTTCATCGTCGTCGACTTGCCGGCGCCGTTGGGGCCGAGGAAGGCGGTGACCGAACCGCGCGGCACCGCGAAGGTGACATCCTGCACCGCGGCGAACGCGCCATAGTACTTGCAGAGACCGATCGCTTCGATCAGGGGAGGGGGACCGCTCATGCGCTCTCCTCTGGCAAAGACTGGCACCTCGGAAGACGCCGTCCGGCGCCCAAGCTGACCAGCGCGTGGCGGCTGCATGATGCAGGGCAGGAGCGAGCGCTGCAACCCTCCCTTGCGCGCCGCAGCCACGACATGTAGTGCAATCTCTTGCTTGGATCGACGATATGCAGTTCGACCTCAGCCGCGACTTCCTCGATGGGCTCGCCGTTCAGCACCCGCGCATCACGCCGGGCCAGGACACTCAGATCCGCGCCGCGGGCCAGCTGCACTTCCTGCCCAGCAGCGCCGACGGCACGATGCACACCGCGATCGTCAGCTTCGCCCTCTTCGTCGGCAACAACGAACAGCCCTTCGCCCAGGGCGGCTGGCGCTTCCTGTTTACCAGCGATGAGCAGGCCGATCCCAAGCAGCACCAGCAGCATCCCTTCATGGCGCAGATGCTGGTCAGCGGCACCGGCAAGCTGATGGTGCAGTTCAACAACCTGCTGATGCATGCCGGGCTGTCGATCATCCCGCTCGATCCGACGCAGCTCGTCGTCCGCGCCAACAGTGCCCCGCCCGGGGTGCCGCTCGGTGCGGTGCCGGCCCCGCCGCGCCAGGGCGCCAGCAAGACCGGCGCGCCAGCCAGCGGCAGCTCCCCGCCGCCGACGGCCTGAGCTCAGCGCCCGGCCGCACCCTCGCCGCTTGCCGGCGCACCGCTCGCCGGCGCGGCCGGAGCCGGGGCGGCGCCGGCGCCCCAGGAGATCGGCCGCTCGAGTTCGAGCGGGTCCCACTCGACGCGCCAGCCGGCGTTCTCGAAGACCGGGCGCAGTGCGCGCAGGGCCTCGAAGGCATTGGGGCGCACGATCGCATAGAGGAAGCGCCCTTCGCCGGGTCGCGTCGCCAGCAGGGGCTGGAAGTCGGGGTGGCGCGCCAGGCGTTCGACGGTCACGCCTTCCTGGATCGGCACCCAGCGCCCCTCTTCGCGGCGGTAGTTGGCGCTCGTCAGCAGGCGCGCGCGCTGGCTGCCGTCGCTGGCGCGGTAGCATTCGACGATCACCGGACGGCTGCCGTAGGCGCGCTCCGTCGGCTGGCGCACCTCGACGCGGCGCAGCCGAGCGCGCTCCTCGGCCTCGATCCGCTGCTGCTCGGCGCGCAGCGCCGCCTCCTCCGCGGCCAGGCGCTCGCTGCGCGCCCGCACCTCGGCCGCCAGCCGCTCGCTTTCCTCGGCCAACGACTGCGTGCGGCGCTCGGCCTCCTGCATGCGCCGGCGCAGCTCCTCGTCGGATTGCGCCAGGGCCTGGCGCGCCTCGTCGCCGCAGCCGGCGAGCAGGCGCGAGGCCTCGGCGCGCGCCCGTTCGACGCGCTCTTCGAGGCTGAGCGTCGAGGCGCTCAGGCGCATCTGGGCCTCGATGCGCGCGAGCTCCTCGGCCGCCGCCTGGGCCGCGCGCCGCGCGGCGGTGATCGCATCGTCGAGCTCGGCGAGATCGTCTTCGGCCACCGCCATCCGCTGGCGCCAGGTGTCGAGATCCCGCTCCTGGCGCGCGATGAGGTCGGGCAGGCCGGCATATTCGACGGCCAGGCTATCGATCGCGGAGCGCGCGGCCTCGACGCGCCGGAGGTTGACATCGACCTGCCGCCCCTGCTGATGGCCGAGCAGCATCGCCAGCAGGGTGAGCTTGATGATCATCCCCGTCGTGTTGGCAAGGATGTCGACGAAGGAGTTCGTGCTGTTGACTTCGAGACTGCTCATCACTCCTCCACGACCTGCAGTCGACTGAGGTCCCAGTCGGCCTCCACCGGTTCGACGGCGAAGCGCGCGCGCAGATCGCGCAGCAAGGCCGCCGCCTGGCGATGGGTGGCGATGGCATCGGGGCGCACCAGCAGGATCACGCAGGCGCTGCCGTCGGCCGTCGCCAGCGCCGCTTGCCGCAGCAGCCCATCGCGCGCGCCGGCCGCCGCCAGCGGCACGGGGGCGGCCGTCGCCTCGGCGGGAACCGCGCGCAGTCCCTGGGCGGCGACCTCGATCGGCAGCGGCCGCCAGCGCGCCGCTGCCGGGATGCGCAGGACGACCACCGGCTGGGGGCCGAGCTCGGCGAGGCGCTGCCGGCGCCGCTCCAGATCGGCGCGCAGCGCAGCGAGCTGGCGCTCGCGCTCGCTGAGCGCCGCCAGCTGGCGCTGCCAGCCCGCCAGCTCGGCGGCACGCCGCGCGCTCTGCGCTTCTTGCTCGAGCAGCCGCTGCACCAGCTGCAGGCGATGGCGCAGCAGGGCGAGATCGGCCTCCGCGCGCTGCGCGGCGTCCATGCGTCCGCGCGTCGCCTGCAGGCTGGCGCCGATCGCCTCGGCCTCGGCCTGCGCCTTGGCCAGCTCCTGGCGGCGCGCCGCGAGCAGGGCATCGAGCTGCCCGTAGCGCTCTCTGTGTTCGGCGACGAGCTCAGCGAGGGACGCGAGCGCCGCCCGCCGCTGCGCGAGCTCGCTCGCTAGCTGCGCCTGCTGCTTCTCGAGGGCATCGGCTGCGGCGCGGTGCTTGGGGTCGGAGAAGCTCGCCCACAGGCTGAACGAGACCCACACCAGGACCATCGCCCCCATCGTGCACAGCAGCACGCTGATGAAGGGGAACACCGAGCCTTCGGTGAGATCGTCGCCGTGCCGGCGCCGCCGCATCGCTCACTCCGCCGGCTTGCTGCCACCGGCCTCGACGACGACGGGGGCCATGCTGAGCTGGAGGCGGATCGGCTGGCGCAGCTGCTCGGCGACGGGCCGCAGCTGCTGGGCTGCCTGGGTGAGCGCGGCGATCAGGGCCTGCTGCGCCGCGGCGTCCTGCTGCCGCTGCTCGCGCAGCCGCTGCACCGCCGCATGGATGTCGGCGACCGCCTTGGCGACGGCCTGGGTCAGCTCGCCCTGCGCGGCCTGCACCTGGGCCGTCAAGGTCTTGGCGACTTCCTGCGACAGCGAGCGCGAGCTGTCGCCGATGCGCGCCAGGGCCTCGGCCAGCTGCTCGTGTCCGCTGATCAGGGCTTGCACATGCTGGCGGGTCGCTTCGTCGCGGCGCTCGCTGTCTTCGCGCAGCGCCGCGATGTGCGCCTCGAGCGCGCGCACCAGCGCCTCCTGATCGGCGCCGCCGCCGACCAGGCGGCTCTCCAAGCGGTAGGTGAGGAGGTCTTCGATGTCGTCGTGCAGGCGCATCTCGGCCTGGTAGAGCATCGTCTGCGCCAGCAAGGCGATGACGCTGAAGATCAAGGCGACCTGCGTCGCATAGAAGGCCTCGCCGAGCGAGCCGGCGACATGTCCGATCTGCTCGCGCAGGACTTCCGCGGAGGTGATGTCTCCGCCCTTGAGGCCGGCGATCGCGCTGCCGATGCCGACGACCGTGCCGATGAAGCCGAGGATCGGGATCGCCCAGAACAGGAAGCGCGGCAGGCCGTAGGCATCCTCCGCTCGTCCGCGGTCGGCTTCGGCGCGGCGCTCGAGCAGGCCGCTGACTTCGCTGATGCTGCCGCGCGCATGCAGGTGGCTGCCGATCAGCAGCAGGCGGCGCGTCACCATGCGATGGCCATGCTGCGCCTCGTACTCGGCAGCGCTGCGCGCGATGTCCTGCACTTCGTCGGCGGTCAGCGGGCCGTCGCCGGGCAGCCACTCGACGCGCAGCGCTCGCGCCTCGGGCCGCCACACGAACCAGGCGCGATAGACGATCAGCGAGAGATGCCACACCAAAAGCAGCACCAGGAGATACTGATAGAGGCCGCTGAAGGTGTGCTTGATGATGCCTGCTGGCAGCACCGCCATCAGCTGCCACCAGCCGATCGTGAACGCGACGGCGATGACGAAGGAGATCAGCGTCGGCAGGATGACGCTGCTGCCGCCGCCCTCGGGGATGGCAGCGCGAATCAGACTGCTGCTCCCCCGCTCCTCTGCGAGGTCCCCCTCTGTTTGAAAATCGCTATCCGGATCGACGACCTGACCGGTGCCATCGGAGGCCTTCGGCACGGTCGGCATGGTCGCTTGGGTGCGTGTGCGAGGCGTGTTCATGGTGTCTGCTGCGAAGCGGAAGGAGGAGGCGCATCGATGACGATGCGGAAGCCGATCGCGGGATCGCTGCGCTGCGCCGGCACACCGATGCGGGTCGAAGTACGGCAGAGCAGGCGCGGATTGGCGTAGCAACCGCCGCGGACCACGGTCAGCATGTCGGCCTCCGTCGGCGGGTCGGGGCGCGGATCCTGGCGCGCGATCGTCGACCAGCGCTGCTCGTCGAACCAGTCGTCGGTCCACTCGAAGACATTGCCGGCCATGTCTTCGAGCCCGCACCAGCTGGCGCCCTGGGGATAGCTGCCGACCGGGGCCGGAGCCGAGCGGCCATCGGCGCGCACGAACTGCGGATGCCAGGTATCGCCCCAGGGCCAGAGCCGGCTCTGCGGTCCGCGCGCCGCGTATTCCCACTCCGCCTCGCCGGGCAGACGCACCGTCGCGCCGCAGACCGAGCTCAACCAGGCGCAGAACGCCCGCGCATCGTGCAGGGTGACGGCGCGCACCGGCAGCCGTTCGGCGTTCGGCGCCGGGCGCAGGCCCTGGGCATCGACGACGAACTGCCCCTGCCCGGGATCGGGGGTGCCGCTGTGGCGCAGGAACTCCGCATACTGCTCGCAGGTGATCTCGAAGCGGCTCATCCAGCGCGGTCGAGTGAAGGTGACCGAAACCCGCGGCCGCTCATGCGGACGATCGCTGTCGTCGGTACCGAGCCGCGTCGTGCCAGGCGGCACGAGGCGCATCTCGATGCGCGCCCCGCTGGGCAACACGAGGTCGACCTGCGAGGGCCAGGCCGCGGCGGCGGGCGGCGCTTCCGGCGCGCTGGTCGGCGCGGTCTTCGGCTCATGCGCCGCGGGCGGCGCCGGAGGTGCCGCCATCGCGGGTGCCGCCGCCGCGGGCGGCGCGGCCTGCGTGCTGGTCGGCGCGGTCCTCGGCTCGTGCGCCGCGGGCGGCGCCGGAAGCGCCGTCGCCGCGGGTGCTGCCGCAGCAGGCGGTGCGGCCCCGAGGGCGGCGGCAGGAAGCGGCGGCGGGGAGTCCGGGGACGCCGGCCGCAGCCACAGCCACCAGGCGCCGGCGGCCAACACCACGACCCCGGCCGCGATCGCCGCCACCAGCACGGGCCAGCGCAGCGGCCGAGGCGCGGCCGGCGGCGGGGTCGGCAGGGTGACCGTCGGCGCCGCAGCAATCATGGTCGGCGAGAGCCTCGGCTGGGTGCCCTCGCCGCCGCTCGCCACCGTCGGCGGCGCCATCTGCAGCAGCGGCCGCCACTGCTCGGCAAGCTCGCTGGGCGCCTGGGCCGCCAGCAGCGGATCGATGTCGCGCAGGCGCTGCGCGACGGTCGCCGCATCCGGCCGTTTGCTGGGATCGAAGCGCGTCGCGTCGCGGACGATCGCCAAAAGCTCCGGCGGACCGAGCTTCTCGAAGCCCTCGTACAGTCCCTCGATCGAACCCTTGGTATAGACGCGCTCGCGGACGCGAACGATGATCTCGTGCGCGGAGCCGCCGCCGACCGGCGGACGGCCGGCAAGCAGGGCGACGAGGGTGGCGCCCAGGCTGTAGATGTCGGCGGCCGTCGTCACCGACTTGGAGCTGCGGGCCTGCTCCGGAGCCATGTAGGCCGGCGTGCCGAGGATGCTGTCCTGGGTCATGTCCGAGGTATCGCTGGCCTGCCGCGAGATGCCGAGGTCCATCAGCACGACGCGGCCGGTGCCGCGCTCGAGCATCAGGTTGGCGGGCTTCAGGTCGCGGTGGATGATGCCGCGCTGATGGAGGACGGCGAGCGCGCCCGCGACCTGCTGGCCGATGCGCGCGACGAGCAGCGGTGGCAGGCCCTTGCCGTCTTTGGAGTACGGCGCGAGGTCGCTGCCGTCGATCAGGTCCATGACGATCACCGGGTGCCCGTCGTCGATGCCGCAGTCGGTGACCATCACCAGGTTGGGGTGGCGCAGCGAGACGCACAGCCGCGCCTCGCGCAGGAAGCGCTCGGCGATCAGGTTGCCCTCGGTGCCGCGCAGCCGCGTATGCAGCACCTTGATCGCATGCCGCGACTGCATGACCATGTGCTCGGCTTCGTAGACCACGCCCATGCCGCCGCCACCGAGGCGCCGAAGCACGCGGTAGCGCTGCAGGATGATCTGCTCATCCGGCGCGCAGGTGATCGTCCCCTCGGGAGGCTGTGGATCGCCCATCGCTCACCGCCTCAGCACCAGCCCCAGCCCGACGCCGAAGGCCGAGGCGCTGACATCCATCCGCTCGTCGGCGGCCCCGCTGGCCTGCAGATAGCAGCCGGCGAGCTGCAGCGCGAAGGCCGGGCGCCACCAGAAGCGCAGGCTCGGCATCGCCATCAGCTGCTGGATCTCGCCGGTGGCGAAGCTGCCGCGCAGCCCGAGCGACCAGCGATCGGCGATATGCGCATCGACGACCAGCTCGCCGAGGAAGCCGAGGGTGGTCAGCGTCACCGAGCGCCGGCCGTCGTTGAAGGTTCCGGCTCCCAGGCCTGCGGCCGCGATCGCGGCGAGGTGCCAACCATCGCCCTGCCAGCCCGCCCACAGCCCGCCGCCGCCGACGCCCCAGCTCGCCGACGCCGTGTCTCCCGCCGTGCTCCACCGCTGATAGGCCCCGCTCAGGCCCCAGCGGAAGCTCTCGCCGAAGGCCAGGCGCGCGAGGGCGGTCGGCATGATGCCGAGGCCGGCGGCGTCGCCGTTCCCGACCGTCGCCGAGGCCTGCACCCCGACGCCGGCGATATCGACCTCGGCGCGCCAGTCGCTGATCCCTTGTCGCGCCAGCCGTTCCGCTTCCTGGCGCGCCTGCGCCAGCTCGGCGCGCGCCGCTTCGCGCTCGTTGACGACCTGCTCGTACTCGGCGCGCGGCACCTGGCCGGGCAAGGGCACGCCTGGCGCCGCCGGCCAGGCGATCTGCAGCTCGGCGGCGAGGTCGAGCGGCGGCTCGAGCAAGGCCTGCTCGCTCGCCACCGCCGTCGTCCAGGAGAGCAGGCCGGCCTCGCTGATGCCTGGCAGGCGGTGCACGGCGAGCAGCCCGAGGCCGAGGACGCGCGTCCACGCGCCCGCGCCGGCGAGCGGCGCGCTGTCGCGGAGGCTCGCAGTGGCAGCGGGGGCCGGCAGCTGGCGCAGCACCGGCTGCGCGTACCAGCGCCGCTCGATGCGCCCCCACGGCAGCACGAGCTCCACCTGCAGGGTCACCTCGCCTTCGGCGCCGGGGCGGATCGAGGCATAGAGCAGCTCGCCCCGCCCGCTGATCTGCATGCCGTCAGGCAGGCGCTGGGCCGGCACTTCGAAGCGCATCGGCAGCTGCCACTCGCGTCCGCCGATCTCGGCTTCGCCGCTGCCGCTGATCGTCAAGTCCGCCCACAGCTTGCCGTTGAGCTGCCGGGCCGCGATCTGCTGCTCCTTGCCGGCCAGCAGCAGCGTCCATCCATAGGGCTGCCGCGAGTTGCTGCGCAAGGCATTGACCGCCGGTCCCTGGGCCAGCATCCCGTCGAGCTCGCGCGCCAGCGCGGCGGGAACGGACTGGCTGTCGCGCAGCGCCCGCCGTCCCTCATCGCGCGCGATCTCGAGGCGCAGCGTCGGCACGGCGCGCCGCTGCACCGCGCCGTTCGGCAGCGTGATCTGCACGCTCGCGGGATCGCCCTCGCGGCCGCCGGGCAGGGCCAGGCGCTGCCCGACGCGCAGCGGCTGCCGGACATCGAGCGCCGGGTTGAGCGCCGCGATGTCGCGCCAGCGCTCGCGGCTGCCCAGCTCGCGCTCGGCGATGCGTGTCAAGGTGTCGCCGGCCTGCACGGCATAGATGCGCGAAGCGACTCCCAGCGCCTGGTCGCCGCGCACCGTCAGCGTAACGACCTCCTCCGCGATATCGATCTGCACCAGGGTGCGCGTCAGCAGCTCGCACCGCTGCCCTCCGCGCTCGATGCGCAGGACATCTTCGCAGAGGTAGTAGGAAGTCGCGACGGTCTCGCTCGCCAGGAGACGGGCGGCGATGACGGACGCAAGGAGCAGGCGCAGCGGGCGCGCGGCCGCTGGCCGCTCCGCGCTCAGCCTCCCTCCTGGAGCACTGGCAAGGGGCAACTGCATAATGGAGGGTGGGAAGAATATAATGCCCGAAAGCGCAGCGGCAAGGGTGACGATCGACGCCACAGCGAAGCCTCGGTGCCGCCCGCAGGATCCCGCCAGGACTTTCGCGCTCGCCCCCTATGCTGCCGCCATGGACTGCTTCATCGTCGAAGGCGGGGCCCGGCTCTCCGGCACGATCCACGTCAACGGCTCGAAAAACGCCGCGCTGCCGATCCTGGCGACCGCTTTGATGACCGATGAGCCATGCCACTACCACGGTCTGCCGGTGATCCGCGATCTGCAGACGCAGGTGAAGATCCTCAACACCCTCGGCGTCGAGACGCGCTGGGAGGGCCGTACCCTGGCGACCCGCGTCGTCGATACCTACAACTCGACGGCGCCATACGAGCTGGTCAAGACGATGCGCGCCGGCGTCTGCGTGCTCGGACCCCTGCTCGGCCGGCGCGGCGAGGCGACGGTCTCGCTGCCGGGCGGCTGCGTGATCGGCGAGCGGCCGATCGATCTGCACCTCAAGGGCCTGGCGGCGCTCGGCGCCGAGATCTCCTTCGACCAGGGCAATGTGCGCGCGCGCGTACCGCGCGGCGGCCTGCGCGGCACGACGATCTACCTCGGCGGCAAGTTCGGCTCCTCGGTGCTCGCCACCGACAATGTGATGTGCGCCGCGGTCTTCGCGCGCGGCACCACCGTCATCGAATGCGCGGCCTGCGAACCGGAGGTCGTCGACCTCGCCAACTGCCTCAACGCGATGGGCGCCGAGATCGAAGGCGCGGGCAGCCCGCGCATCACCGTGCACGGCGTGCGCCGCCTGAAGGGCGTGGAGTGGACGGTGATCCCCGACCGCATCGAGGCCGCCACCTTCCTGATCGCCGGCGCGATCACGCGCAGCTCGATCACGATCGGCGGCGCGCGTCCCGACCACCTGATCGCGGTGCTCGACACGCTGCGCCAGATGGGCGTCGAGATCCAGCAGCGCGGCCAGCGGCTGACCGTCGTGCCGCCAGCCCGTCCGCGGGCCGCCGAGATCGCGACCATGCCCTATCCCGCCTTCCCGACCGATGTCCAGGCCCCGATCATGTCGCTGATGGCGATCGCCGACGGCACCTCCCTGGTCACCGAGCGCATCTTCCCCGATCGCTTCATGGCCGCGGCCGAGCTCAAGCGCCTCGGCGCGCGCATCACCGTCAACAACGGGCAGGCGGTCGTGCAGGGCGTCGAGCGCCTGCAGGGCGCCCCGGTGATGGCCAGCGATCTGCGCTGCGGGGCCGCCTTGGTGCTCGCGGCGCTCGCTGCCGAAGGCGAGACCCGCATCAGCCGCATCTACCACATCGAGCGCGGCTACGAGCGCTTCGAAGAGCGCCTGCGTCGACTCGGCGCGCGCATCCGCCGCGCTCCGGAGAGCGCCAGCGGTGGCGAGGCCTGAGGCTCGGGCGGCGCTGCTCTGCCTCGGCGCGCTGGGCTGCATCGGCGGCCTCTCGGCCGGCGACAGCGCGGGGCGCGTCTTCCGCCTCGCCATCGATGGCGATGTCCTGCACGCCAACGCGCTCGAGATCGCCGGCCTCGCCTTCCGCGACATCGTCGCGCGGCCGCGCTTGCGCGAGCGCCGTCTGTGGTTCGAGGATCTCGCCGCCCAAGCCTACGGCGGACGCGTGCGCGGCCGCTATGGCCTCGACCTCGAGCCGGATGCCGCCGGGCAGCGCGCGCACAGCCTGCAGTTCGAGGTCAGCGGCGTCGATCTGCGCCTGCTGCTGCAGAGCCTCGGCGCCAGCGCTGCGGCGCAGGTGGAAGGGCGGATCTCCGGCAGCTTCGAGCTGACGATGCCGCTCGACGGCGGACCCTGCTCGGGGCGCGGAACGATCGAGATCGCCGACGCCAGCCTGGTGCAGCTGCCCTTTCTCGTCAACTTCCTCGCCGGCAACCCCGTCGCCGCGCGCGGCCGCGATCGTCTGACGGCGATCTTCTTCGTCATCGGCGAATCGATCCATGTGCAGTGGCTGACGCTCGACAGCCCCGTACTCCAGCTCAGCGCCCACGGCCGCATCGGTTTCGATGGCAGGCTCAACCTCGTCTTGCTGCCGCGCCTGCCATTCGAGCTGGTGCGCCAGCTGCCCGTGCTCGGCGATCTGCTCGCCAGCGGCCTCGGCCGCCTCACCGGCAATCTGTCGCGCGCCGTCGTCCGCGGGCACGTCCGCCAGCCGGTGATCGTCTTCGATGCCTTCGCGCGCTGAGCTCAGCCGTCGATCAGCACATCCTGGACGGTCAAACCATTCTCCTCGACATACTGCATGCCCTCGATCGACAGCGGCGTCCAAGGTATCAGCTGCAGGCGCGCCTTGGGAATCGGCTGCTTGGTGTACTCGCAGAGGCCGAACGGCAGCGGCTGCCCGGTATCGATCTTGCGCAGCGCGCGATCGATCTGCCACAGCACGGCATGCTCATCGCCTGCGATGCCGAGGCTGAGATCCTGGATCTCGGCATCGCTGCCGCGCTCCGCCATGTGGTTGGGCGCGATGTGGCCGTTCTCGGCCTCGATCGCATCGCGCTCGAGGTGCGCGATATCGGTCGAGATCTCCTGGCGGTGCTTGAGGAGCAGGCGGCGCCACTCGGCGAGCTCCTCCGCTGTGAACGGCGATCTGAGCTCGGCGTCCGACGTGCCGCGCGCGCCGTTGCTGGTCTGCGCCGCGGCGGTCTTGCGCGCCGCCGTCGCCTTCGGCGTCGCGGCAGCGGGCTTGCTCGCCGCGCGCGTGGACTGGGCCGCGGAGGGCTTGTTGCCCGCGGCACGGACGATCGCTCGGGATGACTTCGCGGGCGGCTTGTCGGACATGGCGATTCTCCGAGGTGCTGCCTATTATGCGCCGCGGCCGGCGGGCTGGCAACCGGCTGCGTGCGACGAGGCGCACCGTGCAAGCGATTGCCGGCGATGCAAGCGCCAAGTCAGCCACAAGACCTCGGCCGTCATCGCCTGCCTTGGACGCAGCACCGGCGGCGTAAGAGCATGAGCGTGGCGATCAGCGACATGGTCGGCGGCCTCCCCCTGCTGACGGTGACGGGGACGCCGCGCGCGATCGGCGAGTCGATCGGCCAGCGCCTCAAACCGCGTCTTCAGCTCCTCGCCCAGTACGCCCTCGAGCAGGTCGCCGCCGGGATGCTCGCCGCCGGCCACCGGGCGCTCAGCCACGACGACATCCGCCGCGCCCTCCAGCCGAGCGTGGAGGCCGTGCCCCAGCTGGATCCCGCGCTGTCGATGGAGCTGGAGGCGATCGCCCACGCCACCGGCCTGCCGCGCGAAGACCTCTTGCTGATCCACGGCTGGAGCGACTTCTGCGGCTATTTCCGCTTGCCGCAGTGCTCGACCCTGCGCTCCTCCTATGTCGCGCTCCCCGCCGCGCAGATGGACGGCGCCACGCCCTGCGCGGCGCTGGCCTGGCACCTCGAGGCCGCCCTCGTGCCCTACCTCACGCTGGTGCGGCGCATCCCGTCCCACGGACCGGCGACCGTGACGCTGACGCTCGCCGGCGTGCACCCGATCGCCGGTGTCTCGGAGGCCGGCCACGCCGTCGCGCTGAACGCCCTGCGGGTCGAGGATGGAGTCCCCGGCCAGCTCGCGTCCAACCTCGTCGCCACCGCCCTGCTCGCTCCCGACTGGGAAGATGCGCTGCATCGGCTGCGCGCCGGTCCGCGGCACGGCGGCGGCTGCATCCACATCCTGGCCGGCACCGGGCAGCGCCGCTCGCTCGAGCTCTCCGGCCAGCAGAGCGCGCTGCTGCCCGATCCCTGGCCGCATGCGCCGCGCGTGCACTGCAATGCCGCGCTGACGCCAGCCATCCGCGACGTCGCCGTCGCCGACGCCGACCCCGGCAGCGCTGCCCGCCTGCGCCGCCTGGCGGCGCTCGCGGTGCGTGCCGCCAACTGCACGCCAGCGCTGCTCGCGCGCTGGTTCGCCCTCGATGAACGGACGGCGAGCGGCGAGGCCGCCGTGCCCGGCATCGATCCGGCGACGACGGCGCTGCTGATCGGCGAGCCCGCGCAGCGGATGGCGTACGCCGCGCGCGGCGGCACCGGCCAACCGCTCGGTGCGATCGCCCTGTGAGCGCGCCGCCGATCCTCCGTCTCGCCGGCCGCCGCTGGGAGGAAATCCCGGAAGCGCCGTGGCGCTGGCTGCTCGTCCCGGCCTGGGCCGTCTACGGCGCGGCCGTCGCCGTACGCGCGCTCGCCTACGACGCGCGCTGCCTGCCGATCCATCGCCTGCCGGCGCCCGTGATCTCGGTCGGCAATGTCCTCGCCGGCGGCACCGGCAAGACGCCGGTCGCGCTCGCCGTCGCGCGCCTGCTCGCAGCCCAAGGACGCCGCCCCTGCATCCTCGCCCGCGGCTACCGCGGCCACGAGGGGCGCAACGACGAGGCGGCGCTCGCCGGAGAACTGCCGGTGCTCTGCGACCCCGATCGCGTGCGCGCCGGCCGACGGGCGCTCGCGCAGGGCGCGGACTGCCTGGTCCTCGACGACGGCCTGCAGCATCGTCGCCTGCATCGCGATCTCGACATCGTCGTCATCGATGCGACCAGGCCCTGGGGCGATCCGCGCGGCGGCCCGGGCTGGCTGCTGCCGCTCGGCTATCGCCGCGACCTGCGCTGCGCCATCGCGCGCTGCCAGGTCGCGTGGATCACGCGCGGGCACCTGCATCCCGCGCGCGCCGAGGCGCTGGCGAGCGCCCTCGCGCAGCGCGGTCTGGTGGTCGTGCGCCAGCCGCCGCCGCGCTATCGCCTGCGCACGCTGCACGGCGAGGAAGCAGCGCCGCCGGCCGGACCGGTGCTCGCCGTCAGCGGCATCGGGCATCCGGCGGCCTTCGAAGCCGATGTCCAGCGCGCGGGACTGCGCGTGCGCGCCTGCCTGCGCTTTCCCGATCATCACCGCTACACCGCGCGAGACGCCGAACGCATCGCGCGCGGGGCCGGCGCGCACCCGGTGATCGTCACCGCCAAGGACGCGGTCAAGCTGGCGGCGTGGTGGCAGGAGTCCTGGCCGCCCTGCCTGGTGCTCGCCAGCGACGCCGAACTCGCGCCCGCCGACCGCGCGCGCCTGCTGGCGGTGTTGGATCGCGCCCTGGCATCGGCCGCTGCCAGCACTACACTCGCTCTGCGGAGCCGCTCATGACCCGCCTCGCCTGTCTCGCCGTTCTCCTGCCCGCGTGCGCGCTCGCCGGCGACCCCCCCCTGCCGCCGCCCGTGCCGCGCGTCATCCACACCGCGCAGGCGGCGCACACCATCCGCGTCGAGCACAGCGATCCCGCGAGCCTCGCCGGAGCCCTGCTCTTCGTCACGCAGGACAACGGCAAGAGCTGGCAGAAGGCGCAGGAGATCACGGCCAGCGGCGATGGCGGCGCGCTCGCCTTCCCCTTCGTCGCCGCCGCCGACGGCGCCTACGGGTTCTGGACCGTGGCCCTCGCCCGCGACGGCCGCCGCGATGCCGAGCCGCTGCCGGGAATGCCGCCCAAGCTCGTCCTCGTCGTCGACCGCACGCCGCCGAGCCTCGGGCGGCTCGATGTGACGCTCGGCAGCGTCGCCGAGCGCCAGGCGACGCTCGCCGTCAGCTGGCAGGTCAGCGACCCCAACTTCGGCGAGGAACCGGTGACCATCGAAGCCTCGACCGACGAAGGCAAGAGCTTCTCGCCGCTGCGCAGCGGCGACGCCGAGGGCACGACCGCGATCGTCGTGCCGATCGCCGGGCGCGAGATCCAGGTCCGCCTCGTCGCCCGCGACCTCGCGGGCAATGTCTTGACCAGCCCGGCGCGCAGCGTCCTGCTGCCTGCCGAGGCCCTGCCCCGCGATCCGGAAGCTGAGCTGGCGGCGGCGGTCGCGGCGCTGCCGACGCCCGACCAGCTCGGCGTCGGCCGGCCGGCTTCGCCGATCGTCAGCGCGCGCACGGCGCTCGTCTCCGCCCCGGAGACGAGCGTCGTGCGCGCGCTGACGATCGGCGAAGCCGGCCGGCCGACGCCGAGCTGGTCGGGCGTCGGCAGCGCCGCGACCGCCGCCACCAGCTCAGCTTCCGGATCGCGGGGCAGGGCCTCGGCAGG
>JANWWU010000095.1 GCA_025055595.1 Planctomycetota bacterium | reverse complement strand
TTGGGTGCCTCGTGTGGTGTTCGCCCTGCCTGCGGTCCGGCGATGCTCTCGAAATCGTGGGGTGGGGCGATAATAACTTTCTGCAAAGCTCTGTGCCCCTGACTCCGAGGAATGTGATCGCGATCGCAGCCGGAAGAAGACACTCACTGGCATTGCAGAGCGACGGAACCGTTATCGCATGGGGAGCAAATGATGCGAATCAGTGTGCTGTACCAAAGCATCTCATGCAGGTGGTTGCTATCGCTGCAGGGGTCGCTCACTCGTTCGCTGTGAAGCGTGACGGCACGGTCGTCGGATGGGGTAATTCATCGGATCCAGACTGGGATCCACCCAGCACAATGATGCCTGCGTCGCTTTCCGATGTCATCGCGGTTGCGACTGGCTACAGCCATGCTTTGGCCTTGAAACGCGACGGCACGGTCGTCGCATGGGGCGAGAACTGGTATGGTCAAAGTACAGTGCCAGCGGGGCTTAGTGATATAATCGCGATTGCAGCCGGTAGGGATCATTCGCTCGCCTTGAAGCGGAATGGTACGGTCATCGCCTGGGGGAGTAATAGTGCTGCAGTGCCAGCGGGGCTTACAGATGTCATCGCGATCGCCGCTGGCCAATATCACTCGCTCGCCTTGAAACGCGATGGCACGGTCATCGCCTGGGGGAGCAACAGTTATGGCCAAAGTACAGTGCCAGCGGGCCTCACTGATGTCATCGCGATCGCCGCAGGCGAAGAACACTCGCTCGCTTTGAAACGCGATGGCACGGTCATTGGTTGGGGTGACAACTCGTCTGGCCAATGCACTCTGCCGATATCGCCAGTGCAGCCCGTGGCGCTGGCCGCTGGCAATGGGTACACGCTCGCGCTGCAGCAGGATGGCCGAGTGCTGGCCTGGGGCACCAACATCTTCGGCCAATGCACGGTGCCGGCGTGGCTTAGCGATGTGACGGCAATTGCGGCCGGCGAGGGGCATTCCCTGGCTTTGCGGCGCGACGGCACGGTCGTCGCCTGGGGGCGTCAGAGTACCGTACCATCGGGCCTGCGTGATGTCGTCGCGATTGCCGCTGGAGAGGGTTACTCACTGGCCTTGTTGCGCAATGGCACCGTAGTGGGTTGGGGGAACAACGACGAGGGTCAAAGCTTAGTGCCCGGGGATCTGGCCGAGGTAGCAGCGATCGCTGCCGGCCGCAATCACGCGCTTGCCTTGAAGCGGAATGGCACGGTCGTTGCCTGGGGGAGTGATCGTTATGGACAGATCCGTGTTCCGAGGGGGCTGTCTGATGTCACAGCGATCGCTGCGGGTGGGGGTCACTCGCTGGCCTTGAAGCGCGATGGCACAGTAGTCGCATGGGGCTATAATGACTACGGGCAAAGCACCGTGCCGGCAGGGCTCTCTGATGTGATCGCCATTGCGGCCGGAGAAGAGCACTCCCTGGCCCTGCGGCGCGATGGCACGGTGGTGGCATGGGGAAGAAATGTCTTTGGTCAGACCACCGTACCAGAAGGGTTGTCAGGCGTGGTGGCGATTGCTGCCGGCAGATGGCATTCGTTGGCCTTGCGGCGCAGCGATAGTCCTGGGCAGAGCGGCAACAGTGGCTCCACTGTGTCATCAAGCGGACAACAGGGGAGTGGGGGATCTCCTGCACCTGGGGGAGGAGGCAGCGGTGGCAGCACCGGTGGTGGTAGCAGCAGCGGAGGCGGCAGATGCGGAGTCGGTGCTGGGTTGGGCCTCCTGGTGCTGAGTTTGGCAGCGCTCTGCGCGCTCGGCCTGACCCCCCTGCGCTGCGCCCGGCGATGATTGCAGTTGATCCTCAGCGCTTTCTAAGCGCCGTTGCTTGCAAGCGTCAGGGTCAACCCTGATCACTGCCAGGCGAGCATGCCAGCACGCCCGCGCATGAGGCCAGCAGGCACGGGTTGACTGCGTTGGAAGAGCTCCACAACGCGGCTGCATGCCGACACTCGCGATCATCGGATCCGGTCCCGCGGGCTACACGGCGGCGATCTATGCGGCTCGCGCCAATCTTGCGCCAGTGCTCTACACCGGCCGCCAAGCCGGCGGGCAGCTGACGACGACGACGGAAGTCGAGAACTACCCAGGCTTTCCGGAAGGCATTCTCGGGCCTGAACTGATGGAGCGTTTTGCCAAGCAGGCGGAACGCTTCGGCACCGTCATTCGCCTCGGCTGCGAGGTGACGCGGCTGGTCAAGGAAGCCGACGGGCAGTTTGCTTTGACTGTCAACGACCTGTACCAGGGCACGGAGAGCGTCGAGCGCTTCCAGGCGGTGATCGTCGCCACCGGTGCCAGCGCGCGCTATCTGGGCTTACCGGGCGAGGAGGAGTTTCTCGACGGCAGCGGTCGCAAGACGGGCTTGACGGCCTGCGCGACCTGCGACGGGGCTTTCTACAAGGGCGTTCCGGTCTGCGTTGTCGGCGGCGGGGATACCGCCTGCGAGGAAGCGACCTTCTTGACGCGCTTCGCCTCGCGGGTCTATCTGGTCCACCGGCGCAGCGAGCTGCGTGCCAGCAAGGTAATGGCGGCGCGCGCGCTGTCGAATCCGAAGATCACGCCGTTGTGGAACAAGACGATCGGCGCCTACCACACCGACGAGCGCGGGAAGATGGAGGCGGTCACCCTCGTCGATACCGTCACCGGCGAGCGCTCGCGCCTCGAGGTGAAAGGCTGCTTCATGGCCATCGGTCATACGCCGAACACCGCCTTCCTGCGCGACAGCGGCGTCAAACTCGACAAGGACGGGTACATCGAAGTCGAGCACGGTTGCCGAACCAACATCGAGGGCCTCTTCGCGGCCGGCGATGTGCGCGATCATCACTATCGGCAGGCGATCACGGCGGCGGGCATGGGCTGCATGGCTGCCCTCGAAGCCGAGCGCTGGCTGACATCGCGCGTCTGATCCTCTTGACGAGGGCTTCAGCGCTGGTGCCTGCAAACCGCCGACGAAAATCGGCAGACGCCTCAAGCGTCGATGACGCCGGCATGAAGCAGCACTTCATCGAGCGTGGCGACGAAAGTGACGGCGATCCCCTCCGTGACATAGCGCGGAAGCTCGGCCCAATCGCGCTCGTTGGCCAGCGGCAACAGCACGCGTTCGAGTCCTGAACGGCGTGCGGCGACGATCTTCTCCCGGATGCCTCCGACCGGGTAGACGCGACCGGTCAGCGTCAGCTCCCCGGTCATGCCGAGCCGCGGCCTGGGCGCGCGCTGCCGCGCCAGGGAGAGCAGCGCGGTCGCGATCGTGATCCCAGCGCTGGGGCCGTCCTTGGGGGTGGCGCCAGCGGGCACATGCACATGCACGAGGTGGCGATCGAAGAATGCTGGATCGAGAGCGAAGCGGGCGGCATGCGCCATCAAGTAGCTGCGCGCCAGCGTCGCCGACTCCTTCATCACATCGCCGAGCTGCCCAGTCAGCGTCAAGCCGCCCTTCTCGGCGGGGATGGCGACGGCTTCGACTTCCAAGGTGGCGCCGCCCAGCGCCGTCCAGGCCAAGCCCGTGACTACCCCCGGCCGGGGATGGGCGAGCAGCTCGTCGTCGCGCAGCAGCGGCTTGCCGAGATACTCGACCAGCCGCGCCGGCGTCATGCGCACGGCATCGCGGCGGCCTTCTGCGCGCGCGGTCGCCACCTTGCGGCAGATCTTGGCGATCAGCTGATCGAGGTGGCGGACGCCGGCCTCGCGCGCGTAGTCGCGGATCATCTGACTGAGCGCCGGCGCGGTAAACATCAGGTCGCGGCGCGCCAAGCCATGCGCCGCCAGCTGTTTCGGCACCAGGTAGTGCTTGGCGATCGCCAGCTTCTCGCTGTCGACATAGCCGGAGAGGCGGATCACTTCCATGCGGTCGCGCAGCGGCTCGGGGATTCCCGACAGGTCGTTGGCCGTGCAGATGAACAGGACTTGCGAGAGGTCGATGCGCACATCGAGGTAATGATCGAGGAAGTCCTTGTTCTGCTCGGGATCGAGCACCTCGAGCAGCGCCGCGGCTGGATCGCCCTGCGGACCGTGTCCGAGTTTGTCGATCTCATCGAGCAGGATGACCGGATTCATCGTCCCGCAGCGCCGCAAGGCCTGGACGATCTTGCCGGGCAAGGCGCCGACATAGGTGCGGCGATGGCCCTTGATCTCCGCTTCATCGCGCATGCCGCCAAGCGAGAAGCGGAAGAAGCGGCGTCCGATGTGGCGCGCGATCGAAGCGCCGATCGAGGTCTTGCCGGTGCCCGGCGGTCCGACCAGCGCGACGATGCCACCGCCGCGGTCTCGCTTCACCTGGCGCACGGCGACGAACTCGACGATGCGCTGCTTGACATCTTCGAGGCCATAGTGATCGGCATCGAGCCCGCGGCGCACGCTCGCGACATCCAGCACATCCTCGCTGTACACCCCCCAGGGCAGCTCGGTGAGCCACTCCAGGCGCGTGCGTACGACATTGTATTCGCTGCTCGCCGGATCGAGCAGCGCCAGCTTGCGCAGCTCTTCCTCGGCCACTTCGCGCACTTCCTCGGGAACTGCGGCGCCGCGCCGCTCCAAGGACTGACGCAGGCGCTGCATATCGAGGGTTTTGTCGTCGCTCTCCAGCCCGAGCTCCTGCTTGATCGCCTTCAGCTGCTCGTGGAGGAAGAACTTCCGTTGGTGCTCGCTGACCTTCTCTTCGATCTGCTTCTGGATCTTGGTTTTGAGCTGCGTCAGCTGCTCTTCGCGAGCAAGTAGCGCGACGACGCGCTCCATCCGCGGCACGATCTCGAAGGTTTCCAGCACTTCCTGCAGCTCTTCGCGCCGCGCGGTGGTCAGGCTGGCGGCGATGTCGGCGAGCCGTCCGGGACCTTCGATGTTGTTGAAGTTGGCGAGGACCATCTTGATCTCCTCGCCGAACACCGGGTTGTGGGTCACCAGCTGCCGCAGCTGGCTGACGATCGCCATCGCCAGCGCGCGCACCTGCGTATCCATCGGATCGACGGGCGTTCGCACAGCCTCGCCGCGTACGACGATCGGCATCGTATCGCGCTCGACGGAGGTCATGCGCCAGCGGGCGATCACCTGAATGAGCACCTGAATGCCGCCGTCTTCCTTCTCCTGATGCTTGATGATGCGCGCCGCGCAGCCCACGCGGTAGAGTTGGCTCGCCGTGCAGGCGCTGCCGTCCTCGATCAGTTCGCGCGTCAGGAAGAAGCCCACCCAGCCATGAGAGCGCTCGATCGCCAGCCGCACCGCCTCGCTCAGTTTGCCAGCCGGGATCACCAGCGGCAGCACCATCGTCGGGAACATCGGCCTCTGATTGAGCGGCAGCGCGACCAGCCGCTCGGGAATCACCTCATCGATCCGCACCACCACATGCGGCGCCGGCGTCGCTGGGTCGCCAGCCTGCGCTGCCGGATCGGGAGCATCGCCAGGATCGCGGTCGGAGTTCTCGATGGGGTCGTTCATGCGCGTCCGTCGCTGCTGACGATCGTCCGCCGCCGACGGCGCCAAGCTCCGACCCTTGGCGAGCTCAGTCGGCGGTTGACGAAGGCGGACTTGCAAATAGGCACGAGTTGATACAATCTTCGCATTGCACGCGATAGGAGGGTCGCTGGAAGATCAGCCTAGGCGTGCACGCTCATTTTCAACCCCAGAGACATCCAAGGGACCATGCCCATGCGCGTTGCCATCAAGGCCACCGAAGAAGCCATCATTCGACTCTTGAAGGCCGGCCACCCGCTCCCTGGTGAAGTCGTCGACCGCAAGGAAGAGACGCGGCTGCCAGTCTTCCAAAGCGTGGAAGCCGTCCCGGTCAAGCATTATGGCTTCGAAGGTACCGGGCGCATCGTCGTCGCCCGCGGTCGCCGCGATGTCTGGTTCGTCGACATCAAGCGCAAAGACGGCAAGCTGACGCTGAAGGAAGGCGAAAGCTTCCTCGACATGCGCGATAAGCTGCAGCAGCGCTATCCCGGCCAGAAAGTGACGGGGTGGCTCGTCACGACCGCCGACATCGACCCGCAGGCGCGCACGGCGATCGCGGAGAAGCAGTGCTTCGCCACCGCCTGCGCAGCCAAGCGCTAAGCGAGCCGCGCGCCGCGGTTCAGGGCTCCGTCATCCGCGCCGTGGGCAGCGTTCGCTGCGCAGGCGGCAGGTAGTCACGCCGGCGCGATCAATGCGGCCGCTTGCCGATCGCATCCGTCCGCAGTCTCTCGATGAGATCGTCGGGCATCCGTCCCTGCTCGGAGCGAACGGGGTCCTGCGGCGCTGGATCGAGGCCCGTCGTCTGCCTTCGTTGGTCCTGTGGGGGCCTCCTGGGTGCGGGAAGACGACGATCGCGCGTCTCCTCGCCGAGGCGCTGGGGTTTCGTTTCGCCTCGTTCAGCGCGGTGCTCGGCGGAGTTCCCGAGTTGCGCGCGCTGCTTGAAGAAGCTCGCACGCAACGCGCGCACGGGGTGGAGACGCTGCTGTTCATCGATGAGCTGCACCGCTTCCACAAGGGTCAGCAAGACGCCTTGCTTCCGCATATCGAATCGGGAGCGATCACCTTCATCGGGGCGACGACGGAGAACCCGAGCTTCGCGCTCAACCGCGCGTTGGCGTCGCGGCTGCGGATCCTGAACCTCGGACCGCTGAGCGATGAAGATCTGCGGCAGCTGATCGCGCGCGCCCGAAGCCATCCGGCGGGGCTGCCAGATCTGATACTCGAGCCAGCCGCCGAGGAAGCGGCCGTGCGCTGGGCCGCAGGCGACGGACGGCGCCTGCTCAACATCCTCGAGGCCGCCCACGCTCTCGCCGCCGGGCCGCTAACCGTTCAGACGGTCGCCGCCGTCTGCCAGCATGCGACGCCAGACCATGATCGAGCCGGCGAGGCGCACTACGACACCGCCAGCGCTTTCATCAAGAGCATGCGCGCGAGCGATGTGCAGGCGGCGCTCTTCTGGCTGGCGCGACAGCTCGAAGCGGGCGAAGACCCCCTCTTCGTCGCGCGTCGCCTGCTGATCTTCGCCGCCGAGGACGTCGGACTGGCCGATCCGCAGGCGCTGGTCATCGCGGCGGCCGCGCACTATGCGGCGGCTGCGCTCGGCATGCCGGAAGCCGTGTACCCGTTGACCGAAGCGACGATCTACTGCGCGACCGCTCCCAAATCGAATGGTACGGCAGCGTATTTCGCGGCCGCGACGGCGGTGCGCCAGCACCCCCAGGCCGCCGTCCCCCTGTTTCTGCGCAATGCGCCGACAGCGCTCATGCAGTCATGGGGATATGGCGCCGGCTATATCAATGATCACGACACGCCCGATCACTTCGCCGGACACGTCTGCCTGCCGCCCGAGCTTGCCGGCAGCATCTTCTATCGCCCGGGGTCCTTCGGTTTCGAAAAGGAGATCGCCAAGCGGCTTCGCTGGTGGGAGGCCCGCCGTCGCGCGCAGCCAACCACCGAGGGCTCGCCAGGAGTTCCCCTGCCTACGCCGCCGACACCGCCTCCGCGATCGTCTGCGGATCAGCCATAGCGCCGATCCCATGCTCGCCGCAGGCCAAGGCGCCGCTGACGGGGCCGATGCTGCGCGCGCCGCGTTCGATCAGCGTCCGCAGATGCGCCTGCACCTGCGGCTTCTGCCACATCACGCTATTCATCGCCGGACAGAGCCAGACCGGCTTGTGCGGCTCGAGGGCGAGAAACAGCGTCGTCAACAGATCGTCGGCAATCCCGAGAGCGAACTTGGCCAATAGGTCAGCGGTGGCGGGGGCGACCACCAGCCCCTCACACCAGCGCGGCAGGTCGATGTGCTCGATGCCTCCCGCCTGCCACAGGCTGCGCCGCACGGGGTGCCCGCTGACGGTCGCCAAGGCATCGCAGGACACCAAGCGGGCGCCGTGCTTGGTGACGACGCAGCGCACCTCATGCCCGCGCTCGCGCAGGCGGCGCACCAGGTCCGGGGCCTTGTACGCCGCGATGCCGCCGCCGACGCCGAGCAGTAGCCTCATGTCGGCAGATACAGGATGGCGTTCGTCGTGCGGTCGATCACCAGCTTTCCTTGCCGCAGCTGCTCCAGCTGATGATGCGACAGCAGCACGCCGAAGGGCGTGGTGCGCGTCTTGGGATCCACTGGCAGCAACGGCGAACGATGGCCGTTCTTCACCAAGCGTTCATAGACCGCGAGGAACTCCGGATCGATGCGCGTTTTGATCGCCTCGGCCTGCGCGTGGAGATCGCGCTCTTCGGGGCTCGGCTCCAGCACCGCAGCAGCGGCCGCGCGTTCTGCCTCGTATGAGGCTTGGGCGGCACTGGCCTTGCTCTCGGCATCAGCGAGCTTGGCAGCGAGTGCATGCCGCCGTTCACCGAGCTCCTTCACGGACATCGCGCGCTTCGCCTTCTCGGCCCTCGCCATCTCGATCGCGTTGTGGATCTCCATGTACTCGCGGTTGCTGCGCGCATGCTGCTTCTTGCCGCTCAGCTCGCTGATCGTCCGCTCGCAGCGTTCGAGGTCCGCTTGATACTGGCGCATCAAGGCATCGAGACGCTGCAGCTCCTCGGAGATCTTTCCAGCCGCAGCTGTCGCCGCTTTCCATGCCGCCTCCGCCTTGACGAGGCGAGCCTGCGCCTGCGTACGGACCTCGGCCAGGTGGCGGCGCTTCTGGTCGATCGACCAGAGCTCGAGCAGGGCAGCGATCGTTTCGGCCATGCAAGGGGTCCTCGCTCGTCGCTGGATCGTGTCGCGCAGGTCGACAGCGCCAAGAGGCAGGATGCTGCTGGCAGGCGCCTCTGCCGCCCCACACTGCGTTCTGCGCTCAGCAGCCATGCACGACGCCCGTCGCGCCGTTGACGACAGCGAGTACCCGCTGATCGGTGAGACCCTGGGAATGTGGCGGCTCGTCCGCGGCCTGGGCAAGGGCGGCATGGGAGAAGTCTATGCCGCCGAGTACGACTATGCGTTCCTTCTGACCATCCGCCTCGAAGGCCCCCAGCGCGAGCTCGTGCGTCGCGAGATCGCTGCTCTCCCCCGCGAGCAGCAGGCGCGGATCGCCGCGAGCTACCTCGGCATCCATGTGCCGGCGGATGCCCAGTTCGCGATCAAGGTCTGCAACGCGCGGGTCGGCACCAGCGGCCACCGACGCTTTCTGCAGGAGGCGGAAGTCGCCCAGAAGCTCGGCGACCATCCGTACATCGTCACGGTGCATGCCGTCCACACCGGACTCGACAGCGGCATCGGATCCCGCCTGGCGCTCGACAACGACAAGCATCGGCACACCGCCTACATCGTCATGGATCTGGCGACCCGCGACTGGCGGCACGATCGGTTGACGATTCCGCAGGCCGTGCACATCGTCCGCTGCATCGCCAACGCCCTCGACCACGCGCACGCCAAAGGCGTCGTCCATCGCGACCTGAAGCCCGAGAACATCCTCGGCACCATCGAGCATCCGCTGCTGACCGACTTCGGCATCGCCAAGGACGCCGAGCAGGACGCCGGCCTGACCCACACTGGGCAGATCATCGGCACGCTCGACTACATGAGCCCCGAGCAGACGATCGACGCCAAGCGCGTCGACCACCGCAGCGACATCTATTCGCTCGGCGTCGTCCTCTATGAGATGGCGACCGGCGGTCATCTGCCCTACGCGCATAAACAAGACCGCGAAAGCTGCCTGGCCGCCATCCGCTCGGAGAGCATCGAGCCGAAGTGGCCACGCGAACATGTCCCCGACTTCCCCGTCGCGCTCGAGCGGATCATCCTCAAGGCGATGGCCCATCGACCGGAATGGCGCTATCAGTCGATGGCCGAGTTCATCGCCGATCTCGATCGCTTCACGCGCGGCGAATGGGTGCCGTTCTGGGGACGCGTGCGCCCGATCAGCTGGCTGCGCTTCTGCTTCCGCGCCTATCCGAAAGCGGTGTGGGGCACGATCGCCTTGGCGCTCCTGCTGATCGGCTTGACGGCATCGATCTATGTTCCGCGCTGGTTCGATGCGCAGCGCGCCCAACTGAGCAAGCAGCTGCAGGCGCTCGAAGCCCAGGTGTCGGACATCCGCCAGCGCCGCGCGCAGCAGCTCAGCCTCGAACAACGACAGCAGCTGCAAACCCTCAAGCAGCGGCTCCACAGCCAGGGCACAGAGGACTATCGCGACCTGCGCCTGCGACTCGGCGACCTCGAGCGCCAGCTGCTCGACGAATCGCGATTGGAAGCATGGTTCGGCGTGCAGCCGCCGTGGTCCGATGCCCTGCCCTTCGACCGCGCCAAGGCCGAACTGCAGACTGCTGCCCGCATCGAAAACCCCGCCTGGTACGCGCGCGGCAACGATGGGCTGCTGATGCACGACTGGCAGACCTTGGAGCTCGGGCCGTATGGCCGCGGCTCGTGTTATCTGCTCTGTCGCGTGCGCCTGCCGCGGGAAGGCCTGGAGCGCTTCCGCCTCGAGGTGCGCGAGGCCGAGGATCCGCGACACACGGTGTCCTGGAGCATCGACGGCAGCGGCATGCTGCACCTGAGCGTCCAGGAAGACCTGCTGCCGCCGCAGACGATCCGCCGCGAGTCCCTGCGCGCCAACGTCGTGCAGGTCGCGATGCATGTGACCGCGCAGTGGATCCGCTCCTGGGTCGGCGCCAGCGAGCTGCGGCACATGCTCCCTGGCCTCAACGAGGGCGCGCCGGCCGTCGTCCGCCTCGAGCTCCCGAAGAACGCCGTGCTGATCGGCATCGGCATCTGGCCGCGCGGTCCCAGCGGTCAGTGAGCCGACAGCCAGGTGCGCACCAGCTCGAGCGCGCGCTGACGGAGTTCGGGCGCGTCGCCAGGCAGCCAGACGATGTCGGGAAAGCGACGCAGCCAGGTCAGCTGATGTCGCGCCAAGCGGCGCGTGGCGGTCTCCACCGCGGCGCGGCACTGCGCCTCATCCTCGGCGCCGGCATCGAGCCAGGCGATGACCTCCTTGTAGCCGACGGCCTGCGCAGCCTCGGGCGACAGGCGATGCCGCAGGCGGCGCACTTCGTCGATCAGACCGGCATCGAACAGCGCACGCGTGCGCGCCCCGATACGCGCATGCAAGGCCGGACGCTCCCAGGACAAGCCGATCAACAACGGCTGCAGATCGCCGCGCCGCTGCCCCGCCGTCGTGTGGAATGACGAATACGGTCGGCCGGTGAGGTGGAAGACTTCCAAAGCGCGGACGATCCGCCGCAGATCATGCGGATGCCGCTGCCGCGCATAGGCGGGATCGACCCGTTGGAGCTCCTGCCACAACGCATGCGGATCGCAGGCGCGCAAGCGCGCGCGCACTTCCTCGCTGCGCGGCGGTCCGCCGCTGAGCCCCTCGAGCAAGAGCTTGATGTAGAGCGGGGTGCCGCCAGCGACGACCGGCAACTTGCCGCGCTGCGCAATGTCGCTGATCGCGCGTTCAGCCATCGCCAGCCAGCGCGCGGCATCGCAGCGATCCTCGGGAGCGAGCACATCGATCAGATGATGCGGGACGCGCGCGCGGTCGCGAAGCGGAGGCTTGGCCGTACCGATGTCCATGTCGCGATAGACGGCGAAAGCATCGGCGCTCACCACCTCACCGGCGCAGGCCTCGGCGATCGCGAGTGCAAGCTCGCTCTTGCCCGAAGCCGTCGCGCCGACGACTACCACCAGCCGCTGCGGCATGCCTCAGGCGACGACGGCGTTGATGATCTTTCCGGGAACGATGATCAGCTTGCTGAGCGCACGCTCGCCGAGCGCAGCGCGGAATGCCGGATGCGCGCGGACCGCGCGTTCGAGCTCCTCGCCCGAGAGTTCTCGCGGCAGCGTCAGTTTGCCTCGCAGCCTGCCGTTGATCTGCAGCGGATACTCGATGCTGTCGCCGAGCATCTCGGCCTCGTCGTATGCCGGCCAGCCAGCGGCGGAGATGCCTCCGACGCCGCCGAGCGCCTCCCACAGCTCTTCGCAGATGTGCGGGCATATCGGCGCCAGCAGGCGAACCAGCGTCGTCAGGGCGAGCTTGAGGACCTCTGGCCGCAAGTGAGCGGGCTCGAGCTCGTTGAGCAGCTCCATGCACTGTGCGATCGCGGTATTGAACGCGAAATCGCGTTCTAACGCGTCCGTGCAGCGCTTGATGACGGCATGCACTTTGCGCACGATCGCTTGATCGCGCCCGACGAGCGCCTGCGCCTTGCCGGCGTACGCGGCGACGCCGCGCAGCTCAGCGGCATGGGCGTGCACGATATGCCACAGCCGCTTCAAGAAGCGATGGCTGCCGCGTACCCCGTCGTCGCTCCACACGACATCGAGCTCGGGCGGGACATTCGAGAGCACGAACAAGCGCGCCGTGTCGGCTCCATAGGTTTCGATGAGCTGCTGCGGATCGACGGTATTACGCTTGGATTTCGACATCTTCTCGACTCGGCCGACCTGCACGGGCAGGCCGTCGCGCTTCGCGACCGCGCGCACGATGCGTCCCTTGCCATCGCGTTCGATCTCCACCTCGTCGGGATAGAAGTACTCTGGCTTGCCGGAGGCGTCCTGCCGGAAGAAGGTCTCCATGCAGACCATGCCCTGGCAGAGCAGGCGCTTGAATGGCTCGCGCTTGCTCGAGTAGCCGAGATCGCAGAGCGCCTTCTGGAAGAAACGCGCATAGAGCAGATGCAGCACGGCATGCTCGATGCCGCCGATGTAGAGATCGACGGGCAGCCAGTGATCGACGCGCTGACGATCGAGCGGCCCAGCGCATCCGAGATCCGGTCGGCGATTGTCGTGGCAGGCGAAACGCGCGAAGTACCAGCTCGATTCGACGAAGGTATCCATCGTGTCGGTCTCTCGCCGCGCTGGCTCCAGACCGTGCGGACCGCGCACCACCAGCGGCCGTCCATCGCTGCCGGTCGTCGCCCATGTCGGATGTTTGTCGAGCGGGTTGCCTCGCCCATCGAAGACGACATCGTCGGGCAGCAGCACAGGCAGGTCGCTCTTCTTGAGCGGCGTAGCTCCCAAACTCTCGCTGTAGACGAACGGAATCGGATTCCCCCAGTAACGCTGCCGCGAGACGCACCAGTCGCGCAGGCGATAGGTCGTGACGGCGCGTCCGCAGCCGCGTTGCGCCAGCCAGTCGGTGATCGCGCGCTTCGCCTGCTCGCTGTCCATCCCGGCGAAGATTCCGCAGCGCTCTGTCAGCACGCCAGGCGCGGTGTATGCCGCTTCCGCGATCGGCGGCGTCTGGCGCTCCGCGGGCGGCCGTATCACTTCGATGATCGGCAAGCCATAGGCGCGTGCGAATGCGTGATCGCGCTCGTCATGCGCCGGAACCGCCATCACGGCGCCCGTGCCGTAATCCGCAACCACGAAGTTCGCCGCATAAATCGGAACCCGCTCGTCGTTGACCGGGTTGATCGCATACGCGCCCGTGAACAGTCCCTTCTTCGTCGCCGTGTCGCCGAGCCGTTCGTGAGCCGAGACGCTACGCACCTCGGCGGTGAATGCCGCGAGCTGCTCGCGATGCGTGGCGGGCACGATGCGCGGCAACACTGGATGCTCTGGCGCCACCGACATGAAAGTGACGCCGAACACGGTATCTGGCCGCGTCGTGAACACGGTGAGCTTGAGGCCAGGGTGGCCCTCGATCGCGAAATCGATCTCGGCGCCCTGGCTGCGCCCGATCCAGTTGCGCTGCTGCGTGATCACCGCTTCCGGCCAATGTCCCTCGAGCTCATCGAGGCCGGCCAGCAACTCTTCGGCGTATGCCGTGATCCGCAAATACCACTGCGGGAGCTCGCGCTGCACGACCGGCATACCGGTGCGCCAGCATTTGCCGTCGATGACTTGCTCGTTGGCGAGCACGCATTCGAGACCCGTCGACCAGTTCACCAGGCTGCTCTTGCGATAGACGAGACCGCGCTCGACAAGATCGAGGAAGATGTCCTGCTCGCGCGCAGCATAACCAGGATCGCTGCAGGCGAACTCGCGCGTCCAATCGTAGCTGAAACCCATGCGCTTCAGCTGCGCCCGCATGTAGGCGATGTTCTCATAGGTCCAGGTGCGCGGATGGGCGCCCCGTTCGATCGCCGCTTGTTCCGCTGGCAGACCGAAGGAATCCCAGCCCATCGGATGCAGCACATGGAAACCGCGCATCCGCTTGTAGCGCGCCACGGCGTCGCCAATCGTGTAGTTGCGGACATGCCCCATGTGCAGGCGACCGCTCGGGTACGGGAACATCTCGAGCACATAATAGCACTGCTCGCGCGGCAGATCGTCGCGCGCGACGAAAGCCTGCGTATCCTCCCAGAACTGCTGCCATTTGCGTTCGACGACGGCCGGCTCGTAGGCGGGAATCTCGGTCATAGGGCGGCAGGTTGCCGCTCATGGCGCGCGAGCAATCGCGAGCTCTTTAGTGCACCGCACGCGCAGCTTCGCCGCGAGCACCATCAGCTCCTATCGCCTTGAGTACGATCGCACAGTGTTTCACCTTGATTTTCGAGCTCTTCCCGGCCCCTCTTGACAACCAAGAAACGCCGTTAAAAGGGCCCTTCCCGCGCGCGCTGGTGGTGGTGGAAGGGGCGCGGGTTTTTGACAGATGGAGATCTGTGGTGGTGGATGGAGTGGGAGCGTGCCGAGCGCTGTGCGTGGGCGAGAGTCTGCGTGCGGTGGTTGGCATGCGGCGGTACGGGAGTGCCGCGAGCGTGCATGCTTTCTGGTGATGAGCTGGGGAGCGTGGACGCGCGACCGAAGAAGAACGTGATTGAAGCTAGGGATTTATGTTTGAAGAGTTTGATCCTGGCTCAGAACGAACGCTGGCGGCAGGGCTTAGGCATGCAAGTCGAACGGGAAAGCCGCGAGGCGAGTACAGTGGCGTAAGGGTGCGTAATGGGTAGCTGACCTGCCCATCGGACGCGGATAATTCCTCGAAAGGGGTTGTAATACGCGATGAGACCACGGGCATTCCGGTGCTTGGGGTCAAAGGCTGGGGATCCTTTGGGACCTGGCGGCCGATGGAGGGGGCGACCTCTGATTAGCTAGTTGGTGGGGTAATGGCCTACCAAGGCGATGATCAGTAGCCGGGCTGAGAGGCTGTCCGGCCACACGGGCACTGAGACACTGGCCCGACTCCTACGGGAGGCTGCAGTCGCGAATTTTTCTCAATGGGCGCAAGCCTGAAGAAGCCATGCCGCGTGCGGGACGAAGGCCCTCTGGGTTGTAAACCGCTGTCGGGGGAGGGGAAAGGTGCGTGGTGAAGAGCTGCGTGCTTGACTGCTCTCCAGAGGAAGCCCCGGCAAAACATGTGCCAGCAGCCGCGGTAATACATGTGGGGCGAGCGTTGTTCGGAATCACTGGGCATAAAGGGTGCGTAGGCGGCGTGATGCGTCCTGGGTGAAAGGCCACGGCCCAACCGTGGAGCGGCCTGGGATACGGTCATGCTGGAGTGCGTGAGGGGTGACTGGAACGCGTGGTGTAGCGGTGAAATGCGTAGAGATCACGCGGAACGCCGAAGGCGAAGGCAGGTCACTGGTGCGCAACTGACGCTGAGGCACGAAAGCGTGGGGAGCAAACAGGATTAGATACCCTGGTAGTCCACGCTGTAAACGATGGGCACTAGATCGTTGTGGCTCCCGCCATGGCGGTCGGAGGGAATCTGTGAAGTGCCCCGCCTGGGGAGTATGGTCGCAAGGCTGAAACTCAAAGGAATTGACGGGGGCTCACACAAGCGGTGGAGGATGTGGTTTAATTCGAAGCAACGCGCAGAACCTTACCAGGCCTTGACATGCCGGGATTAGGTGGGTGAAAGCCTGCTGATTGCCCGCAAGGGTGTAACCGGCACAAGTGCTGCATGGCTGTCGTCAGCTCGTGCCGTGAGGTGTCAGGTTAAGTCCTTGAACGAGCGAAACCCCTGCATCGTGTTACCGGGTGTCGCAGCCTGGGACTCGCGATGGACTGCCGCGCAAGCTGGAGGAAGGAGGGGACGACGTCAAGTCATCATGGCCTTTATGGCCTGGGCCACACACGTCCTACAATGGGTGGTACAGCGGGACGCCAAGCCGCAAGGCGGAGCCAATCCCTGAAAGCCACCCTCAGTTCGGATTGCGGGCTGCAATTCGCCCGCATGAAGCCGGAATCGCTAGTAATCGCGGATCAGCCACGCCGCGGTGAATATGTTCCTGAGCCTTGTACACACCGCCCGTCAAGCCACCCGAGTTGTCTTCACCCGAAGTCGTAGCTTCAACCGCAAGGAGGGGCGCGCCGAAGGTGGAGGCGGTGAGGGGGACTAAGTCGTAACAAGGTAGCCGTATCGGAAGGTGCGGCTGGATCACCTCCTTTCTAGAGCATCTACCGGTCTGCCTCATTCAAGGCAGGCTGCCAGCGCCAGCTGGCTCCACGGTGGCCCTCACCCACCGTGCCGGATTCCACAACCACCACACATCACCACCACAGATCTCGATCTGCCAAA
>JANWWU010000086.1 GCA_025055595.1 Planctomycetota bacterium | reverse complement strand
GGCGGCGATGCACGGCGCAGGAAGGCAAGCGAGAGTATGCAGGAACGCTCCACGGCGTGTCACACGCCCTGGCATTATCTGCCGGCCGACGGGAAGGCAAGCGGCCGGCTGCTGCCAGCGCTTCTCGGCCGGCGGCTGCTGTCGGCGCTGCTCATCCAGCGGCGCCCGGCCGGCGGGAGATTAGGCCTTGTTTTCTGGTGGCTGGCTTGGTGGCTGATTGTTGGCCATCTGGTGGCTGGCTTGCATAACCCCTTGTCAATCCTGGAGGCGCCGCCCGGAATCGAACCGGGGTAGACGGATTTGCAATCCGCTGCGTAGCCTCTCCGCCACGGCGCCGTCGGGGCCAAGGATCATGTCATCGTTGGTTCGGCTTCAGGGGGCATCTGAGCACGTCTGCGCCTGCGCGAAGATGCCGGTCTCTGTTCGGGTGGACTTGTAACAACTTAAGAAGCCTGCGCTCTCGTGCGCGGTGGCTTCACGACCAGGCCCTGGCGCATCGCTTTGGTCGAGACCCAGACCCGCTGTACCTTGCCGTCGATGACGACGCGCAGCTTCTTCAGGTTGGGCTTGACGCGGCGCTTGGTGCGCCCCTTGATCTTGTTGCCGACACCACCATCGCGGCGAGCGCCCTTCTCGGCCTTGATCCACCCGCTGCGCGTCGACCGTCCGGTGAAGAAACACTTGTGGGGCATGGCGAACCTTTCACGACTGCGAGCTGTCTAGCATAGCGGCTGCAGCTGGCGCGCAAGCGGCATCGGCCTGGTGCACGGGACGCCACATCGCGACTTCATCGCAATCTAGAAAACGGTGACAGCGCACGCATTCGCTCCAGACCTTGTCGGGAAGTCGTGAACGATCGACGCGCGTGAAACCGAGCTTGGCGAAGAAGGCCTCCTGATAGGTCAGGCAGAAGACGCGCTCGATGCCTAGCCGCTCCGCTTCCGCGATCGCCTCGTGCACGAGCCTCCGGCCGATGCCGCGCCCTTGCAGCGGTTCGGCGACCGCCAGCGCCTTGATTTCGGCGATGCGGTCGGTGTCGATGTGCAGGGCGACGCAGCCGCAGAGCCCTCCAGGATCGGCGTCGGCGACGATGAAGTCGCGCACATGCTCGTAGAGCTCGGAAGTCGTCCGCGGCAACATCAGCTTGCGCTCGGCGTATCCGTTGATCAGTGCCGCAATCGCGGGGACATCGGCGAGGCGTGCCGGCCGGTAGCGGATGTCCATCGACTAGTACCTTTTGAGACCGGCAGGCATCGCACCGGGAGGGGAGGGGCGCACGTCGGCCAATTTTGGCATGATCGCGTCGATGCGCTCGATCAGGGCGATCAGGTGCTGTCGGCGCTTCTCGAGCGGCTCGATCTCGGCTTTACGAGCGCGTAGTTCTTTGACTTCCGCTTGCTCGCCGATGTACTGCGCCAGGAAGTCGGCTTCAGCGCAGGCGGTGAGGATGTCGGTGAGCGTCGCTTCGAGCTTGTCGAGTTCTTCCTGGTAACGCTCCCGCATCCGTTTGAGCGCTTCGAGCTTCTGCCATTCGCTGAGCGTGACGCTGAGCGGCCCCTTGCTCATGCCGCCGATTGTGAACGCCGTCGCTACGGTGCCAGGGACAGTCTTGGTCTCGCATCGGACGGTTGCCTGCGAAAGGCAGTCGCAAGAGTGACAGGCGATGACCTCGCCTGCTTCCGCGTCCCCGCAAGAGTCGCCTCGCCGGGAGGATGCACCAGCCGGGCACGCAGAAGGCCTGACCTTTCTCTGCGCTGCTGAGCAGGCCGAGCAGATGGAAGGTGGCAAGGCGCCTGTCGCCGGCAGCGATGCGGCGTCTTCGGCCGTGGACACGGTCACCAAGCATCCTGCCCCCAGTGATGCGCCTGCGGCCTCGGCGGGATCGGCGACCAATCGCCCGCCCTCGAGCACCGATGTCACGGCCCTGCATATCGGAGCGACGGCAGTCCCCGCCGCGACCGGCTCGCACATCGGAGAGATCTGGGGCGGCGTGCGGCTCGAACGGCTACTCGGGAAAGGCGGGATGGGGGCGGTCTACCTCGGCACGCAGCTCGATCTGCATCGTCCGGTCGCGGTGAAGGTCCTTCCCAGCCATTTGTCGGAGGATCCGCAGTTTCGCGAGCGCTTCGAACTGGAAGCCAAGGCCGTGGCGCGCATCAGCAGCCCGCATGTCGTGCAGGTATATTTCACTGGGATCCATCAGGGGCATCACTTCTTCGTCATGGAGTTCGTCGATGGCGAAGATCTGGCGCGGCGGCTGAAGGCCGGCTTCAAGCCTTCCTATCGCCAAGCCCTCGACCTGGTGACGCAAGCCGCTCGCGGGCTGGCCGCGGCGGGTGAACAAGGGATCATCCACCGCGATATCAAGCCCGGCAACATGATGATCGATCGCCGAGGGCTCCTCAAGCTGATGGATTTCGGCTTGGCTCGCTTGGTGAGCTCGGGGCACAACTTGACGATGACGGGCACCGTGATGGGCACCGTCAGCTACTTCAGCCCCGAGCAGGGGCGCGGCGAGCCCTGTGATCAGCGCACAGACATCTATGCGCTCGGCGTGGTCTTCTACGAGCTGCTGACCGGGCGGCTGCCATTCACCGGCGAGAGCGCGACTTCGATCATCTATCAGCACATCCATGTGCCGCCGCGCGCGCCACGCGAGCTCGATCCGCAGATCCCCGAGCACTATCAGGCCGTCGTCCTGAAATGCCTGCAGAAGCGCGCTGACGATCGCTATGTCGACGCCAACGAACTGCTGCGCGATCTCGACAGTCTGGCGCATGACCAGCCGCCAGCGATCGCGTTGAACCGCCCTGAGCTGCTGCAGACAGGAGCGACGATCGTTGCTCCCAGCACCCACGCTGGTCAGCCTGCGCCCTCGACAGCGGCACGCCGGCCGAGGGTGCTCGCCAGCAGCGTCCTGATCGCTGCGCTCGCGATCGCTGGCTGGTGGTGGCTGGTGCAGCGCACCCCGGCGGAATCGATGCCGGCGCCACTGCCAGCAGGACCACAGCCGCCGCCGTCGGCAGCGCCAGCGTCGCCAGGCGAGAAGGGCCAGGAGGCTGCGCCCGTGACCGCGACGGCCGCTGCGCCCCAGGACGATGCCCAGGGGCGCCGCGAGATGCTGACGACGGCGGAGGCGCTGATAGCTGCCGGCCGCCTGTCCGAAGCCGAACAAGCGCTCGCTGGCCTCGCGCAGCGCTTTCCGAGCGATCGCGAAGTCGCTCGTTTGCTCGTCAAGCTCGAGGCAGCCAAGCTGCAAGCGCAACGCGACGCGATGGCGAAGGCCAACCGCGAAGAGCGCCTCGAGAACGAGCTGGCCCAGGCGCGAGCGGCCTTGAGCCGCGGCGACTTCGTGGAAGCGCGACGGCTGGTGGCCGCGGCGCGCGCGGTGAAGCCGGCCGACGCTGCGTGGGCGGCCTTGGCCACCGCCCTCGATGCGGCGGAAGGGCAGCAGCTGATCGAGGAGGCACGGCAGGCGCTGGCTCGTGGGCAGCTGGAGCAGGCCTTGGCGACGAGCATCCGCGCGCAGCGCCTCTTGCCGCATGACGAGGCGTGCGCCGCGCTGCGCGCGGCGATCGATGAGGCCATCGAGCGTCGCCGGCAACGCGATCGCGTGTTGGCGGATGCGGAAGGACTCATGGTCGAGCAACAACCGCAGAAAGCCGAGGAGCTGTTGACGGCGCTCGCTGCCGCGTGGCCCGACGATGCGGCAGTGCAGCAGGCCTTGCGCCGTGCGCGCGCGGCCCGTGAGCGCCTGGAGGCTCAGCAGCGCGCGGTCGCCGAACAGCTGGAGCTCGGCGAGGCGGCGCTGGCGCGCAATGACCTCGATGCCGCCCAGATCGCCTACACCGCCGCCAGGCAGATCGATCCCGCCAATCAGGCCGCGGCGCGCGGGCTGGAGGCGGTGCGCCAGCGCCGGGAGGCGATCGATGCGCTGCGGCGGCGCGTCGAAGCGGCGCTGGCCGCCAACGATCTGGACAGCGCCGATCGCGCGTTCGCCGAGCTGCAGGCGACAGCTCCGCAGCAGACGACGACCATGCTGGTCGCGGCGCAGATCAAGGCAGCGAAGCTTGCCAGAGCGGAAGCGCAGGCCCGCGCGGAAGCGCTGGAACGACAGCGCCAGGAGCAGGCTCGCCAGTGGCTGGCGCGGCTCGACGACCTCAAGGTGCCGCTCTCCGAGCTCGAGCAAGGCATCGGCGCCTACATCGCTGAGGCAGGCGCCGAGCGTCCGGAGGTCCCGGTGCTCCAGCAGCGCCTGCAGAGCCGTCGCGTGCGGGCCGCCATCGAACAGGCAATCGGGGCGCTGGAGCAAGCGGTCGCTCGCCGGGAGATCGCGGCGATCCAGGCCCTGTTCAGCAACGAAGCCGACGGTGCACCGTTCGTCGAGTTCGCACAGATGCCACAAGCTCGCCTGCGTGCTCGCTTGCTCACATACAACTGGGAGGGCGCAGAGGCGTCGACCGAGATCGAGCTGGTCCATGCGATGGAGCACGCCCCCGAAGAACGGCTGGTCGTGCGATGGACCTGGCGACCCGCGGGCGAGGTCTGGCGCATCGCTGCCGCTCCTCTCACTGCTCTGGCGGACAAACCATGAGATATCTGCCTGTCGTCGTGCTGGCATGCTGCGCCATCGTCGCCGCCGCGGCCGATGTGCCGCTTGGGCAGGTGGTGGCCGTCGAAGACCAAGCCGTGACCGTGCGCTTCGATGCCGCGGCGCGGGTCGCGCCCGGCCAGATGATCGCCTTGTTCGGTCCGGGACGGGTCGTCAAGCATCCCTTGACCGGCAAGGTGGTGACGGAGCAGCGACGCCTGCTGGCGAAGGGCCAGGTGATCGGCGTGCTCGACGATGGCGCGTTGCGGCTGCGCCTGACCTGGCTCGACGATGGCGCGCAGCCGGCGAAGGATTGGGATGCGGTGCCGCTGCCGGGAGAGGCGGCGCCGAATGCGCCGCCCGTCAACAGCGGGCCCCTGCCTGCCATCGCCGCCGTCGCGGGGGGCACGGTCTCCGTCCGCATCCCCGTGATCGATCCCGATAGCGATCCGCTGTGGTTCTCTTGGTCTCTGACAGGGCCTGCCGGACAGAGCGGATTTCTCGATGCGCTCGTGACGACCGTTCCCGAGAACGCGTGGACAGTGCCGGTGCCGACGGGGGAAGCATCGGTGGCCGTGCGCGTCGTCGCCACCGATCTGTGGGGTCAGCAAGCGACCTGGCTGCTGTCGGCGACTAGCGGTGGCGAGGCCGATCCGCGACGGCAGCGGCGGGTGTTCGCTCGCTTCGGCGGCGAGCAAGAGCCGTTGTGGACGCGCATCGCGTGGATCGACGATGGCTCGTGGTGCGGGGTCGATGACGACGGGCGGGTGTATCGCGTGGATCCCGGCTGGCTGCAGGCGAGCCTCATTTTGCCGGCAGGTGCGGTGGGACGAGCGGTCGCCGTCGTCGGGCGCGCTCGTGACCTGTATGTCCTCGACCGCGACAAGCTCGCGGTGCAGGTGTTCGGCGAGTCGCGGCAGCTGCGCCGCAGCATGGGCGGCCTCGGCGATCCGTGGGATCTCGCGGTCGCTGGCGACGGGACGGTGTTCGTGGCGGATCAGAAAGCGGGCGGCGTGATGGTGTTCGATGCCAGCGGCCGCTTTCGGGCCCGTCTCGGCCGCCTCGGAGACGACGGCTTCACCGAAGTGACGCGCGTCTGCGCCCTGCCGGCGGGCGGGGTCGCTGTGCTCGATGCGAAAGCCCGCCGCCTCCATCGCTACGACGAGGCATTGCGGCGTCTCGACGCGTGGAACATCACCGGCGATCCGCAGATCGCGCCGGTCGACATCGCAGCGCATCCACGCGGGCTGCTGGTTCTGCTCAGCGACGGCAGCATCCAGGTATACGGTCCGCGAGGCATGGTCAGCGAGACCTGGAAGGCGACGAGCGGCGGCAGCGAAGCGGCGATCGCCCTCGCCAGCGCGCCGTCCGGCGTCGTCCATGTCGTTTTCGCCAGGGGCAGGCTCGTGCGCTTGTCCGCCGACGGGCGGCAGAATGCGGTACGCGGCGCAGGGTTGACCAACCGCTTCCGCCGCATCGTGGTCGATGGCGCGGGCACCATCTGGGGCGCGGACAGCGATGAGCGACGCCTCTATGGACACGATGTGTACGGCTGGCGCACGCAGTCGCTCGGCGGTAGCCAACGACAGGGGGGGCCTCTGTCGTCTCTCGGCGCGTTCGCGGTGCAGCCCAATGGCAGCGCGCTCGTCGCGCTCGATCCCGACAAGCGCGTCGCCGTCCGGCTCGCGGCCTCGGCGGCAGGTGGAGCGCCGATCATCTTCGGCGGGCAGGGAACGAACCTGGGCCAGTTTCGCGATCCGATCGCCGTCGCTGTCGATGAGGCGGGGCGCAGCTACATCCTCGACGAGGATCTCTATCGGGTTTCGGTGTTCGATGCCAACGGCCAGTTCCTCTTCGCTTTCGGCGAGCGCGGCACCCAGCCACATCAGTTCGACGAACCGACTCTGATCGCGGTCGCGCCGCGCGGCGATGCGGCGTTCGTCTTCGATGAGGACCGCTACGAGGTGAAGAAGTTCGCCCTCGATCACGCCGCCCGGCAGGCGCGCCATGTCGGTACCGGTGGCGGGAAAGGCGATGACCCGGGGCGCTTTCGCAAGCCGGTCGAGATGTGCGTCGATCGCTTCGGCTACCTGCATATCATCGACAGCGATCGCGGAAACTGGCAGGTGCTCGACTTCCGCGGTCAGAACCTGCTGCCCTTGCATGTGATCCCCTTCAAAGACGAGCTCCGCGGCGCGACGACGGGCTGGGTGAATCCCGATGGCATCGCCTGGCTGCTCGCGGCAGGCAGCATCGTCGGCCTGCGCTGAACCCGCGCTGATGCCTCTGCGTTCTCTCCTGGAGCTCATCGCCTGTGTTCGATCCCCAGCGCCGTCCTCCGCCATTCAGCCTGCATCGCCGCGACATGATGCTGGCGCGCCAGGGGCGCGGTCTGTCGCGCGTCGAGTGGCGGATGGCGATCTTCATGCCGATCCTGCTGCTCGTCATCGGCTGGACGGTGTGGGACTGGCGCGAGCGGATGGCCGACGCGATGGCGCGGGGCGCGGAGGTTCTGCCGATCGAGCAACGCCTCGCGCCGATGGCGAAGCCGCTGTGGGATGCGCTTTCCGCCCTGCCCGACGCGGCGGCGATCGCCGTGGAACGCGAGCACGCGCAGGCGCTGGTCGCCGCCGATGCCAGCGTGCCGCTGACGGCCCAGGGGCTGGATGCGCTGACGCTGGCTTGGGCGGAAGCCCGTCTCGATGCCGATCGTCAGGCGCCGCCCCTGCCGCAGCGGCTGCGCGCGCGCGACCTGCTGCTGCCCGACCATGTCCGCCTCGGTGCGCCGTTGATCATCGAAGGGCGCATCGAGGACCGTCTGCCGGGGCGCAGCGCCGACAGCACGCGCGCGTGGCAGCGGCTGCTGCTCGCGATCGATGAGGGGCAGTTCGTCGAAGTGCTTTCAGATGCGCCGGCGGCGGCGGAGCTGCCGATCGGCAGCAGTGTGCAGGTCACTGGCCGCTTGCTCGCCTACGAGCGGCGCCCGGCCGAAGGCGGGCAAGAAGTCGAGCTGCCGGTGATCCTCGGGCGCGTCCTCGTGGCCAGTGCGGGTGCGGAGCCGAGCGAGGATTTGGCGGAGTTTCATCGACCGTTCGTCATGCCAGAGAACATCTTGCAGGATGTCGACGACTTCCGCCTGTGGACGGAGACGAGACCGTACTATTACTTGCTTGGCCAGGTACTGCGCGATCTCTCGACGCCCGGCGTCTATGAGCAGGTACCCGACGGCAATCAGGCCGCCGACGATATCCACCTGCGTCCGCACGAGCACCGCGGCAAGCCCTATCGCGTCACGGGCTATGTCTATGAGGGCTGGGAGGACCGCGATGTCGCGCGCGATCGTCCCTTCGGCGTCGGGCGCGTCGTTCGCCTGCTGCTGTGGCGCCGCGATATCGCCCCGGTGACCGAGACGATCAACGGGGTGGAGCGACGCTCGATCAAGCAGGTGCTGCGCCTCTACGAGTTCGCCGCGATCACGGATCAGCCGATACCGCCGCGCGGCACGCTCGTCGTCGCCGAAGGGCGCTTCTTCAAGAAGCGAGCCATTCCCGTCAAGCCGGATCCCGAGCGGGATCGGCGCAACAATGTCCAGCGGCAGAGCGACCGCGTCTATCCTTGGCTCTTTGTGACCGGTCCCTGGCGCATCGTCGAACCAGCGAAGACCTATGAGGTCGGGCCCCTCGGCTGGGTGGTGACCGTCGTCGCTGGCGGCTTGCTGATCGCCGGCATCTGGTGGTGGCGCCGCGAGGTATCGGAACGGGGCCGACAACGGCGTTGGCTTCGCCGCCAGGCGGCAGCGCAGGCGCCTTCTCCGGCGCCGCCGCCCCCACATACTGCCGAGCGATGTCCCTCTTCTCCGCCCCCCTGAGCTTCGTTCCCGTCTACCATGTCCTGGTGTGGGGGGGACGCCGCATGGCGCGCTGGCGCCCGGATCTGCCGCCGGGCACCATCGGCGAGAGCTGGGACCTCGCTGATCATCCGCGAGGCATGAGCGTGGTCGCCGAAGGGCCGTTGGCCGGGCGGACGCTGGGCGAGCTGACGCGCGAGCATGGCCGCGAGCTGGTCGGCGCGCAGTGGGATGGCCGGGAGTTCCCGCTGCTGGTCAAACTGATCGATGCCAGCGATCGCCTGTCGGTGCAGGTGCATCCCGACGATGCGCTGGCGCAGCGGTTCGGCGTCGGCGCGCGCGGCAAGACCGAATGCTGGCTGGTGCTCGAGGATGGCGGCGAGGTGTACGTGGGGTTGAAGGCCGGCGTCACGCAGGGCTCGTTCGCCAACGCCCTAGCGCTCGGCACGGTGCCCGAGTGCCTCTCCTACCACCCGGTGGGCAAGGGCGATGTCGTGTTCCTGCCGGCGCGCACCGTCCATGCGCTCGGTGCCGGCACGCTGGTGTACGAGGTGCAGCAGACCTGCGATGTCACCTTCCGCGTCTACGACTGGGGGCGCGTCGGACTCGATGGCAAGCCACGCCAGCTGCACATTCAGCAGTCGCTGGAGACCATCGACTACAGCGGCGAGCTCGGCGGCGGCGTGCGGCGGATCGCTTGGCGTGCCCACCCCTATGGCGGGCAGTGGCGCGAACTCGCCTCCTGCCGCTACTTCGCGCTCGAGGAGCGGCGCGCTGCGCAGATCGCCGCCGGCGGTCATGGCGGCTTCTCCATCGTCATCTGTCTCGAGGGTGTGGGCACGCTCTCCACCGCTGGCGGCAGCGTGCGCTTGCAGCCGATGCGCACCTACCTCGTCCCCGCCGCCGCCGGCCCCTGGCAGGCTCACGCCGACGCCGGCGAGCTCGACCTGCTCATCGCCCGCTAAGCGCTGCGTCGGCGCCGCCGCGCTGCGAGCCGAGAACCGGCTCGCAGGTGCGCCGGCTCTACTAGCGCTCTACTTGTGGATGTCTTTGGCGTCGATCCACTTCATCAGTTTGCGCAGCTTCTTGCCGACTTCTTCGATCAGCAACTGCGCCTCTTCCTTGCGCTTCTGCTCCATGAACGGCTTGCCGCGCGCGCACTCCTGGCGGAACTCCTCGGCGAACTTGCCGCTCTGGATGTCCTTGAGGGCGGCGAGCATCGCCTTGCGCACCGGCGGCCCGATGACCTTGGGCCCCACCGTGTAGTCGCCGTACTCCGCGGTGTTGGAGATCGAGTAGCGCATGTAGCCGAGGCCGCCCTGATACATCAGATCGACGATCAGCTTGACCTCATGCAGACATTCGAAGTAGGCCATCTCCGGCGGATAGCCGGCTTCCACCAGCGTGTCGAAGCCGGCCTTGATCAGCGAGGTCAGACCGCCGCACAGCACGGTCTGCTCGCCGAAGAGATCGGTCTCGGTCTCGTCCTTGAAGGTCGTCTCGATGATGCCGGCGCGCGCGCCGCCGATCGCCGCGCCGTAGCCGAGGGCGCGCGCCAGCGCCTTGCCGGTCGCGTTCTGCGCGACGGCGACGAGACAGGGCACGCCGCCACCCTTCTCGAACTCGCTGCGCACCGTGTGGCCCGGACCCTTGGGCGCGATCATCGTCACATCGACATCGTTCGGCGGCTTGACGAAGCCGAAATGGATGTTGAAGCCGTGCGCGACCATCAGCATCATGCCGGGACGCAGATTGGGGCCGATGTCCTGGGCATAGACTTGCGGCAGGAACTCGTCGGGCACCAGGCACATGACGATGTCGGCCTTTTTGACGGCCTCGGCGATCGGTATCACCTGGAAGCCGTGCTTGGCGGCGAGCTTGGCGTTGGCGCTGGTCTTGCTGTGGTTGCCGACCAGCACCGTGATGCCGCTGTCGCGGAGGTTGAGCGCATGCGCGTGGCCCTGCGAACCGAAGCCGATGACGGCGACCGTCGAGGTCCGAATCGTGTCGATCCGCGCGGTCTTCTCGTAGTGGATCTTGATCGCGCGGCGCGACGACGCGGCGGCGGGCGCCGCGGGAGCTGAGGAAGCAGGATCGTTGGTGGCCTTGTTCATGGGGTCCCCGGTGACGCTGTGATCGTGTTCTGAGCAGTCTAATGCGAGCTGACGCAGGCGCAAAGGCGCCCGCCCAGCGACGGCGGTTGCGCCCGAGCGCTGCCAAGCACGCTCGCGCGCCATGCCTATCCGCCGTGCCCTGCTCTCGGTCTCCGACAAGACCGGCATCGTCGAATTCGCGCGCGCCCTGCAGACGCGCGGAGTCGAGCTACTGTCGACTGGCGGCACCTGGCGCATCCTGCGCGAGGCCGGGATCCCGGCGCTCGAGATCTCCGCTTATACCGGCTTCCCGGAGATGATGGACGGCCGCCTCAAGACCCTGCATCCCAAGGTGCATGGCGGACTGCTCGCCGTGCGCGACGATCCTCGCCACTGCCACGATGCCGCCGCGCACGGCATCGGGATGATCGATCTGCTCGCGGTGAATCTCTATCCCTTCGAGGCCACGGCCGATCGCACGGAGGCCACGCTGCAGGACAAGATCGAGCAGATCGACATCGGCGGGCCGGCGATGCTGCGCAGCGCTGCCAAGAACCATGCCTATGTGACCGTCCTCGTCGACCCGGCCGATTACCCTGCCTGCCTCGCCGAGATCGAGGCGCATGGCGGCGAGACCACGCTCGAGTTCCGCCGGCGCTGTGCGCGCAAGGTGTTCCGCGCGACGGCGCGCTATGACGCGCTGATCGCCGAGGAGCTGGCGCGCTGCAGCGGCGATCCCGCGGATGAGTTCCTGCCCGAGGTGCTGGCATTGCCGCTGAAAAAGGTGCAGGATCTGCGCTACGGCGAAAATCCGCACCAGCGCGCGGCGCTCTACGATGTCCGCTTGCCCGGAGTCAACGGCGTGTGCCGGATGCGCCAGCTCCACGGCAAGGAGCTTTCCTACAACAACCTGCTCGATGCCGATGCCGCCTGGCGGCTGGTCGGCGAGTTCGCCGAGCCGGCCTGCGCGATCATCAAACACGCGAATCCCTGCGGCTGCGCGGTGCGCGCGACGCTCGCCGAGGCCTTCGTGCATGCCTACGATGGCGACCCGCAGGCGGCCTTCGGCGGCATCATCGCCTGCAACCGCGAGGTCGACGCCGCGACCGCGGAAGCGATGTGCCCGCGGCAGTTCGTCGAGGTGGTGATCGCGCCGTCGTTCAGCGCCGCCGCCCTGGAGATCCTGACCAGCAAGCCGCGCTGGAAGGCCAATGTGCGCCTGCTCGCCGTCGGCCCCTACACGCCGCCGCCGCGCTCGGCGCGCGCCGTGCGCAATGTCCTCGGCGGACTGCTGATCCAGGACTACGATCGCGAGGGCTGGAGTCCTTCGCAGCTGCAAGTGGTGACCCGCCGCGCGCCCGACGACCGCGAGCTGGCCGACCTCCATATCGCTTGGCTGGTCGTCAAGCACCTGGCGTCGAATGCCGTCTGCCTCGTCCGCGAACGCGAGCTCGTCGGCGCCGGCACCGGGCAGATGAGTCGAGTCAACGCCACCGACATCGCGGTGCGGCTCGCCGGCGCGCGCGCGCGCGGCGCGGTGGCGGCCAGCGATGCGTTCTTCCCCTTCCCCGATGGACCGCAGCGCCTGATCGAAGCCGGGGTCACGGCGATCGTGCAGCCAGGCGGCAGCAAGGGCGACGCCGCGGTGATCGCCGCCTGCGACGCCGCCGGCGTCGCGATGGTGTTCACCGGCGTGCGCCATTTCCGGCACTAGCGGCTATTCCCACTCGATGGTGCCGGGCGGCTTGGAAGTGATGTCGTAGACCACGCGGTTGATGCCGCGCACCTCGTTGATGATGCGGTTGCTGATGCGGCCGAGCGTTTCCGGAGGCAGGCGCGCCCAGTCCGCGGTCATGCCGTCGACGCTCGTCACGCAGCGCAGCACGCAGCAGTTCTCATAGGTGCGCTCGTCGCCCATCACGCCGACGCTCTGCACCGGCAGCAGGACGGCGAAATACTGCCAGAGGCCGCGCGCCAGGCCGGCGGCTTCGATCTCCTGGCGGACGATGGCATCGGCGGCCTGCAGCACGCGCACCTTGGCGGCGGTCACCTCGCCGAGGATGCGCACCGCCAGCCCCGGGCCGGGGAAGGGCTGGCGCCAGACGATGCTCTCCGGCAGCCCGAGCTCGCGACCGATCGCCCGCACCTCGTCTTTGAACAGATAACGAAAGGGCTCGATCAGTTCGAGGCCGAGATCCTGCGGCAGGCCGCCGACATTGTGGTGGCTCTTGATGACCGCCGCCGGACCGCCGTGCGCCGAGACGCTCTCGATGACATCGGGATAGAGGGTGCCCTGGGCGAGGAAGCGGACGGCGCCGCCGCCAGCGGCCTTGATCCGTCGCGCTTCTTCGGTGAAGACATCGATGAACAGCTTGCCGATGATCTTGCGCTTGCGCTCGGGATCGGTGACGCCGGCGAGCGCGCTGAGGAAGCGCTCGCCGGCATCGACGACGACGAGATCGATGCCGATGCCGGCGGCGAACAAGGCCCGCACTTGCCGCGCCTCGTCCTGGCGCAGCAGGCCGTTGTCGACGAAGACGCAGGTCAGGCGCCCGCCGATCGCACGCTGCAGCAGCACCGCCGCCACCGAGGAGTCGACACCGCCGGAGAGGCCGAGGATGACCCGCCCATCCGCGCCCACGCGCTGGCGGATGCGCGCGATCTCCTCGTCGATGAACGAGCCCATCGTCCAATCGCCGCGGCAGCCGCAGACGCGGTAGAGGAAGTTGGCGATGATCGCCGCGCCGTGCTCGGTGTGCGTGACTTCCGGATGGAACTGCACGCCGTAGATCGCGCGCGCCGGGATCTCGACCGCGGCGCACGGGCAGCCCTCGCTGTGGGCGATGATGCGCGCTCCCGGGACGCCCTCGATGCGGTCGCCGTGGCTCATCCACACCACCTGCTGCGCGGGCAGGCCGTGGAACAGAGCGCTCGTCGGATCGCAGGCGATCTCGGTGCGGCCGAACTCGCGGCGCTCGGCCGCGCGCACGCGGCCGCCGAGGGCCTGGGCCAGGGCCTGCATCCCGTAGCAGATGCCGAGGATCGGCACTCCGAGGCGCAGCAGCTCGGGGTCGAGCTGCGGGGCCCCGGGGGCGTAGACCGAGGCCGGGCCGCCGGAGAGGATCACGCCTTTGAGCTCGGGGCGGCGCCATTTCTCGCAGCTGGCATGGCAGGGCACGATCTCGCAGTAGACGCGCGCTTCCCGCACGCGCCGCGCGATCAGCTGGGTGACCTGCGATCCGTAGTCGACGATGACGATCGTATCGTGCATGCTCGTCCGCCCGCCTACTCTGGACGGTAGTTCGGCGCCTCTTTGGTGATCAGGACATCGTGGGGGTGCGATTCCTTGAGGCCGGCCTGCGTCTGGCGGCACAGCACCGCCTTGCGCTGCAGCTCGGCGATGGTGCGCGCGCCGCAGTAGCCGAGAGCGGCCTTGAGGCCGCCGACCAGCTGATAGACGACATTGGCGAGCGCGCCCTTGTGCGGAACCATGCCTTCGATGCCCTCGGCGACCAGCTTGGTCGCTTCGGTCGCGCTGTCCTGGCCGTAACGCTCGGCACTGCCGCGCTGCATCGCCGCGATCGAGCCCATGCCGCGGTAGCTCTTGAACTGCCGCCCCTGGTAGATGATCAGCTCGCCCGGACTCTCGTCGCAGCCGGCGAAGATCGAGCCGAGCATCACCGCATTGGCACCGACAGCGAGGGCCTTGGCGATGTCGCCGGAATACTTGATCCCGCCATCGGCGATCACCGGGATGCCGGCGGCGCGCGCTGCGCGCGCCGACTCGATGACCGCGCTGATCTGCGGCACGCCGACGCCGGCGACGATGCGCGTGGTGCAGATCGATCCCGGACCGATGCCGACCTTGACGGCATCGGCGCCGGCCTTGATCAGGTCGCGGGCTCCGGCGTAGGTCGCGACATTGCCGGCGATGACATCGATCTCGTAGTGCCGCTTGATCCAGCGCACGGTATCCAGCACATTGCGGGAATGTCCGTGGGCGCTGTCGACGACGATGATGTCGGCGCCGGCGCGCACCAGCGCTTCGATGCGCGCTTCGTCGTGGACGCCGACCGCCGCGCCGACGCGCAGCCGCCCCCGCTCGTCCTTGCAGGCGTGCGGGAACTGCTCCTGCCGTCGCAGGTCCTTCATCGTGATCAGGCCGACCAGGCGCCCCTTGGCGTCGCTCAGGATCAGCTTCTCGACCTTGGCGCGATACAAGATCTCCTTGGCCTTGTCGAGCGAGATCCCTGGACGCGCCGTCACCAGATTGGTGCTCATCACTTCCCGGATCGGGGTCTCCGGCCGGCGGTGGTACTTGAGGTCGCGGCTGGTGACGATGCCGACGACGCGCTCGCCATCGAGGATGGGGATGCCGGAGATCTGATAGCGCTCCATCACCTCTTGCGCGTCCTTGACCAGGGCCGTCACCGGCAGGGTCTTGGGGTCGGTGATCACGCCGTTCTCGGAGCGCTTGACCTTTTCGACCTCGAGCGCCTGATCGGCGACGCTGAGGTTCTTGTGGATCACGCCCATGCCGCCGAGCTGCGCCAGCGCGATCGCCAGGCGGTGCTCGGTGACAGTGTCCATCGCCGCCGAGAGGATCGGGATGTTGAGCCGAATGCGCGCTGTCAGCCGCGTGCTGACATCGGTCTCGGCAGGCACCACCGTGCTATACTGCGGTACGAGCAGCAGATCATCGAAGGTCAGGCATTCGCCCGGCAGGATCTTGGCCATGGGAGCAACGGGAAGCAAGACATGCTAGCCTGCCCCGTCGTCAGGCAATCGCTGGTCCTGTCCAGTGAACGCCTGCCGGTTTCGACTCCGACGCGTACAACAGCTCATGCGGTGATCTACGCCGACCACAACTCGACGACACCGCCGCTGCCCGCGGTGATCGCAGCGATGCATGACTGCCTGCGCGATGGCTGGGGCAATCCCGCGGCGCGCGCGCATTCCTTCGGCCGACGCGCTGCGCAGGCCCTGGAATCCGCGCGCCGCACCGTCGCCAGCGTGATCGCGGCCGAACCCGACGAGATCATCTTCACCAGCGGGGCGACCGAGGCGCTCAATCTCGCGATCTGCGGACTCGGCGAGCGTCTGCTCGCGACGCGGCCGCGGATCGTCGTCGGCGCCACCGAGCATCCGGCGGCGCTCGCGCCCTGTCAGCGGCTGGCGGAGGCGGGCGCCGAGCTCGTCGTCGCGCCGGTCGATGGCGATGGCCGCCTGGATCCGCGCGCGCTCGCCGAGGCCTTGACGCCGGGAACCGGCCTGCTCGTACTGATGCTCGCCAACCACGATACGGGGGTGATCCACGATGTCGCCACCTGGTCGCGCGCCGCGCACGAGCAGGGAGCCCTCGTCGTCTGCGATGCGACGCAGGCCGTCGGGCGCATGCCAGTCGATGTCCAGGCGCTCGGCGTCGACGCGCTGGCGTTCACCGCGCACAAGCTCTACGGGCCGCAGGGCGCGGGCGCCTTGTGGCTGCGTGCGGGCCTCGGCCTTACTGCGCAGATCGTCGGCGGCGGCCAGGAGGGGGGCCGTCGTGCCGGCACGCCGAATCTTCCCGGCATCGTCGGCTTCGCTGCCGCCTGCGCGGCTGCGGCGCGGGAGCTGGCGGCGCGCATCCAGCATCTCCAGGCGCTGACGGAGCTGCTCGAGGAACGGCTGTTGCGCGCGCTGCCTGAGATCGTCATCCACGGTCGCCGCTGCCCGCGCGTGCCCGGCACGACGATGGTCACCTTGCCCGGCCTTGCTCCCGGCTGGCTGGCGACGCAGACGGAGATCGCGGTCAGCGGCGGTGCCGCCTGCGCGGCCGGCGAGCCCTCGGCGACCCTGCTGGCGATGGGCGTGCCGCGCGCCGAGGCGGCCAATGCGATCCGCATCAGCCTCGGCATCGCGACGACGCGAGACGAGGCGATGGCGATCGCGGACAGCCTGCGGCATGGGGCCGCCGTCCTGCGACGCCGTCCGTGACAGGCGCCGCGCTTCGATAGCGTGCTCGCCCATCGTCGAGGAGCCCATGGCTGAGATCCGTGATGGCCTGCGCGTCGTCAAGTTCGGCGGCACCAGCGTCGCGACGGCGGGACAGCTGCGCAAGGTGCGCGCGATCGTCGAGGCCGATCCGCGCCGGCGCGCGATCGTCGTCAGCGCTCCCGGAAAGGCGCATCCCAAGGACACGAAGATCACTGACCTGCTGTACCTGGCGCACGAGCTGGCCAGCAAGGACCAGCCGATCGATCCGGTGTGGCGGCAGATCGAAGAGCGCTTCCTCGGCATCGCCCGCGAGCTCGGCCTGCGCCTCGAGCTGCCGCCGCTGCTGGCCGAGGCCAAGCGGCGCATCGAAGAGGGGGCGAGCGCGGACTACGCTGCCAGCCGCGGCGAGGCGATCCATGGCCTGCTCTGCGCCGAATGGCTGGACGCCGAATACATCGATGCCGCCGAGGTCGTGTTCTTCGACCGCACGGGGCGCCTCGACGAAGCGCGTACCTATGCGGCGATCCGTGCGCGCTGCCAGGGCGCGCGCCGCGTCCTGATCCCGGGCTTCTACGGCACGGCGGCCAACGGCGGCATCAAGACCTTCTCGCGCGGGGGCTCCGACATCACGGGCTCGATCGTCGCCCATGCGCTCGATGCCGCGCTCTACGAGAACTGGACCGATGTCAGCGGCTTCCGCATGACCGATCCGCGCATCGTGCCCGACGCCAAGGGGATCTCCGAGATCACCTACGGCGAGCTGCGCGAGCTCTCGTACATGGGCGCGAATGTCCTGCACGAAGAAGCGGTGTTCCCGGTGCGCGCCAAGGGCATCCCGATCCAGATCAAGAACACCGATCGTCCCGAAGATCCCGGAACGCTGATCGTCGCCGAGCGCGACCCCGGACACCAAGTGGTGGTCGGGATCGCTGGCACGCGCGGCTTCACCGTCATCGCGCTCGAGAAGACGCTGATGAACGCCGAGGTCGGCTTCGCGCGCCGGGTCCTCGATGTCTTCGCCTCGCACGGCGTGTCGATCGAGCACATGCCGACCGGCATCGACACGATGTCGGTGGTGGTCAGCGACCGGCAGCTCGAGGGCAAGCTCGAGGTCATCCTCGAGGAGCTGCAGGCGACCGTCCATCCCGACAGCCTCAAGGCCCTGCCCGGGATGGCGCTGATCGCGACCGTCGGCCTGGGCATGAACCACGCGATCGGCACCGCCGCGCGCCTGTTCACCGCCCTCGCCCGCGCCCGCGTCAATGTGCGGATGATCGACCAGGGCAGCAGCGAGCAGAACATCATCGTCGGCGTCGAAGAAGACGATCTGGCGACGGCGATCCGCGCGCTCTACGCCGAGTTCGCGTGAGCGCGGCCGCAAGGCGCGCGCTCAGGGGGGCGGCGCCGGCTCCTGCTGTGGTTGCGCCTGCTCTTGCCGCTGCGCTTGCTCGGCCGCCTTCCGCCGCTGGTAGTTTTCGGCCCAGCGCTGGATCACGCGCCGTTTGATATCGTCAAGGATGTAGCAGTCGACCGCGAAGGTGTCGACATGCACGACGCGGAAGTCGAGCGGCCGCTCGTCGCCGGCTGCGGCCGGCGCCGCTGACGAGGGGGGATCGGGGCAGGCCTCGCCGTAGACCGCGCGGGCGAAGTGGCGCAGCAGCGCCGCCGATTCGCCGCCCGCCAACCATTGCGGCGCTGGCGCGGTCGCGCTCTGCGCGGCCGATGCGGCATCGCCGCTGGCGGCGGGGCGCCCCTCCTGGTACACGGTGGCGGCCGAGGGCTCGGCCACCTCCGTGCCGCGTGCGATGTCGTCGCGCAGCGAGCGCTTGCGGTTGTGATCGATGATGAAGAGGGAGGTCGCGGCGCGCAGGATCGGGCGGCCGTCGACGAGCCGATGCCACGCGCCGATGATCGGCAGCACCGTGTAGCCGCCCAGGGAGCACCAGTGCCGCCAGCGGGAGAGCTGAACATGCTGCCAATCGCTGGCTGCCCGCACGGCGCGCAGCCGCAGGAACTCCTGCTCGACGAAGGCCTGTTGGCGCTCGTCCGGCCACTCGGCGTAGTCGCTGATCAGCTTGCGCGCGCGCTGCGCGATCAGCGTGCGCAGCAGCGAGTCGGCGCCGGGCGAGCGCTTGCCGTATGACGGATCGTCGGCGGGGTCCGGCATGTCGATGCGACCGACCGCGACCAGCGCCGTGTCGAACGGGAAGAAGATGCAGCGCAGCCGGTGGATCTGGTTTTCGGCCACCGTCTCGAGCTTGTGCAGCGTCAGATCCTTGCGGTACTCGAGTCCGAAGAACTTCGTCTGCTGCTTGAGCACCGAGCGATTGATCGGCAGCACCTCGAGGGCGAGGAACTCATCGAGCAGCAGGCGCTGCAGGTACTCGCGGGCCTGCGCGACGATCGCGGCGAAGGGGGAGCCAGCGAGTTCGGCGATGTCGGCCGCGCACGGCGACAGTCCGCTCGCGCATTCGTAGTCTGCCGCCGGCTTGCCGGCGCGGACGACGAAGGCGAGGATCGTCCGCGTTCCCTCGTGCTCGACGCGGAATGGCTGGGGATCGATCGTGCATGACTGCCATGCCCAGCCGCAGGCGCTGGCGGCCTGCAGCGCGGAGGCGACCGGATCCGCGGCTTCGGCCGGGATGTCCCCGCCCGGCAGGCGCAGCGGGCCGTCGGGCGCGCAGCGCGCGGCGGCGACGCGGCGCAGGGCCTTGTCGAGGAAGGCGACGATGACGGCCTGATGAGATGCAGGCGCAGTATCTTGAGACGGGCACATGGCGATATTCGAGTATCTGCGGAGACGCCGGGCAGTCAATCGGGTAGCAGGGCCAGCGGCTGGTCGCGGGCGACGGCGCGCTGCTACCGTCAGCGCAATCGTCCGGGCGAGCGTCGCGGCCGCGGCGCTCGCTCAGGGGGCGAGCGCCTGCGCGAGGTCGGCGATCAGGTCCTCGGGATCCTCGAGGCCGACGGAGAGGCGGATCAGGTTCTCGCGGATGCCGAGCGCCGCGCGCTCCTCGGGGCTCTTCTCGTAGTAGCTCATCAGCGGCGGCTGCTCGATCAGCGACTCGGCGCCGCCGAGGCTCGGCGCGAGGAAAGGGATGCGCACGCGATCGACGACGCGGGTCGCATCCTCGAGGTTCCCGCGCACCGTGAAGCTGATCAGCCCGCCGAAGCCACGCATCTGCCGCCGCGCGATCGCATGGCTCGGATGGCTCTCCAGTCCGGGATACCAGACCCGCTCGACGCCCGGATGCGACTCGAGAAAGCGGGCGATGCGCAGGGCGCTCTCGTTGTGCCGCTGCATGCGCACGGCGAAGGTCTTGAGCCCGCGGATCAGCAGGTAGGCAGCGAAGGGACTGGGCAGAGCCCCGAACATCCCCTGATGATCGCGCAGCGCCTCGATGAACTCGCGCTTGCCGACCACGACGCCGGCCAGCAGGTCGTTGTGCCCGCCGAGGTACTTCGTCGCCGAGTGGATGACGATGTCGATTCCGAACTCGAGGGGCCGGAGGTTGAAAGGGGTGGCGAGCGTCGCATCGATCAGCGTCTTGATGCGATGCGCGCGAGCGAGCGCGGCCAGGGCTTCGAGGTCGAGGCAGTTGAGGTAGGGATTGGTCGGCGTCTCGCTGATGATCAGGCGGGTGCGCGGGGTGATCGCGGCGGCGATCGCCGCGACATCGGGCTCGACACAGCTGTGCTCGACGCCGAACTTCGCGAGGAAATCGCGGACGAAGACCCGCGTCTTGCGGTAGCTGTCGGCGGTGATGACGAGATGCGCGCCGGGCTTGACGATGGCGAGCAGCGTGGTGACGATCGCCGCCATTCCCGAGGCCGTCAGCAGGGCGGCCTCGCCGCCGTCGAGGGCGGCGAGGCGCGCTTCCGCTACCGCCTGCGTCGGATTGCCGTAGCGTCCGTACTCCTCGTTGCGCTCGATCTCGCCGCGGAAATAGCGATGGAGCTCGGCGGTGTCGCGGAAGGGATAAGCGGTGGAGAGGATCAGCGGCGTGACCAGGCTGTCGTGGGCCTTGTCGCGCGGCTCGCCGGCGTGGATCGTCAGCGTGTCGAGCGAACGCGCCATCAACGAGCCCTCGCGAACTCCGGGAAGGTGGCGACGGGCGCGAAGCAGCGGCCGTCCCAGCGGAAGGCGCGGGCTTCGATGATGCGGTGCGCGCGGACATCGACCACCAGCTGATAGAGATCCGGCCAGGTCGGCACGCCGTCGGGCGCGAAGGTGCGCGCATCCTCGCTCGAGAAGTAGGCTCCGCAGTCGATGTGGCTGTGCCAGATGCCGAGCCAGCGCTCGCCCTGGGCCTCGGCCTCGCGGACCAATTTGCCGACCTTGGCGCCGTTCATCAGGAAGTAGTCGCGGCTGGTGCGCGGATAGGCGATGGGGTCCGCGGCGTGATAGCGGTCGGCCTCGTTGGGCACGACGACGGCACGGGTGCAGCGCTCCTCGCGGTCGCCGAAGAGCAGGCCGCAGGTTTCGCTGGGATAGCCGGCGCTCGCGTGCTGCACGATCGCCTCGACCGCCGCCGGCGAGAAGCTCAGCATGATGGGTACTCCACCGGCGTCAGCCAGTGCGCCCGCTGCGGATCCCGGCCATAGACGGCGGCTTCGTAGGCCTGCTGGATGCGCGCGGTGATCGGACCCTTGACGCCGCCGCCGATCGGCCGCCGATCGATGCTCTTCACCCACGACACCTGACAGCCGGTGCCGACGAGGAAGACCTCGTCGGCGACATAGAGCTCGGTGCGCGCGATCGGCCGCTCGTGGACGGGGATGCCGAAGTCCTGCGCCAGCTCGATGACGGCGCGGCGCGTGATCCCTTCGAGGATGTCCGCCGTCCGGTCCGGGGTGTGCAGCGCGCCATCGCGGACGATGAAGATGTTCTCGGCGCTGCCTTCGCAGACCTGGCCGCGGTCGTTGAGGAAGATCGCCTCGTCGTAGCCGTTGAGGACGGCCTCGCTCTTGGCGAGGGCGCTGTTGAGATAGCCGCCGAGAGCCTTGGTCCGCGTCGGGATGCTGTTGTCGGCGAGACGGCGCCAGCTGCTGACGCAGACCTGCAGCCCCTTGTTGGTGTCGAGGTAATCGCCGAGCGGGATCATGTAGCACATGTAGCCGTCCGGCACATTGACCATCACCGGCCCGAGGCTCGTGCCCTTCTTGTAGAGCGCAGGGCGAATGTACACGTTGGTGCGCGGCCGGTTGCGCTGGACGAGCTCGATCGCGATCGCGCAGAGCGTCTCGAGGTCCGGGGCCTGCATCAGCAGGGCGGCGGCGCTGCGGCGCAGGCGTTGAAAGTGCTCCTTGAGGAAGAGGAGCTGCAGGCGCTGGCCGTCCCAGTAGCCGCGGATGCCCTCGAAGCACCCCGTGCCGTACTGCAGGGCATGGGTGTTGATCGGCACGAGGCATTCCGGCAGCGGCTTCCAGGCTCCGTCATGGTAGGCCGCGAAGGCTGGCTGATCGCTCATGAGGCGTGCGCATGGTGCAGAGCGCGCCAGCGGTTCCAGGATCGAGCGCAGGCGGGAGGGCGATCGAGGTACGCCGTTGACAGACCATGCATGAAAAGAGAATGCTTCCTTCCTCTCGCGGAGCTACCGGCCCATGACGCTGGTCAACACCCAGTACGCCGAAGCGATCGCCAAGGTCGGCGGCTACTACAACTTCGTGACCATCATCAACCGCCGCCTCAAGGAGCTCAACAACGGCGCACCGCCGATGGTGCCGCCGCCCGCCAATGATCCCAACTACGACAAGATCGATCTCATCGTGGCCGAGATCGAGGCCGGCTTATTGACCTACCAGTATCCGGAGTCGGTGAAGGCTCCGGCGACCAACGCGTGATGCCGAGGCAGCCATGCAGCCACAGACCACCTTCCTGCAGCCAGCTCAGATCCAACGCTCCTGGTACCAGGTCAGCGCCAAAGGCCAGGTGCTCGGCCGCTTGGCGGCGCGCATCGCCGTCGCCCTGATGGGCCGCAACCGCCCGGATTGGACGCCGCATGTCGATGCCGGCCACTTCGTCATCGTCACCGACGCCGAACAGGTGGCGGTGACCGGCAACAAGGAGCGGACGCACATCTACCGCTTCCACAGCGGCTATTTCGGCGGCCTCAAGCTGGTCCCGCTCGGCAAGCTGAAGGAGAAGCATCCGGAGCGGGTGATCGAGCTCGCGGTCAAGCGGATGCTGCCGAAGACCGTGCAGGGCCGCCACATGCTCAAGCGGCTCAAGGTCTACCGCGGCGCTGCGCATCCCCACAGCGGCGTCAAGCCGTTGCCGCTGCCCTAAGCACGCTCGAGGGCGCGGTGCGATGCACACGGCGCGGCGGTGCACGGCGTCTGTGCTGCCAGCCGCTCGCGCCGGGGTAGGGTGCCGGCATGCTGCGGTTTCTGCTCGTGCTCGCTGCGCTGGCTGGCTTGGCCGCGGTCGATGAGCAGGCGGTGCTCGCCGCGGCGCGGGCGGCGAGCATCGCGTATCAGAATCACTACGCGAGCCTGCTCGATCGGCTGCAGCATCCGGAGGCGGCGCAGCGGATCGCGGCGGTCCGTGCGCTGGCGCGGCTGCGCGACCCGCAGAGCGTGCCGGTGCTGATGGCCTGGCTGCAGGACCCCCAGCGCCAGCCGCAGGAACTGGCCGATGGCATCATCGCGGTCGCCAGCATGGGCTACACCGCGCCCGCGGCCTTGCTCCGCAGCTTCGCCACCCATTCCGAGCTCGCCGTGCGCCAGGCCGCCAGCGAAGGCCTGCACATCCTCGGCGCGATCCGCGCCGGCGACTGGATGCAGCAGGCGCGCGAAGAGGACGACGCCTTGCGGCTCAATGCCGTCGTCGGTCTCGGCCAGCTGGCGCATGCCGAAGCGGCGCCGATCCTGCTGCAGGGGCTGCGCCACCCCAACCGGCTGGTGCGCCGCGCCGCCTGCATCGGCCTCGGCAAGCTCGGCGACTCTGCGCACGGCGAAGCGCTGAAGCTGATGCTCGTCGATCCCGATCCGGGGGTCAGGCGCTACGCCGCCGAAGCCTTGGCGCGCCTCGACTACAAGGCCGCGATCGCCGACCTGCTGATGGCGCTGGAAGCCAACATCGCTGGCCAGCACATCGCGCGCGCCTTGCGCCAGCTGACGGGCGAAGACTTCGGCTTCGATCCGCACGCTTCGTTCGCTGCTCGCCAGGCCGCGATCGAGCGCGGCTTCGTGTGGCTTGCCGAGCAGCGCCGGCGCTGAGACGCGGCGGCGGATTGGTCGCGCGGACGCCGACATAGGCTCTCGGCATGGGTGTGGTCCTCGTCATCGACGATGAGCCGGGCATCCGGGAGATGCTGAGCGTCGTCTTGCGCCGGGCCGGCCACACGGTGCATGTCGCCGGCGACGCGGAGAGCGGGCTGGCGATTGCGCAGCGCGAGCCGGTCGAGGTCGTGCTGCTCGATCTGCGGATGGCGCCCAGCGATGGCCTGAGCTGCCTGCCGCGCCTGCGTGCGGTGGCGCCCGATGCCTTCGTCATCGTGATGACTGCCTACGCCGAGTGGGACACGGCGGTGCGCGCGATGCGCGGCGGGGCCTTCTCTTTCATCCACAAGCCCTTCGACAACCAGGTCCTGAAGGCGACGGTGGCCCGCGCCCTGGCGGCGCGCGACCGCGCCCTGGCGGCGCGCGGCAGCGGGGAGAAGGATCACGCTATCCACCTGATCGGGACCTCGCCGGCGATCCTGGCGGTGCAGCAGCTCATCGAGCAGGTGGCGCCGACGGACGCCACCGTCCTGATCACCGGCGAAAGCGGCACTGGCAAGGAGCTCGTCGCGCGCGCCCTGCACTACGCCAGCCTGCGCGCCGATCGCCCGATGGTGCGCGTCAACAGCGGGGCGCTGACGCCGACGCTGCTCGAAGCCGAGCTCTTCGGCCATGTCAAGGGCGCCTTCACCGGGGCCATCGATGACCGCCCCGGGCTCTTCGCCTTCGCCGATGGCGGCACGCTGTTCCTCGACGAGGTCGGAGACCTGGCCCCGGAGACCCAGGTGAAGCTGCTGCGCGTGCTGGAGAACGGCGAGTACCTGCCGGTCGGTGGCCGCGAAATGCGCACCTGCGATGTCCGCATCATCGCCGCGACCAACCGCGACCTGCCGGCGATGATCGCCGCCGGCACCTTCCGCGAGGACCTCTATTATCGCCTGGCGGTGATCACCGTGCACCTGCCGCCCCTGCGCGAGCGCCGCGAAGACATCCCGCTGCTCGCCGGGCACCTGCTGGCGCGGCACGCCGTCAAGCTGCGCCGCGGCATCACCGGCTTCACCGCGGCGGCCCTCGAGGCGCTGACGCGCTACGACTGGCCGGGCAATGTCCGCGAGCTCGACAATCGCATCCAGCGCGGCGTCGCGCTGACCGCCAGCGGGGACATCGATGCGGCGGCGCTCTTCGATGATCAGGCCAGCGGCCGCCGTCCGGCGCAGAAGGGCGCCGGCGATCCGCTGCAGGCGCTGCGCAGCGGCCAGGCGATCGATTTCGAGCGCGCCGTCGCCGACTACGAGCGCGCGCTGCTCGGGGCAGCGCTCGCGCACAGCGGCGACAACCTGACGCAGGCCGCCAAGCTGCTCAACCTCAGCTTCCGCCAGATCCGCTACAAGGTGCATCAGCACGGTCTGCGCTGATCAAGGCGCCAGCGGCGGCCACGCCAGCTCGGCGACGGCAAACAGGCGTCGCAGCGTGCCTGGCAGCCGGGCCAGCAGGTCGAGGGCATCCCAGCATGGACCGCGCTCGGCCCACAGCTCGTCGCCGGCCTCCGTGACCCAGAGCACGGCGATGCGCGCGGCATCGAAGGGTCGGCAGCCGCGGGCGATCAGCCCGGCGGCGAGGCCGGCGAGGACATCGCCGGTGCCGCCGACCGCCATCCGCGGGTTGCCGCGCGGATTGCGCTGCCACTGCTGGCCATCGCTGACGAGATCGACGGGGGCCTTGGCGAGCAAGATGCGATGCGGCGCAGCCCAGGCATGCAGCTGCGCCTCCTGCGGCAACTGCGGGCTGCCGAGCAGCTGCCGGGCCTCGCCGCGGTGCGGCGTCAGCAGGACCGGGATCGGCCCCTTCGCCAGGTCGGCGGCAGCGAAGATGCCGTCGGCGTCGAGAACGACCGGCACGCCGAGCTCGAGCGCCAGGGAGACCGCTTGACGGGCGGCGGCGATGCTGTCGGCGCTGCGGCCCAGGCCGTTGCCGACCAGCGCCGCTTTCGCGCGCGCGAGGAACGGCGTCAGCGCCTCGGGGGCCGCGGGCACGAGCGTGGGGCCCGCGCAGCGGTGCTGCACGATGGTCGCCGGCAAGGGAGGACCTTCGCAGGTCCAGGCGCGCACGAGGTCGCAGCCGGTGAGCAGGGCGGCGCGGCAGGCCAGCTCGAGGGCCCCGGGGAAGGGGCCGCCGCCGACGACCAGTACCTCGCCGTTCGTCCCTTTGTGCGCCGCGCGCGGCAGGGGGGGGAAGCGGCGCAGCACGGGCGGCTGCACGACCTGCCAGGCGCGCGGATCGATGCCGATGTCGACGGTGACGAACTCTGCCGTCGCTCGGTTGTCGAGCAGCTCGCGCTTGGCGACCTGCAGGCAGATGGTCCGCTGCGCGGGCAGGACGACGGAACTGCCGAGCCCGCTTGGTACATCGACCGCGAGCACCGGCGCCGCCAGCCGGCGCAGGGCGGTCAGCGCCTCCGCGACCGGCGGACGCGGCTCGCCGCGCTGTCCGGCGCCGAGGATCGCATCGATGATCAGTGCTGGCGGCTGCGTCGGTGCCTGATCGAGAAGACGGACGCCGGCCGGCAGGCGCGCCTGCTGCAGGCGGCAGAGCGAGCTCGCCGGCGCGACCACCGGCCACAGCCACACTTCGCGGCCCGCGGACGCGAGGAGGCGGGCTGCGACATAGCCATCGCCGCCGTTGTTGCCGGGGCCGCAAGCGACGAGCAGCGGCCCGCTCGGGGCCATCCGCTGCGCCTCGCGGGCCACGGCCGCGCCGGCTCGCTCCATCAGCTCGGCGAGGTCCTGCCCGAGCATGACGGCGGCGGCGTCGATCAGCTCGACCTCATCGCAGGGCACGATGGGAGGCGCGAGCGCCATGTCAGTCGGCGTTCGGCCGCAGCTCGCCGAGCAGGGCCAGTTCGGCGCACTGCACGGCGTTGAGCGCCGCGCCCTTGAGCAGCTGGTCTCCGACCACCCAGAGGTCCAGGGTATTGGGCTGCGACTGATCGACGCGGATGCGTCCGACGAGCACCGAGTCCCGGCCAGCGGCATCGATCGGCATCGGCCAGCGATTGCGCGCTGGGTCCTCGAAGACCTTCACGCCCGGGCTGGTGCGCAGGATCTCGTAGGCGCGGGCCACCGACAGCGGCCGTGCGAACTCGACATTGAGCGCCTCCGAGTGCGCGCGCAATACCGGCACGCGGACGCAGGTGGCGGTGATCCGCGGGCTGCTGTCGCCGAGGATCTTGTGGCTCTCGCGGCGCAGCTTCAGCTCCTCCTCGCAGTACCCTTGCTCGGCCAGCCACGGGCTGTTGTGCGGGAAGAGATTGAAGGCATAGGGAACCGGCAGCACTTTCGGCTCGTAGGGTCGGCCCTCCAGATAGGCGCGGGTGCTGTCCTGCAGCTCGACCATCGCCGCATGGCCGGCCCCGCTCGCCGCCTGGTAGGTGGCGGCGACCAGGCGCTTGATGCCGGCCTCGCGGTGCAAGGGGGCGAGGACGACCAGGGCGATGATCGTCACGCAGTTGGGGTTGGCGATCACGCCCTTGCCGCCGCGCGCGCGCAGCGCCTTGGCGGCCTCCTGCGGGTTGACTTCCGGCACCACCAGCGGCACGCCGTCCTCGAGGCGGAAAGCGCTGCTGTTGTCGACCATCAGGCAGCCGGCCGCGACGCAGGCCTCGCGATACTGCTTGGACACCGCAGAGCCGGCGCTGAACAGCGCGAGGTCCATGCCGCGGAAGCTCTCGGGCGTCAGCTCCTCCACCGTCAGCTCCTCGCCGCAGAAGCGCAGCTTCGTGCCGGCGCTGCGCTTGCTCGCCAGGAGCCTGAGCTCGCGCACCGGAAAGCGGCGGCGCTCCAAGACGCGGATGAACTCAGTGCCGACGGCGCCGGTAGCGCCGACGATGGCGACGCGGAAGGTCATGCATCTTCCTCCTGGGGAGGTCGAATTCTAGCGCGCCGCAAGAAGTTCCCAGTCGTGTCAGTCGGCGCCGTGCACAATCATGGTTTGGCAGCGATCAAGCGCGGTGGCTGCCCGCCCTTGGTGAACTGCTTGATCAGCGCCTGCGCCTTCTCCTTCGTTGACCAGTCGGGATATTGGACGGGATCGGTGATGCCGTAGCGGGCGAGTATGCGCGAGCACTGTAGTCGGCACTGTTGGGCGAGATCAACGGCTTCCGTCAAGATGCGCAGCGCTTCCTGCGGTGCATGAAAGCCGACGCCGTTGGCGGCCGCGACATAGTCCCAACGCAGCTGCGCGCGGCGCAAGAAACGGCGCGCTTCGACGAGCTCGTCGTCCTTCGCTCCTGCCTGCTGGCAGGCGGCGATATCGAAATGCGCTTTGCACAGCACATCTTCAGCGATGCTGCGGCTGCGAGCGACGCTGTCTTGGATGCTCTCGACGCGGCTGCGCAGCTCCTGCTCGCTCCACCGATGACATACCGCGCAGCTCTGGCTGATGGTGAGCAGCGGCGAGCGGATATGGTGGTCGGTGAACTTCTGTCCGCCCTCGGTCTTATAGGGCATGTGGCAGTCGGCGCAGGAAACATTGCGGTAGGCATGGATGCCCTTGGTGTAGAGTTCGTAGTCGGGATGCTGCATTTTGATCATTCGCGCGCCGCTGATCGAATGCGTCCAATCAGCGAATCCATAGCTGTCGTAGTAGCGCTCCATATCTTCGACGCTGAGACCTTCATCCCAGGGGAACACCAAATATGCCTTGCGATTGAGTTGCTCATCCTTGCGGAAGTAGTACTCCACATGGCACTGGGCGCAGACCAGCGAACGCATTTCTTGATGGCTGACGAGACGGATATCCTTGCCTTGCCGTTCGTAGGCCTCGATGAGCGCCGGTCGGCTGATGCGCAGCGCCATCGTCTGGGGATCGTGGCAGTCGATGCAGCCGATCGGATGGTTGATGGCGTGGAACAGATCTTTAGCTGGCGTATCGTAGAATTTCGCTGCTCCCATCTCGGCCAGCAGGCGAGGCACATCGCTGCTCTTGCAGGACCAGCAGGTGCTCGGCTTGGCTGGCCAGTTGCCCTTGCTGCCATCGATATCGCGACCGGTCTCATGAACATCGCGCACGGCGTGGAAATGCCCTCGTGCTTGCTTGTAGTCGGTGGAGAACGGATAGCCCGCGAACAAGATGACGTTTGCTGGAGTCTCGGCCAGCAGATCGCGCGGATACGAGCCGCCCCATTTGGTGTGAGTCGAGGAGTCCTCACTCTGTCGCCAGCTGGCGAATTGGCGCGGCCAGTTGACGGCCCAGCGCGCGGAGTCGCTCTCCCACGGCGCGATCGGCTGCAGTGGCCGCTGCCGTTGCGCTGACTCGGCTCGGCGTTCGACGATGGAAGCGAACAGCAGGGCGAGCAAGGCGGAGACCAGCCCGGCTGCGACGACGATGATCCAGCGAATATTCGAGATGCGCAAAGTCATTTCATGGCTCCTTGGCAGATGTGGGCCGTGGAGGATGTCCGCCGATGTGCATGCGCTGCGGGAGTTCAAAAACGCCGGGCAAGCGCGGCGCCTGCACATCGAAGATCGAACTCAAGCTTTGCACCCGACCATGTGGCACTTCGCGGTGGCAGTCCCAACAGCGCAGTTCGCCGGCATGCGATTGACGCATATGGATGTCGCTAAGAAGCTGGTCATGGCAGCGTCGACAGTTGGCTTCGACCACCGGAACCGCAGCGGGATGCAAGCGGATCACTTGCGGTTCGCGCCGCCAGGTGAACACCGCTGCATGTCGGAGCCCATCAGCCGCTTTGAAAGCGTAGGTGCGCCACAGGCTATCATGTGGCACATGGCAGTCCGTGCAGCTGGCGACCTCGCGGTGGCTGCTGTGGTTCCAAGTGACATAGGCATGCGTCATGACATGACAATTCATGCAAGTTTCTGGATGATCGCTCAGGTAGCTCCATGCGCGCGATACGTAGAACGTCGCGGCGCCGAGCCCGAGGAGGACGCCGAGCGCGATCCACGACAACCATCGCCATAGCCTCGCCATCATCGGAGACTCTCTGCGGTACCGAACGCGATGATCAGCGACCAGATCAGTTCGCGCACACCGACTCGCTGCGGCGAGCAGCGTGGTTGCATGCAGGTGACCAGCCACAGAGTCCGCACCAGTCCCAAGAGCGCCAGCCAGAGGAGCAACAGCGAGACGGCATCCAGCGTCCACAGCACGGCGGCCAGTAACAACGAGAAGAACTGCAGATCGATGGCGAGTCCGGCCGCTGCTTCAGAGCCCCGCAAGCAGGCACGGACCAATGGCACCATCGCAACACCGTGTATGCCAATCAGTGCCGCGCAGAGCGCAGACGAGGAAAAGCTCGCTCCGCCAGCCTGCGCGATGGCTGCCGCAGCGCATCCCGTCGAGGCGCCGAGCAGTGCGCTCCACCACCAGGGTCTGTCACGACGGAGCATAGCGAGTGGGCAAGCGAACAGCGCCGCCAGGAGCAGCCACGCTGCCCACGAACGATCGACGGCCAGGCAGCTCGTCAGCGCGCAACTGCCGAAGAGCGCAGCGCTGGCCAGAGCGATGACGACCCACCGCGGCCAGCGCTGATCTCCGGGTCCGACCGATGCTTGGCGCATCACAAGAGCAGCCACCGCTGCTCCGAGCAAGGGCAAGCCCGCGAGATCGCGGCTCAACGCTGTGCCAGTGGTGGTGGCCATCGCGACATACCCCCACGCACCATGCTCACGCGGGACGAGCAACGCACTCCACGACACGCTTGTAGTATATAGCCAACGCTCTTGATCTCGATCAAGTCCATGTGACGCCCTCGAGGGCGAGCAGGGCGCGTTTGCGCTGCGCTCCGCCGCTGAAGCCGCCGAGACCATCCGCGGCCACCACGCGATGGCAGGGCACCCACAGCGGCACAGGGTTGCGCGCGCAGGCGCGGCCGATGGCGCGGGCTGCGTGCGGCTGTCCGAGGCGGGCGGCGAGCGCGCCGTACGTGATGACGACGCCACGCGGAACCGCT
>JANWWU010000081.1 GCA_025055595.1 Planctomycetota bacterium | reverse complement strand
GACGGCAACAATCCGGCCGCGAATGCCCAAGACGACAACGCGATCGCCACCGATAAGCAGCCCCTGCTGCCCGGAGCGACAGCGTCGTTCGCCAACTATACTTCCTATAGCAAAGGTATCAATGGCGTGATGGTCGATATTTCCCGTTTGGCCGGCGTTCCCCAAGCGAGCGACTTCGAGTGCCGGATCGGCAACAGCGATGCGCTCGTGCAGTGGGTAACGGCTCCCACGCCGAGTGTGTCGCTGCGCCCAGGCGCAGGCAGTGGCGGAACGGCACGGGTCACGCTCATCTGGCCGGATCAAGCGATCACCAACACCTGGTTGCGGATCGCGGTGTTGGCGACCAGCCGCACTGGACTCACGCAGCCCTTCGTTGTGTATATCGGCAACACGGTGGGCGAGACCGGCAACTCGTCGACGGATGCCCAGGTCACGGTGACGGATCAGCTGCGGATCCGGCAGAACACGACGACGGTGGTCAATCAGGCGGCGATCACGAATGTCTTCGACATCAACCGCGATCGGCAGGTGGGGGCGCTCGATGTGCTGCTGGCGCGGCAGAATGTGCTGCCGCGCGAGCGCGCGCTGCGGCTGATCACGGCGCCGTGAAGGCTGGCCGTCATGACGTCGGCGCGGCGCTGATCTCGCGCTGGGAGCTCGCGCAGCTCGGGCCGCGGCGAGCTCGTTGCAGCCGGGTCGTGCGAGCCGAGCGGCGCCCTAGCGCGCCGGGCGGGGGGGAGGGGAGCGCGGCGTCGTGGCGCGGCGCAGGTTCTCGAGCTCCTGGGTGCCGGTGACATCCATGGTCGCGAAGGCGCGGTTGAGCTTCTGCTGCTCGTCGCTGCGCAGCGGCGGGGTGGCGAGGATCACGGCTTCGGGGTCGGGCCCCAAGCCCAGCGACTGCCGCAGGGCCGCGATCTCGGCATCGAGGCGCACCAGGCGCTGACGGTCTTCGCGCCACTGCGCGAAGCCGCTCAGCTGTTCGGGGGTCAGGGTCACCGGTTGTCCGTGAGCGAGCGCAAGCATCGCCTCCGGCGGCAGGCCGAGCGCCGAACCATCGGCGAGGCTGCGCCGTCCGGCCTCGAGGAGCGCGGCACGGCGCTCGGCTTCCAGCTGCTCGAGGCGCTGGCGCTCGGCGCGGCCGTTGAAGACCGCCGAGACTCGCTTGAACATGTTGGTATTGCCAGCTTGCGGCGACAGCGGCGAGAGCCGGCTGGCGCTGATGCGCCGCTGGTGCCGGTCGCTGCGTGGCGCGCCGCCCTGCTCCTGGACGCCGCTGCTCGCAGGCGGCACAGGTGCCGGAGCAGGCTGCTCCGCGGGCTGGCCCTCGACGGCGACGGACAGCCGTAGCTGGCCGCAGCACAGGCGGTCGCCGACCGCTAGCTCGGCGCTGCTGCGCTCGATGTCGTTGACCAGGCATGGCACCCCGCTGCGGTTGTCCAGATACGGATGCCCCTCGCGCACGCCGATGGTGATCTCGCCGCCGAGCTGATCGCCACGGCGCACGCGCAGCACCACGGCCTTGCCGGGCAGGAGGGGGAAGCGGCGCCCGTCGCTCTCGCAGATCAGCACGAACCCCATGCACCGGCATCGTACGAGGCGCTGCCCGACGGTCAACGGAGCGCAGCTGGATTCAAGGGATGCGAGGGCACGCTGCCGCGATGCCGGAGCTGCCCGAGGTCGAGACCGTGCGCTGCGGCCTGCTGGCCCTCGTGCGCGGCAGGACGATCGCCGGTGCACGCATCTTCGCGCCGCGCCTGCGCAGTCCCCTGCCGGATCTCGCTTCCTTGATCGGTCGCCGCGTGCTCGACATCGCGCGGCGCGGCAAGTTTCTGCTGTGGGACTGCGCTGGCCTGATCCTCGTCAGCCATCTCGGGATGAGCGGGTCGTGGCGCGTCGGCGCCTCTGGGCGGCGCCACGATCATGTCGAGCTGCTGTTCGCTGAAGGATTGCACCTGACCTATCATGACCCGCGGCGCTTCGGATCGCTGATGCTGTGCCGCAAGCCCGATGAGCTCCCCGCGCTCGCCGCGCTCGGCCCCGAACCCTTCGCGGCTGAGGCCTGGGATGCCCTGCGAGGCGCCGCGCAGCGGCGGCGCTGCGCGATCAAGGCGCTGCTGATGGATCAGCGCGTTCTGGCCGGCATCGGCAACATCTATGCGAGCGAGGCCTGCTTTCGCGCCGGGATCAGGCCGCTGCAGCCGGCGCGACGCCTCGCCGAGCGGCGGCTCGCGCGGCTGCTGGAAGCGACGCGCGCCGTGCTCGCCGAGGCGATCGCCGCTGGCGGCTCGACGATCGCCGACTACCGCGCCGTGAACGGCCTCTCCGGACGCTTCCAGCACGCCTTCGCGGTCTATGACCGCGCCGGCCAGCCGTGCCGCGTCTGCGGCGCCGCCATTCGCGGTCGCATCGTCGCCGGCCGCAGCACCTACTGGTGCCCGCGCTGTCAGCGCTGATCCTTGTCAGCCGGCGTCGGTCACGAAGGTACGGAAGCGATGGAATCGGTGATCCTCGCGCTCGGGATGCTGGTGTTCTTCGGGCACCTCCTGGTGGCGCTCTTCAAGCGCACGCGCATCCCGGACGTGCTCTTGCTGATGGGCATCGGCATCGCGCTCGGCCCCTTCGGCCTGGGCTGGGTGAAGCCCGAGCATTTCGGCGAGGTCGGACCGGTGCTGACGGCGATCGCGCTGATCGTCATCCTGTTCGAAGGCGGTCTGGGCATCTCGCTGGACACGCTGGTGCGGGCGGCGGTCGGCACGGCCTCGATCACGCTGGCGACGAGCGCGGTCACCATCGCGATCATCGCGACGGTGACGCAGGCCCATTTCGGCAGCTGGCTGCCGGCCCTGCTCGTCGGCGCGATCCTCTCCGGCACCTCGAGCGCGGTCGTCATTCCGATGCTGACGATCCTCGGCATTCGCGAGAAAGCGCGCACCATCCTCTCGCTCGAGAGCGCGATCACCGATGTCACATGCATCGTCCTCACCGTCGGCCTGCTCGATGCCGTGCTGCGCGGCGACCCGAGCCCGATGCGGATGGCGGGGCTCGCAATCAGCTCGCTGGTCGCGGCCGGTCTGCTCGGCGCGCTCGGCGGCATCGCCTGGCTGCTCGTCCATCGCCGTCTGCGTGCGGTGCCCAACACGCGTCTCGCGATCATCGCCGGCGTCTTCGTCCTCTACGGTCTCACCGAGATGATGGGCTTCAGCGGCGCGATCGCGGCGCTGGCCTTCGGCATCGCCGTCGGGCACTGGAGCCGTCCCGAGGCTCCCGAGCGGATCGGCGGCCTGCTGGTCGGACGCATCGTCGACGACGAACGCGAGCTGTTTGCCGAGCTGGTCTTCCTCTGCAAGCTGGTGTTCTTCATCTACCTCGGGATCAACCTGCGTTTCGACCGCTGGGAGCCCTATGCGATGGCGCTGCAGATCGTCGCTGCGGTGTATGCCGCGCGCTGCCTGCTCGCGCGCGTGCTGCTGCCGCGCGACTGCACCTGGCGGGACGCCGCGCTGACCGCGGTGATGGCGCCCAAGGGCCTGGCGGCCGCGGTCATCGCCTCGATGGTCGCGCAGGCCGGAGCGCCGGCGGGTAGCGACATCAAGAACATCACCTATGCGGTCGTCTTGGTCTCGATCCTCGCCACCTCCCTGCTGATTCCGCTGATCGAATCGCCGCCGGCGGGATGGATCGCACGGCGCTTCTTCCGCACGCATGCCGAGGACGATCCGGCGACGCGGCCCAAGCCGCGCCTGACGAACTCGGGGCTGCTGCCCGTTCAACGCTAGCAGGACCGATCGTCCTCGAGGTCAGCGCGCCATGCTCATCGCGGTGCTGAGCGTCTTCGGCCGGGCGCTGCGCGACTCCGGCAGCTACTTGTGGGCTTTGAGCGCGCTGCTCGGTCACGGCCTGCGGCGCGGCTTGCGCCCCTGGAGGACACTGCCGGCGGTCGGTCGCGAGGTCGTCAAGCGGCAGATCCTGTTCACGGGCGTGGAAGCCCTGCCCTTCACGGGCCTGCTCGCCGTGCTGACCGGGGCGGCGGTGGCGGCGCAGGCCAGCGTGCTCTCTGGGAACGCGGGGCGGGAGCTGGTCGGCCTGTTGATTGTCACGGCGCTCGTTCGCGAACTCGGCCCCCTGCTGGTCTCCTTCATCGTCATCGGCCGCAGCGGGGCGGCGATCGCGGCCGAGCTCGCCGGCATGCGCGTCCGCCGCGAGGTCGACATGCTGATCGCGATGGGCATCGATGTCTTCGATTACCTGATCCTGCCGCGCTTGATCGGCGTCGCTTCGGCGCTCGTCGGCTTGACGCTGGCGTTTCTCGCGATGTCGCTGATCGCCGGCTGGCTGATCCTCGCCTTGGTCAGCGCCAATGCGCTGGCGCTCGACGACTACGCGATGATGATCGCTGGCCAGCTCAGCGTCCGGGATGCCGTCATGGTGGCGGCGAAGACGGTCGTCGCCGGGCTGCTGATCGCGGCGATCGCCTGCCACGAAGGTTTCACGGCGGCGTCGTCGGCGACCGATATCCCGCGCGCGACGACGCGCGCCGTCGTTCGCTCGCTGGCGGCGGCCTTCCTCTGGTGCACGCTGATCTCCGGGCTGATGTACGCGATATGAGCGCGATCCTCGAGCTCCGGGACCTGAGTTGGGCGCCGCCGGGCTCGGCGAGCCCGGTCTTCGACCATCTGTCGCTGACAGTGCGACCAGGGGAGGCGATCGCGGTCGCCGCCGGCCTCGGCGGCGGCAAGAGCTCGCTGCTGCGGCTGGCGGTCGGCCTCGAGGAGCCCTGGGGCGGCAGCGTGCTGGTCTGCGGTCAGCCGCCGCAGCGCATGCGGCATCGCATCGGCTATGTGCCGAACGAAGGCGCCCTGATCTCGAACCTCTCGCTGTGGGACAATCTGGTCTTGCCGCTGCGCTGGTGGCAGGATCCGAGCGCCGAGGAAGTCGAGAGGCGCGCGCAGGCGGTGCTGACGACCTTCGGCATCGAACGTCTGCCTCCGATGCTTCCAGACTACGCGCCGACCAACCTGCGGCGCCTGGTCGCCCTCGGGCGGGCGCTGATCCTCGATCCCGTGCTGCTGCTGCTCGATGAGCCGACGGACGACTTCGATCCGGCATGCGCGGTCGATATCTGGGCCCTGCTCGCCAGCGTGGCGCAGGAGCGGCAGCTGGCGATCCTTGCCGCCAGCGCGGCCCCGCCGGCGGTGCCGGCCTGGCGCGTCGTGCCGCTGCCGCAGCGCGAGCCGCCGCTGACGCGCCGCTTTCGCCCGCAGCGGCCGACGCCACCATCGACGGCGGAGGGGGCATCAGCATGACGGCCACCCAGCCCTTCAAGTTCCGCTACCTCGATGCGATCATCGGGGCCTTCGCGCTCGGCGCCGTGACCATCGTCGTCATCGCCATCGCCCTGATCGGCTCCGCCCGCCAGTGGTTCACCGTCACCACCGAAGTGTTCGCGGTCAGCCCTCTGCTGCCGGCGGCCGAGAGCGAGTTCTTCGAGGACCTGGCGGAGAGCATCAAGCCGGGGGTGCCGGTGGAGATGTCCGGCAGCCAGGTCGGCGAGGTGATCGCCGCCGAGTTCCGCGATGGCATCCTGCGCCTGCGCCTGGCCATCGCCAACCGTGCGCTGGCGCAGCTCCATCGCGGCGAGCTGACTCCCGAAGGGCGCCGCGGCGATGCCCGCATCGTGATCAACGCTCCGTTCGCTCCGTTCATGGGACAGCCGACCGTGGTGCTGAAGGCCGGGTCAGCGGGCCCCAAGGGCTGGCTCGAAGATGACTGGCACCGGCACCAGCCGATCACCGTCGTGCCGCCGCGGGACACCGCGGCCATCGCCAAGAAGGTGCTGATGACGGTGGAGCAGCGCTTGGAGCCGCTGCTCGTCGCCGCGACCGAGACGCTGACGGAAGCGCGCGCGGCGCTCGCCGAGCTGCGCGCCGCGCGGCTGCCTGAGCAGACCGGAGCGCTGCTCGCCGAGGTACGCCAGCGCCGCCTCATCGAGCGGCTGGAGACCGTGCTGCTGCGCGCCGAAGCGATCGCCGGCAGCGTGCAGAACCTTGCGAGCGATGCCCAGGGTCTGGTGCGCGGCCTCGGCGAGGGCCGCGGGACGGCGGGACGGGTCCTGGTCGATGAACGGCTGGCGCAGGACCTCGCCGGTATCGCGTCGGACATCAAGGCGATCACCGGCGAACTCCGGCGCGCCGCGCCGACCGCTCCCGCCCTGGCCGAGGGCGCGGAGTCGCTGCTTGACGATGTGCAGCGCCTGGTCGATGGGCTGCGCCGGCACTGGCTGCTGCGCGCCTACCTCGAGCCGCGCGCGGAAGGGCGCCTGGAGTCCGCGGGCATCGTGGCGGCGCCGGAGCTGGCGCCATGAGGCGGCTGCTGTGCGCCTGCGCGCTGATGCTGGCCGTGGCCTGCAGCGGCCCCGAGTCGCGGACGGCGAGCGATCGCCTGACCGTCGATGGCGTCGATGCGTTCAGCGATGGCCGCCCCCGCGCCGCGGTCGGACGCTTCTCGGCCGCGGCCGAGGCGAGCGCGGCCCGCGATGATCGCGCGCGCCTGGCGCGCGACCTGCACAATCGCGGACTCGCCCTGCTGGCGGCCGGCCAGGCGGCGGCAGCGGTCGCGGATCTCGGCGAGAGTCTCCGGCTGGCGAGCGAGATGCGGGCCTCGGCCGACGATCGCGCTCGCACCCGTCTGGCCCTGGCCGCAGCGCAGGTCGCAGCGGGCCAGGCGGCGGCAGCGGCGCGCGTCTTGGCGGAGTGCGAGCCTGCCGCCCCGTCCCTGATGGCGCGGGTGCTGGCCAGCCGCGCCGCCCTGGCCCTGCGCGAGGGCCGGGACGAGCTCGCCGCCGGCCTGCTCGCCGAGGCCCGGCGCCAGGCTGGCGAGGATCCTTGGGCGCTCAGCGCGGTCGCGGTCAATCACGGGCACCTGCTGCGCCGGCGCGGCGATCCCGACGCCGCGCGCCGCGCCTACCGCGAGGCCGCGGCGCTGTCGCGCGCTGTCGGCGACCATGCCGGCCTGGTCGCCGCGCTCGAAGGCGAGGCCCTGGCCTGCGAGGCGGTGGGCGAGCTGGCCGCGGCGGCCGAGGCCTGGCGGCGCGCGGCGGCGGTGCCGCACGGCGGCGAGGCGGCGCGCGCCCGGCGCCTGGAAGCGGCCGCGCGCTGCGGTGCCCGCGCCGCTCGCTGATGCAGCTCGACTGCGGCGCGCGCGCCGCACCCTGCGCGCGATGATGGACGAAGACTTCGCCCGCCTGCAGCGGGAGACCGCGCGCCGCCGCACTTTCGCGATCATCAGCCACCCCGACGCCGGCAAGACGACGCTGACCGAGAAGCTGCTGCTGTACTCCGGCCTGCTGCGCACCGCCGGCATGGTGAAGAACCGCAAGGGCGGCCGGCTCGCGACCTCGGACTGGATGGCGATGGAGCAGGAGCGCGGGATCTCGATCACCGCCTCGGCGATGCAGTTCGAATACCGCGGCGCCGTGATCAATGTCCTGGACACGCCCGGCCACCAGGACTTCTCCGCCGACACCTACCGCACGCTGACGGCGGCCGATGCCGCGATCATGGTGCTCGATGCCGCCAAGGGCGTCGAGGCCCAGACGCGCAAGCTGTTCGCGGCCTGTCGCCTGCGCGGGATCCCGGTCCTGTCGTTCATCAACAAGCTCGATCTGCCGGCGCGCGAGCCGCTGTCGCTGCTGGCCGAGATCGAAGAGGTCCTCGGCATCCAGGCCAGCGCCATCAACTGGCCGACGGGCTCGGGACGCGACTTCATCGGCGTCGTCGAGCGCGCGACCCGCGACCTCCTGCTCTTCGAGAAGACCAGCAGCGGCGGCGCCCAGCGCGCGGCGCTGCGCCGCCTGCCCTTCGCCAGCGACGAGGCGCGCGCCGCGCTCGGCGAGTCGGCCCACAGCCGGCTGCGGGAAGAGCTCGAGATGCTCGATGTCGCCGGCAATCCGTTCAGCCGCGAGGCCTTCCTCGCCGGACAGGTGACGCCGGTGTTCTTCGGCTCGGCGCTGACCAACTTCGGCGTCGAGCCGTTCTTCGATGCCTTCATCGAGCTGGCGCCGTCGCCGCAGGCGCGGCTCGCCCTCGCTGGCGACGGCAGCCTCGCCCTCGATCCGGTGCAGGCGCCGTTCTCGGCCTATGTGTTCAAGATCCAGGCCAACATGGATCCGCGGCATCGCGATCGGCTGTCGTTCATCCGCGTCTGCAGCGGTCGCTTCGAGCGCGACATGGTGGTGAAGCACATCCGGGGCGGGCGGGTGCTGCGCGAACTGCGGCTGTCGCGGCCCAACTCCCTGGTCGCGCGCGAGCGCACGACCATCGACGAGGCCTTCCCCGGCGACATCGTCGGCCTGATCAACGACGGCTTCGCCATCGGCGACACGCTGTCGGCGCGCGCCGGCATCGCGTTCCCGGAGCTGCCGCAGTTCCCGCCCGAACACTTCGCGCGCATCGAACCGCTCGACCTCGCGCGGCGCAAGGCCTTCGACAAGGGCATGGAAACCCTGGCCGGCGAGGGTGCGGTGCTCGTGCTGCGGCCCTACGAGCAGCCGCTGGCCAGCCCCTTCATCGCCGCTGTCGGCCGCCTGCAGTTCGAGGTGCTGCAGTACCGCCTGCGCGACGAATGGGGGGTGGAGACGCGCCTGACGCCGCTGTCGTACAGCTGCAGCGGCTGGCTGGAGGGCGATGTCGCACGCTTTCAGCCGACGCCGGGCTGCCAGCTGGCGCGGGACGAGCGCGGACGCATCGCCGTGCTCTTCCCCAGCGCCTGGGATCGCGAGTACTGCCTGCGCCAGAACCCCGGACATCGCCTGCTGGAGATCGCCTGATGGCCGCCCGCTGCCGCATCGAGTGGGGCGGACGGCCGGTGCCACTGGCGGCGCGCCGCTTGGCGGCGCGCGCTGTCGCGGCGGCGCTGGCCCATGAGGGCCTCGGCCGCTGCCGGCTCAGCGTCCTGGTCGTCGATGAAGCGGAGAGCGCGCGCCTGCATGGGCAGCATTTCGGCGAGCCGCATCCGACCGATGTCATGAGCTTCCCCGACGGCAGCCGCGATCCCCGCGATGGCTGGCGCCGCCTCGGCGACCTCGCGGTCTGCAGTGCGATCGCCGCGCGCGAGGCCGCGGCGCGCGGTCGCCCCTTCGCGGAGGAGTTCGCGCTCTATGTCCTGCACGGCTGCCTGCACCTGCTCGGCTACGACGACGCCAGCGAGGAGGAGCGGGCCCGGATGTGGGAGCGGCAGCGCGCCCTGCTCGCCGAACTCGGCATCAACATCGCGTGGTAAGCGACGCGACGGGGGCTTGTACGCTGGCGGGCGGCCGCAGGCTGCCGCGTCATGAACGAGACCGTCGCGCGCTGGCTGCGCGAGCATCAGGCGAAGGACATGCTGCGCTTCTTGACCTGCGGCAGCGTCGACGACGGCAAGAGCACCTTGATCGGCCGCCTGCTCTACGACACCGCGATGGTGCCGGAGGACCAGCTGGCGGCGGTGGCGCGCGACAGCGAGCGGCATGGCACGGTCGGCCGCGGCCGCATCGACCTCGCGCTGCTGACCGACGGCTTGAAAGCCGAGCGCGAGCAGGGGATCACCATCGATGTCGCCTATCGCTTCTTCACCTCGCCGCGCCGCAAGTTCATCATCGCCGATTGCCCCGGTCACGCGCAGTACACGCGCAACATGGCTACCGGCGCCAGCACCTGCCAGCTCGCGGTGATCCTCGTCGATGCGCGCCACGGCGTGCTCGAGCAGACGCGGCGCCACGCCTGCATTGTCAGCCTGCTCGGCATCCGGCATGTCGTGCTGGCGGTCAACAAGATGGACCTCGTCGGCTGGGACGAGGCCGTGTTCCGCCGCATCGTCGCTGACTTCCGTGCGGTCGCCGAACGCGTCGGCCTGTCTGCCAGCAGCGCTGCGATCCCGCTCTCGGCCCTGGACGGAGACTATGTCGTGCGCGCCAGCGAGCGCGCGCCGTGGTATCGCGGGCCGACCCTGCTCGAGCATCTGGAGCGCGTGCCGCTCGGCGACGCCGAGGCGCAGGCGCCGTGGCGGCTGCCCGTCCAGCTGGCGTTGCGGCCGGATCGCGAGTTCCGCGGCTTCGCCGGAGCCCTGGCCAGCGGCCGCATCGCGCTCGGCGCCCGTGTTCTGCACCTGCCGAGCCGGCAGCAGTCGCGGATCGTCGAGATCCGCGTCGCCGGCGACTGCTGCCCCGAGGCCCGGGCCCCGCAGTCGGTCATCGTCCGCCTGGCCGACGAGATCGACTGCGCGCGCGGCGATGTCCTGGCCGATCCCGAGCAGCCGCCGGCGGTGAGCAGCCGCCTCGAGGCCTGGCTGATCTGGATGCACGAACAGCCGCTGACCCTGCACACGACCTACTGGTGGCGCGGCGCCGCCGGCTATGTGCCGGCTCAGGTGACGGGCATCGCCTACGAGCTCGATGTCAACACGCTCGCGCACCGCGCGGCGAGCACGCTCGGGCTCAACGGCATCGCGCGCGTGTCGTTGGAGCTGGCGCGGCCGGTCGCCTGCGAGCCCTATGGCAGCAACCGCGTGCTCGGCTCCTTCGTGCTCGTCGATCGCAGCCACTGCGGAACCCTCGCGGCCGGGATGGTGATCGGCTGCGACAGCGAGGGCGGCTCGGCCGACGATGCGCGGGCCGCGCGCCGCCGCATCCTCGGGCACCGCGGGGCGCTGATCGCGGTCGCCGACGCTGCGCGCGCCCGCGCGCTCGCCGAGGCGCTGCTGGCGCATGGCATCGTCGCCGTGCTGCTCGATGAGCAGCGGGTGCCGGCGCTGCCCGCCGTGGCCCGCGAGCTGGCGGCCCAGGACCTCGTCGTGCTGCTGATCTGCGCCGCTCCGCCCGACGAGGCGCTGCTGGTTCCGGCGGAGCTGTCGGCGCGCGAGGCCGCCGCGCGGCTCGCGCGCTGCCTGCATCCCTTGTCGGACATCGAGTATACGATCTAGCGCGGGAACGACCGTCTGCATGAGGAGCACATGATGGCGTCGACTGCGATCATCGATTTCGCCTTCGCCAAGCTCGAACGCGACCTCGCCTTCGTGATGGACTGCTTCCATGAGGTGCTGCTGTCGCTCGGCGAGCGCGAGCTGGCTGCCCGCCTGCCCTGGCACGGCAACGCCCCGCTGCCGGGCACCCTCGCCGAGCGCGAGGTGCAGATGCTCTCGCTCGCCTTCCAGCTCCTCAACATGGTGGAGGAGAACACCGCCAACCAGGCGCGGCGCCGCCGCGAATGCGAGGAGGGCGCGGCCGCTGAGCCGGGCCTGTGGGGCGAGACCCTGGCGCGGCTCGCCGCCGCCGGGTTCAGCGCCGAGGACTGCGCGCGTCTGTTGCCGACGATCCGCGTCGAGCCGGTGCTGACGGCGCATCCGACGGAAGCCAAGCGCTCGACGGTGATCGCGATGCATCGCGAGCTCTACCTCGCGCTGGTGCGCCGCGAGAACTCGATGTGGACGCCGAGCGAGCAGCGGCAGATCCGCAGCGAGGTCTGCGCGCTGATCGAGCGGCTGTGGCGCACCGGCGAGGTGCGGTTGAGCAAGCCGGATGTCGCCAGCGAACGGCGCAATGTCATCCACTACCTGCGCGATGTGTTCCCCGAGGCGGTGGTGCGCACCGATCAGCGGCTGCGCAATGCCTGGCAGGAGCGCGGCTGGGATCTGCGCCTGCTCGCCGAGCAGGGACGCCTGCCGCGCATCCGCTTCGGGTCCTGGGTCGGCGGCGACCGCGACGGCCATCCCGGGGTCACGCCCGAGGTCACCGCCGAGACGCTGCGCGAGCATCGGCGCACGGCGCTGGCCCTGCACCGCCAGAATCTGCGCCGCCTCGCCGAGCGGCTCTCGCTGTCGCAGCGCCTGCAGGCGCCCTCGCCGGAGTTCGCCGAGCTGATCGCGGCGCGCGCGCGTCAGCTCGGCAGCGCCGGCGAACAGGCCCTGCAGCGCAACCCGCTGGAGCCGTGGCGGCAGTGGTGCAACCTCTGCTTGGCGCGCCTGCCCGATGAGCGCGAGAGCGCCAGCCTCGCCTATGCGTCGCCGGCCGAGCTGCTCGCCGATCTCGGCGTGCTGCGCCGGGCGCTGGTCGCCGTCGGCGCGCAGCGCCTGGTCGACAGCGAGCTCGCGCCGGTCGAGCGCGCCGTCGAGTGCTTCGGCTTCCATCTCGCGGCGCTCGATGTGCGCCAGAACAGCGCCGTCCATGACGCGGCGCTCAGCGAGCTGCTGCAGGCCGCCGGCATCGCCGCCGCCGACTGGCCGCGCTGGAGCGAGAAGGAGCGCCTCGCCCTGCTCGATGCCGAGCTGCGCACCCCGCGGCCGCTCGTCCATCCCGACACCCCGCTCGGCGAGCAGGCGCGCCGGGTCGTCGAGGCGCTGCGCGTGCTTGCGCGGCATCGCGCAACCTACGGCAGCGATGGGCTCGGGGCGCTGATCGTCTCGATGACGCGCTCGCTGTCCGACCTGCTCACGGTCTATGTCCTGGCGCGCGAGGCCGGTCTCGCGCAGTGGAGCGGCGACGGGCTGGCTTGCGCGCTTCCCGTCGTCCCACTGTTCGAGACCATCGACGACCTGCGCGGCGCCCCGCGCATCCTCGCCGACTTCCTCGCGCATCCGGTGACGCGCCGCAGCCTGCCGCGCTGGGGCGGGGTGGCGCAGGTGATGCTCGGCTACAGCGACTCCTGCAAGGACGGCGGCATCTTCGCCAGCCAGTGGCACCTGCATCGGGCGCAGAGCGAGCTGGTCGCCGTCGGCCGGCAGGCCGGCGTTCCGTTGCGTTTCTTCCACGGCCGCGGCGGCACGGTGTCGCGCGGCGCCGGGCCCACCCATCGTTTCCTCGCGGCGCTGCCCCACGGTTCTTTGAGCGGCGACATCCGCTTGACCGAGCAGGGCGAGGTCATCGCGCAGAAGTACGCCAACCTGCTGACCGCCAGCTATCACCTCGAGCTGCTGGTCAGCGGCGCGGTGCTGACCACGGCGCGGCACGCCCTGCCACCCGATGCCGACTGGAGCGACCTCCACCCCTTGTGCGAGCGCCTGGCCAGCGCCAGCCGTGCGGCCTACGAGGCCCTGCTGACCAGCGAGGGGTTTCTCGCCTACTTCAGCGAGGCGACGCCGATCGATGTCCTGGAGCAGGCGGCGATCGGCAGCCGCCCGAGCCGCCGCAGCGGTCAGCGCACGCTCGCCGATCTGCGCGCCATACCGTGGGTGTTCAGCTGGAACCAGTCGCGCCACTACCTGCCGGGCTGGTATGGCATCGGCAGCGCGCTGGCCGCCCTGCGCCGCGACGATCCGCCGTCATTCACGCAGCTGCAGCAGGCCCTGCATCGCTGGCGCTTCCTGCACTACGCGCTCTCCAGCATCGAGACCAACCTCGCCTCGGCTGCGCCCGCGATCATGCGCGACTACGCGGCGCTGGTCGGCGACAGCGAGGTGCGCGAGCGCTTCCTCTCGCGGATCATCGCCGAATACGAGCTGGCGCGCGAGCAGCTGACCGAGGTCTTCGGCACTCCCTTGACCGTGCGTCGGCCGCGCCTGTCGCGCACCCTGGCGCTGCGCGAGGAGGGCTTGAAAGCGCTGCATGCCCGGCAGATCGCGCTGACCCGCCGCTGGCGCGAGCTGCGCGCCGCTGGCCGGACCGATGAAGCCGAGGCGATGCTGCCCTCGCTGCTGATGACGGTGAATGCGATCGCCAGCGGGCTGCGCACCACCGGCTGAGGGTTTGCGCCGGTGGCCCGCTGTGCACGCTGCCGCCATGGCCGCCGCCCTGCTGCCCGCCAGCGAGCTCGCGCGCATCCACCGCTTGGAAATCGTCGCCCGCATCATCGTCGAGGGCCTGATGGCGGGGGCCCATCGCAGCCCCTTCACAGGATCCTCGATCGATTTCGCCGACCATCGCCCCTATGTGCCGGGCGACGACTTGCGCCACCTCGACTGGAAGGTGCTGGCGCGCTCCGACCGCTTGGTGCTCAAGCGCTACGAGGCCGAGACCGACCTCGCCTGCGTCCTCGCCGTCGATGGCTCGGCCAGCATGGGCTACGGCGGCGCTCGCGCCGGCATCAGCAAGTACCGCTATGCCGCGCAGCTCGCCGCCGCCCTCGCCTGGCTGGTGCTGCAGCAGCAGGACCGCGTCGGCCTCACCCTGTGGAGCGAGCGCGCGGTGCAGGAAGTGCCGGCCCGCTTCCAGGGCCAGCTCGAGCGGCTGTGCCGGGCGCTGGAAGCCCATGAGCCGAGCGGCCGCACCGATGCCGCCAAGGGCTGGGAGCGCCTCGCCGCGCCGGCGACGGCGCGCGGTCTGATCATCGTGCTCTCCGACTTTCTCGGCGACCTCGAGCAGTTCGCGCACGCCTGCGATCGCCTGCAGGCGCGCGGCCATGATCTCGCCCTGGTGTGGATCCTCGACCCCGATGAGTGCGACCTCGCCCTGCCCGGGTCCTGCCGCTTCCAAGGCCTGGAAGGCGAAGGCGAACTGATCGCCGTGCCCCGGGCTCTCGCCGAGGCCTATCGCCAGGAAGTCGAGCGGCACCGCCACGCCCTGCTCGCCCTGTGCCGGCGACGCGGCGCGGCCTGCATCGCCTGTCGCAGCGATGAACCCCCGCACCTGCCGCTCAATCGCCTGCTCGTCGAACTCGACCGCCGTCGCAGACGGCAGTGAAGACAGCGTCTGCGGCATCGGGCGAGAGCAGAGAGCGAGGGAGCTCAATCATCTGTCCACTGCAACACCTTTTCATGCGGGCGCAAAAAGTCTCTGCGCACACCGTCGACCACGGCACACCAGACGAGATGACAGTACCGGAGCGGATGGCGATAGCGATGAGCCACCGCGAACCAACGCAACGCTTTCCACAGACAGACGACAGGGAACAGAGGACCGGAAAGCGTGCGATAGAGTTCGATGCCATTGCGGAAAGTATAAAACGCTTTCCACAGCGGGGTGTATTTAGAGTCGCCGACCAGGGTTTGACAGTGGTGGATGAAGCGCAGCCGTGGCGCGAACCAGAGGTCTCCGATTGTGCTCGACAGTCCGTAGGTATAGAGAATGTCATCTCCGTAGAGGAAGAGCTCGCCGCGCGGAGGGGAGTAGCGGCGAGCTGCTTCGGCGCGGATGAACAGACCGACGAAGGAGCAGCAATCGATCGGACACCAGCGATCCGTGGCATAGAATGCATCCGGAATGTGGAATCCCATTCTTCCGCGAAGCATGGTGCTCAACAAGCGACGCCATGTGGCGAAGGGATTCCAGCTCGGCCGATTCATCTCGCAGATCGTATGATCCGGATAATAGACGGCGCTGGCGATGCCGACGATCTCTGGCCGCTGCGCAAGCAGAGGCATATACGAACGGAAGGTGGCGATCGCACCCGGGGCTGGATATGCATCATCATCATAGCAGAGCAGCCAATCTACGGCAGGATCTTGTAGGAGATGCGTGAAACCGGCGGCGAATCCACCCGCCCCGCCCTTGTTGACAGGCAAGCATAGGAATGCGACTCGTTTATCAGGGTATGTGGCTAGAAAATCGCGAGTGCCGTCCTGTGATGCATTATCGACGACCAGGATCCGATCGATCGATTCTTGGCTTGTTCGATACAAGCACTCTTGGAGCTTCTGCAGTCGATTATGTGTGACAATGATCGCAGCAATCATGTGCTGTTGCGTCCAGCTAATCAGAGAGGCCCAGTTTCAGCCGCTTGCGCCAGGCTTCGGGGGTGATCAGACGATGGTAGGCGCGACGCCAGCGCCAGCGCTGCAAGAAAAGGGTGCTGATGAACCACGGCATGATCCAGAGCAGCTGCGCCGCGATCTGCCAGAATCGCTGGGGCGATACCACGCACAGGATGCCTTGTTTCGTTGACGGCTCATAGTAGCAGACTTCTGGGCGCAAGAAAATGGCGCCAAGATGGGTGTCATGGAGATGCCGGTAGACACGACGATCGGGATCGTCTTGTCTCCAGAGCGCTTTGATGGAACAGGCCGGCAAGAGGTGACCGTTGACTGTCGATATGATCAGGATCTTCCGCAGCAGGCTCTTGGGAGGATTGACGGCTATCGGCAGTTTCGTTGGTTTTTCGATGGGCTGCATCCGTTGGCACTGCGTGCGCAAGAGCTGCTGATGATATTGTTCTTCATCGAGCCGTTCAAGCCAGGAGGGTCCACGCAGCGCGTCGCGGATGCCACATAAAATGAATTGCGCTCGGTCATATCGATACGTAAGTAGTGCTATGCAAGTACGATATGCACAGGACAATATTGTCGGACATTGAGGATCTCCGTGTATCCAACCAGTGATCAGACCATTGCGAACGATATAATAATCAGTTACGGGAGAATCTTTTTTTCAAAATCATCGTGCCATACGGCAACTCCCAAAAGAGTCACGAACTTGCAGTCACGATATCTTTCGGCAAACTCCTGATCGTCGCCTCTAAAAAAATATGGCATAGGAAGTTTGTTTTGCGCAAAGACGACGAGCGGAGACGCAAAGTACCACCAAGCAAAGTATCCGTGCTTTTGTTTCCAAAGGCAGCTGTCATCGTATTTGATAATACTTTCCTGGTTTAATAGATTCCAATTGCTCTTTTGTGGCAAACACCCCATGCTGGTCCTGATGGCTCCCAGCTCATACAAGATATGTTTGGCGCCCATTCTCAGCATGCCGCCACCGATGACGCTGCGTTGATCTGCAATCGAAAAAAAAGCGTATGTGCGTGCGAAAGCCTCCGGTTCGATGATGACATCATCATCACAGAAGATCACATGCGTACAGCCCGCGGCTTCAGCTTCGAGCAGACATCGGGCGAAGCCTCCAGCACCGCCGACATTGCGATTGGAAATGATACGGACGTTGCCATTTGTCGCAGATTGCTGGAGCGTGCGGCCATTATCGATGACAAAGAGCGTGAGGTCTGGTTGCGGGTCTTCCTAGCGCCAGGCGAGAAACTTTTTGATGTTGGCCAGAACATATGGCTCGCGCCGATAGGTCGGCATGATGATGCCGATTTGAGGAGAGAAGGATGGCGGCGTAACAGTTACATAGCGCATTGAAAATAAGACAAGGTCACCGCCTTCAGCACTCGCGACGACGGGATATACGATGCCTTTCTGTAGTTCCTCCGGCACCTGGATGAAGATGGAGCTACGCCTTGTGGCATACTGCTTGTATTCGCAT
>JANWWU010000074.1 GCA_025055595.1 Planctomycetota bacterium | reverse complement strand
GGATGTATCCGAAAGCGTCTTGGCAGATTGCAGACACGCGTAAAGGCTTGCGTCGACGTCTGAACCCAAGAGTCCATCATGAGGAACCGACGCGCAGACGCACCAGTGCCCAAGGGCTCGGTCAATCGGAATACCACTAAGCCATCTTAAGCCCAAACGTCCGTGCGCTAGGCGCGATAAACATGGGGATGACATGGCACGAGCTGCGTCGCCTGATGATGAGGATCATCGGTGTCAGCCCACGCCGTGCACCCTTTCAGACCGACCCATCCTTGCGCCGCGAATCCGCAACGCAACTCGGTCAGCTACCGGCGTTCCTCCGTAGATAGAAGAAGCGGACTATGGGGCGGTCCGCGGATCGCAGGCCTGGCGCAGGCCTTCGCCGATCGCGTTGAGCGCCAGCACGAGCGCGAAAATGGCGAGTCCGGGAGCGTAGATCAACCATGCGAACGTCGGATTTTCGCGGCCGTAGTTGAGCAGCTGGCCCCACGATGCGGCACGAGGATCGCCGAGGCCGATGAAGGCGAGGCCGCTCTCGCCGAGCACGGCGCCGGCGATCCCGAAGGTGGCGCTGATCAGCAGTGGGGCGAGGCAGTTGGGCAGCACATGCCGGAACATGATGCGCCAGCCCGGCAGTCCGAGAGCGCGCGCCGCGGTCACATAGTCGCGCACGCTCTGCGAGAGAAACTCGCCGCGCACGAGGCGCGCAGTTCCGGCCCAGCCGGTGAGGCCGATGACGGTCATGATCACGAAGATGTCGCGGCTGGTCATCGCCACCACCGCGAGGATGAGCAGGAAGGTCGGGAAGCAGAGCATGATCTCGACCGCGCGCTGCAGGAGGAGATCGATGCGACCGCCGCAGAAGCCCGAGATGGCGCCGATCACGGTGCCGATGAGCAGCGCGATCCCGGTGGCGACCAGGCCGATGGTCAGGCTGATGCGCGCACCGAAGAGCAGGCGAGCCGCGACATCATGCCCTGCCGGGTCGCTGCCGAGCCACATCCGACAACCGGTGGCGGGATTGCGCCAGCCGGGAGGGCGCAGGACCGCACCGGGATAGGTGGCATCCCAGCGATGCGGGATCGGCGGCAGCACGATGAGCGCTCGCGGCTGCTCGCGCGCATGGTGGCTGGTGTATGGAGTCGGTGGACGCTCATCCCACAGCGCCTGCCAGCCACCGCCGCTGCGCGGCAGGCAAGGGATCTGCACAGCAACGAAGGCAGCGCTCAGCATGCCGAGCATCAACAACAGACGCCGCGAGCGCCGCCAGGCCGAAAGCCGCCACCACAGGAAGAGGAAAATCGGGAGGCCGACCGCGAGCAGATTGAAGAGCAGGTCGTGATATCCGGGATAGGCGTTGCGATTGAAGAGCTCGACGAAGGCCGGCGCATGCAGGCCGCCATCGTCCCACCACAGCAGCGCGGCTTCGTTGGCGAGGAACGGCGCGTATGCCGCGCCGAGCAGGAAGCCGGCGACGACCAGGCAGCCGGCGCGAAACCATGGCCGGCTCCAAGCGCGTCGCCAGGCGAGCGCGGTCGGCGACGGCGGTCGTTCATCCATAGCGCGTGCGGATCCGTGGATCGACGACGGCATACAGGATATCGGCGATCAGAATGCCAAGCAGCAGCAGCAGCACGGAGATCACCGTCGAGGCCATCAGCAGAGGCGCGTCATGCTGGCGTGCCGCCTCGAGCATCAGGGTGCCGAGACCGGGAATCGAGAAGACATATTCGACGAAGACGAAGCCGCCGAAGAGCTCAGCGAGCAGGCCGGAGCCGAGCGTGATCATCGTGATCATGCTGTTGGGGGCGGCATGCCGCCACACGACGGCGCGCTCATCGAGGCCTTTCGCGCGCGCCGTCCGCACATAATCGCTGTGCAGCTGCTCCAGCACATTGGCCCGCAGGTACCTGCTCAGCGCGGTGAAGGAGCCATAGGTCAGGCACAGCAGCGGCAACGCCGCATGCCACGCGAGGTCGAGGACGTAGGCCGGCGTCGACAGCCAGAGGTGATCGGGGCTGGAGAGCCCGCGGTTGGGGAACCACGCCGCGCCGTCGCTCGTCGGCGTGCAGAGGTGATGCAGCAGCAGGGTGGCGACGAAGAACGAAGGGATCGACCAGAGGCTGAACAGCAGGACCGTGACGGCGCGATCGCCGAGCGTGCCGGCATGACGCGCCGACCAGACGCCGAGCGGGATCGACACCGCCCAGGCGATGAGGATCGCCAGCGCATTGAGCCAGGCCGTCACCGACCAGCGCTCGGCGATGACGGCGAAGGCGTAGGCGCGCCGCGTCTCGGAGTAGAGGCGGCCGGTGCATAGCTTGCTCAGAAAATCGCAGAATCCGGTCTCGAGCAGGAGCGCCGTCCAGCGCCGCCAACGGCGGGCGAACTCGCTGCCGTCTTCGCGCAGGAGGGCGAGCAGCTCCTGGCGCTTGCGCTCCGCCTGCGGATCGTCGGTGACGAAACCATGCTCGGCCGTATTGCGGTGATGGATGCGCAGCTGCTTCAGCCGTTCATTGCGCGCGCGCAGCCGCGACTGCTCGGCGACCGACAGCCGATCGAGGTCCTCGACCAGTAGCGGGCGATACGCCGCAAGGGACAGCGCCTGGCTCGCCGGTCCATGCCAGCGCGCCAGCCGCTCGTCGGCGAGGATCGCAGACAAGGGTTCGACGACCAGCGGACCGAGCAGCCACAGCTCGATCTCGGCGCGCGCGCGCGCCGTCTCATCGTACCCCGGGCGGCGTTCGCAGGCTGCCAGCTGCGCCAACAGGTCCTCCGTCGTCAAGAAGCCGCGCAGGTTGATCAGCGCCGGCAGATCGTTGCCGGTGCGACGAAAACGCGCCAGATGCGTCTCGATCGCTGCATCCGCGGCCTGCACCCGGCGCTCGGCATCGCCGCCGCGCTGGCTGTCGAGCAGCTGGTCGGCGAGCGACAGGCCTTGCAAACGCAGCACGGCGAAGTTGATGAGCAAGATGCCGAAGAAGGTCGGCACCATCCACAGCGCCCGCCGCAGAATGTAGGCCCACATCCCTTACTCGCGGACGAAGTGCCACAAGAGCGGCGTGCGGTTGAAGAACGGATGGTAGCGATCGAGGCCCTCCGTCACCCCCGCCAGCCAGCGTTCCGGCTGATACGGGCCGCGGTTCTGCCAGACGAACACGCCGCCGCCAGCGCGCACGAACAGATAGGGCTGCTCTTCGGCGATGAGGCGTTGGATTTCGCGGATGATCGGCGCTCGTTCCTCTGGCGTGAAGGCCTCGCGCAAGCGCTCGGCGAGCTCGTCGACGCGCGGATGCGCGAATCCGACGTGATTCGAGCTGCGCGGCTGGTCGATCGTCGAGCTGTGCCACAGCTGCATGAAGTCGGGTTCGAGATCGCCGAGCTGCCAGCCGCCGACCACGGCATCGAAGTCCTTCTGCTCGAGGATGCGCAGCATCTCCTTCCACTCGTAGGTCTCGACGCGCAGGTCGATGCCGAGCGCGCGCAGCTCGTCGCGGTAGATCAGCAGGGCGCTGTCCCATGTCGGGTTGTTGGCGTGCGATTTGATCACGATGCGCAGCGGCACGCGTCCCTGTCCAAGATCGCGATCCAGCCAGCCATCGCGATCGCTGTCCGCCCATCCGGCCTCGGTCAGCAGCTGCCGCGCTCGCGCGAGGTCGTAGGGAAAGTCGGGGATGCTGGGATCGAAGTAGGGGCTGTCGATATGCACCGGCCCGCGCTGCGGCCTGCCCAAACCGAACCATACATCGGCCAGGATGCGCTCCTTGGGGAAGGCATGCGCCAGGGCCTGGCGCACGCGCTTGTCGGCGAGCAGCGGGCGGCGCAGGTTCCAGCCGATGTAGGAATAGCTGTGAGAGACCACCTTCTCCCAGCCGAACTCGCCGCGCCGCCCGGCATGGGCATCCTGGGGATCGGGAGCGGCGAAGCGCGGCTCGCCGCGATCGATCACCTGGCTCTTGAACTGCGCCGGCGTCAGACCGTGGGTGTGGACTTGGCCGCGCTTGAAAGCGACCAGCTGCGGGTCCGGCAGCTTGACTTCCGCGTCCCATTCGATGGCCGCGAAATGGTAGCCAGCGCCCCAGTGCCGGGGGTTGCGCCGGAAACGCACCAGACGGTCCGGCTCGTTGCGCTCCAGGATGTAGGCGCCGACGCCGACGATGCCGCCCAGCTCATCGAACCAATGCTGATTGAACACGACGCCGAGCTGCTCGGCGGCGATCGGCGAGCCGTCGCGGTGACGGCCATAGATGTGACGCGGCAGCGGCGCCAAGCCGAGGCTCGCCGACAAGCTGGTATAAACCTTGCGCTGCCAGCGCAGCACCAGCGTCAGGTCATCAGGGGTCTCGACCGAGGCCAGATCCTGGTAGTAGCTCTTGAGCGCCGTGCACTCGACTTCGGGACGCCGGATCAGCTCCAGCGTGAAGGCGAAATCGTTCGCCGTCAGTGGGACATCGCGATCGAGCCACTCCAGGCCCGGGAGCGCTGCCTGCACCGGTCGCTGCCAGAAGATGCCGGGACGGATCTTGAAGGTGTAGGTCTTCCAATCGTCGCTGATGATCACCGCTTCGGCCAGACACGCGCTCCAGCGGTCCGGCGTGGCGGGGTGCCGCATGCAGAGCGTGTCATTGACGAGGTCATGAGCAATCCCGGCGTCGGCGCTGTTGTCGAGCAGGGGATTGAAGCCCTTCGGCGTGGCGTTGAAGGTGCGCCAGGTCCCGCCGATCAGCTCGGGGCGCAGATGGCTGCGATCGTACGGCAGCAGGAAATTGACGCCGAGCCGCGGACGGCCATCGCGCACGCCCGACGAAGGCTCTTCGCGGCCGCGCGCCGGCAGTGGGACCGGACGCTCCTGGAGCGCCAATCGCAAGGCGGCGAGCTCGCCCGCGACGCGCTCGCTGGCGGCGGCCGCGCGCTGGCTGGCTTCGTAGACGGCGCGCAGCTGCTGCGGTTCGCGCCAGCGGTCGATGATCTGCAGCACGAGCAGGCAGGCGACGACAATGAGCAGGATGGGCACCGCCCTGGACATGGCACGCTACCCTGAGCGAAAAAACCGCGAGGGAAGCCAGGTGCGGGGAGAGCGCTGCTTTCTGCTTGCGAGCTTGCGACAGCCGATGATATGCTGGCAATCGATGACAGGGACGGACCAGACAGCTGCCGGGCAGGGACAGCGGCGAGCTTCGCTCGGTCAGCGCCTCGCGGCAGCGACCCCGATCATCCTCGCCAATGGCTGGGCAGTCGCCCACCAGATCGAACGGGCCCAGGCAGCCGCGTTGTCCGGCAATCACGATCATCTCAGCGTCGGCCGCTTCCTCGTCGACCTGCAAGTGCTGACTCGGGAGCAAGCGGCCGAACTCGACGAGATCCTCCAGCAGCAGACCTTCTTCCCCGACTACCTGCTGCTGCGCAAGCTCGGCAGCGGCGGCATGGGTACGGTGTACTTGGCCGAGCACGGCAGCACCGGGCAGCGGGTCGCTCTCAAGACGATCAACGCGCGCTTGGCGGTCGATCACAGCTTCATCGGTCGTTTTCGTCGCGAGGTGGAGGCCCTGCGGCGCGTGCACCATCCGAACATCGCCGCCATCTACGACAGCGGCGTCTGCGGCGCCTGCGATGGTCACTGCTGGCTGGCGATGGAGTACATCGATGGCCCGAACCTGATGCACTTGCTGCGCGATTACCATGTCCTGCCCGAGGTCTATTCGCTGCGCATCATCCGGCAGATCGCCGAGGGCCTCGCCCATGTCTGGAACACGGCGCATCTCGTCCACCGCGACATCAAGCCGGAGAACATCCTGATCATCCGCAGTCGCAGCGATCCGGGCAATCTCTTCCCTGACGACGACCAGGCGAAGCTGATCGACTTCGGTCTGGTCAAGGGCGACAACGCCGACGAGCGGCTGACTCAGACCGGGATGACGATCGGCACACCGCTCTACATGAGCCCCGAGCAGGTGCGCGGCGAGAATCTGGATTGCCGCAGCGACATCTACGGGCTGTCGGCCACGCTGTATCACCTGCTGACCGGAGCGACGCCGTTCACCGGCTCCAGCCCCGGCGCGATCATGAGCGCGCACCTGACAGAACCGGTGCCAGACCCCGGCGCGCGCGTGCCGGCGCTGACCGAGGCGACCCGCCGCCTGATCATGACGGGCATGGCGAAGGGCGTCGATGAGCGCTTCCGCTCCTTCGAAGCGATGATCGCCGCCATCGACGACGCCTTGGAACAGGCCGGCGCGAAAAATGCCGGCGGCATGCGCTTGTTGCGCAAGCCGTTGGTGCTCAGCAACAAGGTGCCACGCAAAAGCGGTGGCACCGAACGGTTCGTGCGCGCAGCGGGCACCGAGCGTATCGCCCGTCCGAACAACGCCAACGAAGCGGCGGCTGCGGCGCCGACCGAACGCATCGTGCGCAGCGATACCCAGCGCGTCGCGCGGGCCGCAGCGCCGGAGCAGCGCAGCCCCGAGCCGCCGGCGCCGGCCCCGACCAGCGTGCCGACCGAACCGCTGCGCACGGCGACCGTTCCGGCCACGCCTGTGTCGGCGCCCGACCAAAGACCGTCACCAGCGCCCTCTGCGAGCGGCGAGCTGCAGCATCCCTCTCAGGCCGCAGCGCCCAGCGCTCCCGCGCAACCGGTCACCGAGCGTCGGGAACGCAGCAAGGTCTTCGATGAAGACCCGCATCAGCCGCTGAGCATCGGCCTCATCCCCTGGCTGGTCCTGGCGGCAGCGGTGCTCGCGCTCTGTGCTTACCTGCTGCTCTTCGCATGGTGAAGCCGCGCTATCCGCCGGCGAGGCTCGCCGTGCGCCAACCCGCAGCATAGCACGCGAGCAGCGCTGGCGGCGCACGCCAACCGCCGCGCACGCGCGCATGCGCCTCTTGCAGCAGATCGAGATCGCGTGCGAGATCGAGCGCGCGCAGCCGCCACGGGCCGTGCTGCGCCAGGCCGAGCAGTTCGCCGGCGCCGCGCTCGCGGAGATCGGCCTCGGCGATCGCCAAGCCATCAGCGGCGGGGTCCAGAACCGGCGCGAGGCGGCGAGCCTCCCCCCGCACATAGAGGAGGCAGCGCCCCGGCCGCTCGCCGCGACCGACCCGCCCGCGCAGCTGATGCAAGCTGCTCAGACCGAAGCGCTGCGCCTCGAGCACGATCACGAGTTCGGCCACCGGTATATCGATGCCGACCTCGATCACCGTCGTCGCCACTACGCAGCGCAGACGCCCGCTGGCGAGCTGCGCCAGGATCTCGCCCTTCTCCGACTCCGACACGGCGCTGGTCAGCTCGCGGACCAGGCCCGGGAAGCGGCGGCGCAGGGCGCGCACGGCTTCGGCGACCGACAGCATCGGCTCGAGCTCGCCATCGTCCCTGGTCGCGATGCGCGGGCAGACGACGAAACATGGACCGGACGCCGCGGCGATCTCATCACCGATCTCCGACCAGCCGGCAAAGGACCGCAGCTCCACCGTCGCTCCGCGCTGTCCCGGCGGCCGGCCGGCGATGCGGGTGATCGCCAGATCCCCGTAGACCGTCAGCGCCAGCGTACGCGGTATCGGGGTCGCCGTCGTCAACAGCAAGTCTGCGATGCCGGGAGCCGCTTTCGCCATCAAGGCGGCGCGCTGCGCGGTGCCGAAGCGCTGCTGTTCGTCGATGACGACGAAGCGCAGGCGCGCGAACTGCACATCCGGCTCGAGCACGGCCTGGGTGCCGATCAACAGATCGAGGCGGCCAGCAAGGGCCTCCGCGATGATGCGGGCGCGCTCCTCGCGTGGGGTCGCGCCCGTCAACACCGCCCACTGCGTGCCGCTGCCGGCCAGGCAGCGCGAGACGCATGCGCCATGCTGGGCGGCCAGCACCGCCGTCGGCACCATCCACACCACCTGGCCGCCGCCGGCGATGACCGCGAGCGATGCCGCGAGCGCGAGGGCCGTCTTGCCGCTGCCGACATCGCCCGCGAGCACTCGGGCATCGGCCACGGGCGCCGTCAGGCCAGCGCGGATCTCGGCCAAGGCGCTGGCCTGGCCCTCCGTCAGCGAAAACGGCAAGCGCTCGAGGATGCGGCGATGCAGATCGTCCGACCACGGCCATGGCGGGCGGAAGGCCTGCCGACGCCGCGCCGAAAGCAGCGCCGCCATCGCCAGGGCCTCGCGCCAGGCTACGGCGCGGCGCGCGCTCTCCCAGCGCTCGGCATCGCTGCCACGGTGCAGCTCATGCAGCGCCGTTCGCCAGGCCGAAGTGGAGAGCTCGCCGAGCGGATCGGCTGGCGGCTGAGCGAGGCAGGCATCGAGCAGCGCTTGCCAGGAGCGCTGCGAGAAGCCGGCCGGCACATCCCACTGAAGACGCAGCGCGGCCTCGTCCGGAAACGGCGTCTGCAGTCCCTGCTCGCAGGGCGTCCAGCGCGGATGATTGAGCAGATTCGCCTGCCGCGCGTCACTGCGCCCGACGAAGTCGTGCCAGGAGCCGACGCGAAACCGGCGCGCCAGGTACGCAGCGCGGAAGAAGCGCACTCGGAAGCGCAGCTGATCGGCCCGCTCGCAGACCAGGATCACCGTCCGACCTGCGCGCGGCAGGTAGCCGAGCTGCACCTGCACGATTCGACCGCGCACACGCACGAGCGCCGCACGCGGCAGCGGTCCCTCGCGGCTCCATGGCGGCAGCGGCGGCAGCAGCTGCGGGGCTTGCAGCAGCACGGCCAGCGGGCCGCGATAGCCAGCGGCCTGCAAGCAGGCCCGCTGCCGCGCGCTGAGAGCGAACCCCTGCCACTCAGCGCTTGCGTCCGTTGACGCGATAGACATGCGCCAGCACCTCCGCCAGCGCGCGGTAGAGATGGGGCGGGATCTCGACACCGAGATCGAGGACAAGCAGCAGGCGCACGAGATCGCGATCCTCATGCAGGGGAATGCCGTACTCACGGGCCATGGCGAGGATGCGCTCAGCGACCTCGCCTTGCCCCTTGGCGACGACGCGCGGCGCACGATCGCGCGCCTCGTCGTAGCGCATGGCGACCGCTGCCGGGCGAGGGCGCTCCTCAGGCATCGCTGACCACTCGCACGGCGGCATCGAGACCGAGCTGGCGCAGATCGGCGACCAGCGAGGGCAGCTCCTCGGCGAGCGCTGCGGCGGCAGCGGCGCCGGCAACAAGGGTGATCGCGATCGGCCCCCCTCCATCGGCTCCGCTGAGCCGCACGCTGACCGGGCCCAGCGCTGAGAGCTCGGCATCGACGCGGATGAAGGTCGCGCGCTGGCCGCTGGCCGTCGTCCGCTGCGCGACCGCCAAGCGCGCCGGCGTCGTGTCATGCGCCGTCGCCAGCGGCAGCGGCACGACGCGGTCGTAGTCGGCGAGCTCGCGCGGAGGGAACACCTGTTCTGCCAAGGCTTCGCGCATCACCGCCAGCAGCGGCTGCAGCTGCGCCGCTGGCGCCGGAGGCGCCGCTCGCGCGCTCTCCGCGCTGCTGACGGTCGCTGCCGCTTCCTCGCGCTCTTCGCCTGCGGCGCGCTGCAGCTGGGCATGGGCCAGGCGCGCCAGCACGCGCAGCAGCGGCTCGGGATATCCGTGGCGCCCGCCGACCGTCGCAAGCGCCGCGTGCCCGTCGCCGACCAGGGCCGCTCGCTTGGCATCGACACCGGCCGGCATCGATCGCAGCGCGTCCCCGGCCACGGCCGGTGCGGCAGCAAGCATGCCGCCGCTTGCAGATCCGCCAGACGCTGCCCGTGCTCCCTGCAGTGCTGCGATGTCGATAACGGGCGGGGCGCTCTGCGCGCCGGGAGATGGCGGCAGCGAGCTCCTCTGGCCCGCAGCGGCCGCGCGCTGGTCGACGGCAGAGAACGGCAGCGACTGGGAAGGGCGCGCAGGCATCGTCTCGCCGCCGGGCGCACCCTTCGGCGCTGCAGAGGCCGCGGCATCGGGCGCCTCGCTCGCCTCCGCCGCGGCGGTCGCTGGTGCCGGAGAAGATCCGGCCGCAGCGCTGCCACTCCCAGGCATCACTGACGGCGAAGACGCCGACGCTTTCTCTGCGCTGCCCGCCACCGCCTGCGGGGAAGCCGGCGGATGCGCCGCCGCCATGCTGAGAGCGCCACTCGCAGCCGGTCCGGTTTGCGGTCGTTGTCCAGATGCGGCTGCAGACGCGGACAACAGCTGCGCGGCGCCCGCCGGCCTCTGATCGCCGGCCGGCGCTAGCGTTTGCCTGCCCGTCTGTCCGCCGCTGCCGGGGGCCTTTGCGCCCTGCGTCGCTGACAGCAGCGGGATGACAGCCCCGGCGAGCGGCGGCGGCGCTGCTCTCTGCGTCCCAACCGGCGAAGTCTCGCCGCCAGCGAATGCGTCACGCGCAGCCGCATGAGCATGCGGCGGCTGTCCAGATGTGGGCTCAGACGCGGACAACAGCTGTGCGGCGCCCGCCGGCCTCTGATCGCCGGCCGGCGCTAGCGTCTGCCTGCCCGTCTGTCCGCCGCTGCCGGGAGCCTCTGCGCCCTGCGTCGCTAACAGCAGCGGGGAAACGATCGCCGCAGGCTGCGGGATCGGCGCGGCGCGGGATGCGTTCGCCGTTGCGTGCGGCTGCTCTGAGCCTGATGCCGCTGGCTGTTGCTCTGCCGAGGGGGCGTTCATGCCCCCTGCCGACGAAAAGCGCTGCTGCCCCGCGGCATCAACCTGTGGGAGGCTCGGCTGCGCTCGAGAAGCGCTGTCTCCCCTTCCTGAGAGTTCACCCGCGCCCGGCGGCGAAACTGCTGTAGCTACGGGAGCCGACCCGGCTTCGGTCCTGCCTTGCGCGGCCGATCGCTGTCGAGTCAGTTCGGTAAGGCTGGGTTCAGCAGCTGCAGCGCGGTCCTGGCTTGCGCTTGATGCACCGGGATCCAGGGGAGCCGTCGCCAGCGGCGCGGGGCGAAGCACTGCTTGGCCCGCCGACGCTGCCAGCGCCTCCATGCCTGACGCTGGCCGCACCCCGGCGAGCACGAGGGCCGCGCGTATGCCGATGGCGCCGGCATCGAGATTCGGCGCCCGCACGGCTCCGCTGCGCGCCTCGGCTTCGCCTGCTGGCTCGCTGAGCGTCGACTGCCCGCGCTGGTCGGCTGGCAGCAACGCGAGGGCAGGAAGCTCTCTGCGCAGGCTCGCCGCGACATCGGGCAAGGAGCGCTGCGCTGCGTGCGTCGCGAGCTCCAGCAGCATCGGCGTCGGCGGCAAGCCGCTGCGTGCCAGCGCGACATGCGCCGCCAGCTGACGCTCAGCAGCTGCCGCATCGGCTGCCTGCATGACAGCGGCGAGCGCCGCGCGCATGCGTTCGCCATCGAGCGGCGCCGCTGCGGCCTCGAACGCCGCAAGCACCGCCTTCGCCGCCGGGGTCGCGGGCAGGCCCAGGGCCGCCAGGCGCGCCTCGGGCTGGCTGAGCTGCACGCTGAGCCCTTCCGCGCGGAGGATGAGGCCGCCGTCACCCGCGCTCAGCACCTGCAATGGGAGGCGCGAGCCTTCCGTCAAAGGCAGCGCGCTGTCGGCGACCACGCGCTGGCCAGCAAGCACGAGCACATAGCGGTCAGCTGACAGCCTGGCCTCGACGCGCGCCTCGATGACCGAGCCCGGAACGACGGCGGGCTGATGCTCGTGCGCCGCGCCGAGCCGCACTGCCTGCGGATGCGCGTCAGCAGCGCGGACCTCCATGTCACACCACGATGCTCGAGCCGAAGCGCGCGCGCAGCAGAGCGATGACGCGGCCGTGGATCTGGCAGACGCGACTCTCGGTGACGCCGAGGATCGCGGCGATCTCCTTCATCATCAGGTTCTCGTAGTAGTAGAGCTTGATGACGAGACGCTCCTGCTCGGTCAGCGTCGCCAGCATGCGCGCGAGCAGACGGCGGCGGTCTTCCGCCTCGAGATTGCGCGCGGGGTCCGCCAGTTCATCGTCCTGGCGCACGATCATGTCGCCGACCGTCGCATCGTCGCCGACCGGCGCATCGAGCGAGACCTGCGCGGCGAGCGCGCTTTGCGCCTCGTATTCCGGCAGATCCTCCGGACGAATGCCGAGCCGCCTGGCCAGTTCTTCATCGTTCGGCAAGCGGCCGAGCTCCTGGCTCAGCTCGCTGACCGCTTGCTGATAAGCTTTCGCGCGCTCCCGAGCCCCACGCGGCACCCAATCACGGGCGCGCAGCTCGTCGAGCACGGCGCCGCGGATGCGCAAGACTGCATAGGTGGAAAAGGCATTGTCACGCGCTGGATCGTAGCGGCGCAAAGCGTCGATCAGCCCGATGACCCCCGCCTGCAAGAGGTCCTCTCGCTCGATGTGCGGCGGCAAATGCACCGCGATCCGCTCGACGACGGTGTGCACCAGCGGCAGGTGGCGCAGTACCTCCTGCTCCTGAGGGCCGCTGGTCGCCTGACGGTAGGCGCTCGCGGCCTGCCGGCGCTGCGAGATGGATCCCATGCTGATCATGCTCTCTCTCCGGAAGCGGATGCCAACGCCGGCGATGGCTCGTCACCTATCTTCGTCTCACGCGCTGCAAGTTCTTGCGCTGCTTGCTCGCCGATCGCCCGGACCACGCGACGCAACAACCACCCAGCTGCCGCCATCGCCAGCATGGCCGCCAGGGCCGACCGCCAGGCGATGTCCACCGGCTCGACCCCGGCCCAGAGTCCGAGGGCGATGCACGCGAGCCCCGTCCACAGGAGGACACGGGCTTGCCAAGCCAGCAGGTGTGTCTCCATCAGGTCCGCACCCATCACACTGAAGTATGTTCGCTCGTAGCGCGACTGGTACAAGCTTTACGCAAGCAACGCTCCAAAACCATCGCCGCGCCTCCCACTGCCTCAGTGAGCACTTGCCCGACTGGAGCATCGCCCTTGACAGTATTTCGCTAGCAATAGAGTGTTAGCCTCGCGCACGCGCTGGTAGCTCAATTGGATAGAGCATCAGACTACGGATCTGAGGGTTGCAGGTTCGAGTCCTGCCCGGCGCGCCAGAAAGCACAAGGGGTTGGGGTTCTGAGCCAACGGCAGGCCAGTCGTGGGCCAACACGGGGCCAACAGACACGCGGCCCGAACACTTACTGGCGTGAAGGATCGGCGGTGGCTGGCAGAGATCGGGATGTTTGATGCGGGGTGCGAGGCAAGGCGCGCCGTGGTTTTCGGGTGCTCGAACTCGTTACGCAGCGCGTCGTTGCCTGCGCGCATCTGACATACGAAGGCACACATCGCCACGAGCGAGGCGTAACGCATCGATGTCCGCGGCACCCAACGAGCACGCAAGAGGGCGCAGCACGACATCGAGACGCTGCAGATCGCTGTGCGATATAGCCAGCGGCAGCGTGCTCTAGCGCCTGCAAGCCCCCGGCTAGAGTGTCAGCGTGGAAAACGAAGTCGCGGAGCTGCGGCGGCGCATCGCAGTGCTCAACCGCGTCGGACGCGCGCTGTCGAGCGAGACCGATCCCCGCGAGCTGTGCGAGCTGATCCTGCAGGCGGCGATGGACCTGACGCGAGCCGACGGCGGCACGCTCTACGACGTCGTCGAAGATCGCCTCCGCTTCGTCATCCTGCACAATCAGTCGATGGGATTGCATGCTGGGGTCAGCGGCATCCGACCTGTGCCGCTGCCCGATGTGCCGCTGCGCACCGCCGATGGTCGGGAGAACCACGCGTCGGTGATCGCGCACTGCGTGCTCACCGGCCGCACCGTGAACATCGCCGATGCCTACGCGGCGCCCGGCTTCGACTTCAGCGGGACGCGCGCTTTCGACGCACGCACAGGATACCGCACGACCTCGGTGCTCGCCGTTCCGATGCGCGATCACGAAGGGATGATCACCGGCGCGCTGCAGTTGATCAACGCTCGCGATCATCTGGGAACGATCGTGCCGTTCCCAGCCGAGGATCAGGAACTCGTCGAGAGCCTCGCTTCGCAGGCGGCGACGGCGCGCAGCCGGCATCAGCTGATCGAAGACCAAAAACGCTTGTTTGAGTCGTTCATCCAGCTCATTGCGACGGCGATCGATGAGAAGAGTCCGCATACGGGCGAGCACTGCCGGCGCGTTCCGGAGCTGACGATGATGCTCGCCGAGGCGGCGGCGCGCGATCCGCGCGGCGCGCTCGCCGGATTTCGCATGGACGAGAAGGACCGCTACGAGCTGCGCATCGCCGCCTGGCTCCATGACTGCGGCAAGATCACGACGCCCGAATGGGTGATGGAGAAGGCGACCAAGCTGACCGCGTTGTTCGACCGCATCGAGCTGATCGCGACGCGCTTCGCCGCGGCCGCCGCCCAGCAGCCGCAGCTTGCCGCGCAGTTGCGCGCCGATTTGGAGTTCCTCAGACAGTGCAACCTCGGTGGCGAGACGATGCGCGTCGAGGATCAGCAGCGTGTACGAGAGATCGCGATGCGCCGTTGGCAGGCGCTCGATGGCAGCACGCAGCCGTTGTTGACCGACGACGAAGTCGAAAATCTGTGCATCGCTCGCGGTACCCTGCTGCCGCGCGAGCGCGAGATCATCAACAACCACATCGTCGCCACCATCCGCATGCTCGAAGCGCTGCCCTTCCCGCGGCACCTGCGCCGCGTGCCGGAGTTCGCCGGCGGGCACCACGAGCGTATGGACGGCAAGGGCTACCCGCGCGGACTCAAGCGCGAGCAGATGAGCGTGCAGGCGCGGATCATGGGCATCGCCGACATCTTCGAGGCGCTGACCGCCGCTGATCGACCCTACAAGCGCCCGATGAAGCTCTCCGAATCCCTCGCCATCCTCGGTCGCATGGCCCTCGATGGTCACATCGATCCCGATCTCTTCGACGTTTTCGTCCGCAGCGGGGTGTGGCGCGCCTATGCCCAGCGTTTCCTCAAGCCCGAGCAGATCGACGAGGTCGATCTCAACCGCATTCCGGGCTTCAAACCATGAGCGCGATCCTCGTCCTCGGACCCGAGTGCGCTGATGATCCGGAGTGGCCACAGCTCGCCGCGCGCTTCGCTCAGCGCGGGGTGCACACGGCGATCGCGACGGCGTTGACGCCCGGCGCCCTGCTCGCGGCCGCCGCCGGCCACGCGCCGGCTTGGCTGGCGACGCGCGATGCGCGCGCGGTGTCAGCGGCGCAGACGGCTGGCTACGAAGGCCTCGTGATCATCGGCGACGACGCCGCCTCCGCGGCGACCGTCCCGCCTTCGCTGCTGACGATCCGTTCCTGCCGCCGGCTCGCCGATGTCGGCATCGCCCTGGTGCCGCGCGGCGGCGGGTGCTGGCACGATCGCCGTTGAATGGTCGCTGGGCTCAGAGCGCCGCGCGCAGCCACTTCAATGAACGCAGCACATAGGCCGTGGTCAGCGTCGGCATGTTCTCGCCCCAGCGCGGCTGCGGGTTGATCCAGTAGGCGCGATCGCCCTCGATCTTGGCGCGCGTCGCGATCGCACGGAACAGATCGCTGCGCCAATCGACGGTGCGGCCGTCACGCAGCTCGAGCGGGCCGGTCTTCAGCAGATCGAAGGTCCGTGCCGCCACGCGATAGTAGTAATACAGGCCCTGCTGGTCGGCATCGGGACGCTTCTCGGTGTTGATCATGCCGGGGTTGCGATCGAAGGTCCAGTTCGCGGTCACCCAGCCGAAGGCGGCGCGCACCCGCGGATCATCGGGCTTGAGATCCAGCGCGATGTAGGAAGCGATCAGCGCGTAGGTCATGCTGCCATAAGGCACGAGTCGCGGCGGCTCCTCGCCGGGAGCCGGCGGCTCGCGGTTCCAGCTGCCGGCCGCCTTGCTCTCGTCGGGCGCATAGACGCCGCCGCCGGAGTCGCGCGCCCAGGGCAGGGGATTGACGCGGCTGAGATCCTGGCAGCGCTCGAGGAAGCGCAGGGCTTCCTGCATCCGCGGATCGCTGGCCGGAACCCCGGAAGCGCGCAGAGCGTGGATCGCCCAGCTGGTGTTGGAGAGGTCCTCGGCGCCGGCGCCGCGCGATCCGTAGCCGATGCCGCCGCGCGCGGGGCTGGCGGGATCGCGATTCTGAATTGAAAACAGGTATTCTTGCGCCGCTTTCACCGCTGCCGGGTCGCCGGTGCCGGTCGTCGTCCACAGCAGCAGCGCCAGCGACGTCGTGTAGTTGCCAAGTCCCTCCGCCGGGTTGTAGATCCCGCCATCGGGCTGGCGGTAGCCGTTGATGAAGGCCAGCGCGCGGGCGATCCGCGCATCGCTGGCCGGAATGCCTCGCGGTTGGCTGGCCACGGCCTCGGCCGCCAGCGCTGTGATGCCGAGGACGAAGCGATCGCCGGTCGCGAACGCGCCGTTCGCCTGCTGCTGGGCGAGCAGGTAGTTCTGGGCTTTGTCGATCAGGGCATCAACCTCAGCGGCGGCCGGCGGCGCGCTGTCGCCGGCGACCAAGACGACGCTGAGAATGCATAGGGACACGGTGCGCAGCATGGGATCTCCTCGTAGCGCAGGCAGTATGGGACGGCCGAATCCCCGTCCACCCGCCCGACTGCGCAGCGCGTGCGCAGCTGCACGCAGCGCTGCTGATCAAGCGATCAGGTTCAGCAGCCCGCCGGTCACTGCGCCACCGCCCATCGCCGCACCATAGGCGCCGACGAGGCGCGCCGAGCTGGCGCCGACCCGTGGCGCCGGCGACCCAGAGGTTTCCGTCTCGCCCCGCCGGCGCTCGCCGCGCGCCTCCGCGCGCTGCTGCTCGAGCAGCTGGCGCTGCGCCTCGGCCATCTGCGCCGCCGCCTGCGCCGCCACCGCGCGATCCTGCGGCGACGGATCGGCGGGTGCCAGGGCCGCCGCGATCACCTGCCGCATCTTCGCGATCGTCGCCCGCGGGTCGCGCTCCGGCGCGACATCGATCACGACTTCGCCGCCGACCGCATACTGCCGGCCATCGGGGCCCGTGCGGTAAGAGAACGACATGTTGCCGGCCAGCGAGCCGCCAACCGCCTTGTGCGCGGCCTCGTGGGCGCGCACCGCGCGGTCGCGGGCCTGCAGCTGGCGCAGAACGGCTTCTTCTTCCGGCGTCAGCGGCTGACCATCGACGGCACGCGGCGCTCCCGGTCGGGGCTGGCGCCCCTTCGGCGCCGCAGCGCCCTTGCGCTGCTGCGCCGGCGCCCCGTCCTCGCCGGGGCCTGGGCGTTCGGCGTCTGCCATCGCCGGCTCGCCGCCGGCAGCGTGCCCCGGCGGCCGCGCCGCAAGCGGGTCGTAGGCCGTGCCGCTCCAGCCTCCGAGAGCCCCTACGCCGAGCACGCGTTCAGTATACTGCGGGGATGCCGCCCGGGGAAGCGCGATGCTCGCTGCCCCACACTGCCCTGCATTGCATGCGCAGGCGCCTGGCGATCCTGCGGGCGATGTCCTGGTTCGATCGCCTCGTCGGCCTCTTCAGCCTCGACCTCGGCATCGATCTCGGCACCGCCAACACCCTGTGCGCGGTCAAGGGCCGCGGGGTGGTGATCAGCGAGCCCTCGGTCGTCGCCGTCAAGAAGGGCACGAAGCAGGTCATCGAGGGACCGAACGGCGAGGCGGTCGGCGATCAAGCCAAGGTGATGCTCGGCAAGAATCCCGGGACCATCGATGTCATCAAGCCCCTGAAGGATGGCGTGATCGCCGACCTCGAGATCACCGAGCACATGCTGCGCTACTTCATCCGCAAGGCTTCCGGGGGCCGGCGCCTGATCCCGCCGCGCGTCGTCGTTGCCGTGCCGAGCGGCATCAACGAGGTCGAGAAGGGCGCAGTCACCAACAGCACGCGCAAGGCCGGGGCGCGGGAGGTCTTCCTGCTGCAAGAGCCGCTTGCGGCGGCGATCGGCGCCGGTCTGCCGGTCGCCGAGCCGGTGGGATCGATGATCGTCGACATCGGCGGCGGCACGACCGAGGTCGCGGTGATCTCGATGGTCGGCATCGTCACCTCGGAGAGCGTGCGCTGCGCCGGCGACGAGATCGACCACGCGATCATCAAGTACCTGAAGTCGCAGTATTCGGTGGTGATCGGCGAGAACACCGCCGAACAGGTCAAGATCCAGATCGGTTCCGCGATCCCGCCGCCGGAAGAGCTGCGGATGACGATCAAGGGCCGCGACCTGCGCACCGGCCTGCCGCACCAGCTCGACATCACCTCCTCGGAGATCGCCGAGGCGATCCGGCCGCAGGTCCAGACCATCGTCGGCGCCGTCAAGATGGTGCTCGAGCGCACCGCTCCCGAGCTCGCTGCCGACCTCATCGAGCGCGGGATCACCCTCGCCGGCGGCACCAGCCAGCTGCGCGGCCTGCCCGAGCTGATCGCGCGCGAGACCCGCCTCCCGGTGTTTGTCGCCGCCGATCCGATGACCTGCGTCGCGCGCGGCTGCGCGGCCCTGCTCGAGGACCTCGATGCGCTGAAGCAGATCCTCGAGGCCGGCGTGCAGCAATGACCGGCAGCCGATGCGAACGCAATGGCCCAGGGAGAACCCTGGGCCAAGCGCCGTCAGATCCTTGTCGAACTCGGCTTCACGGTCCGGTGGGCTGGTCCGTCAAGCCGTTGCGAGCGCGATACTTGGCGAGCAGCTTGTCCGTATAGTTCGGGTTCTCGCGCAGCTCGACGCCGACCAGGTCGCGGACAACGACCGTCTCGCGGTTCTTGCCCCTGGCGATGTACTTCTTGTGCTGGTTCTCCGGGACCTCCTTCTCCTTGAGGAAGTCCTCGAAGTGCTCGATCTTGCCAAAGAGGAAGATGCGCGGGCGCTGGCCTTCCTTCGCGGCATACACCACTTCGGCATAGAAGGGGGTGAAGTAGCCGCCCTCGGTGTAGATGCTCATGCCGGGCGGCGTCTCGCGGGGCGTGTAGGCGCAGCCGCTGACAGCCAGGACGAGCGCGCAGAAACCGGTGGCGAACGAGATCGGGTTGCGGGTCATGATCGGGATGACTCCTCGGTCCGAGGTCATAGCGCAGGCGGTGAAGCCGGCGTGTGCTGTATATGAATATTTGGTGAATGCCGTTGACGGTGCAGTCGCTCGGCGAGCGCGAGGTCCGCCGGCGTGTTGACGCCGAGGACGCTGGCGGCGTCGTCGGCGACCAGCAAGCCGACGCGTTCGCCATCGCGCACCAAGGCAGCGACGACATCGGTCAGGTAGTACTCGCCCTGCGCGTTGTCCGGCCGCAAGGCCGTCAGGCGCGTGAACAGCGCAGCGCGCCGGAAGCAGTACAGCCCGCTGTTGACGAGGTCGATCGCGCGCTGCTCGGGAGTCGCGTCGCGGTGCTCGACGATCGCGAGCAGGCGCCCGTGGCCGTCGGTGATCATGCGCCCATAGCCTGTCGGATCGGGCAGCCGCGCCGCCACCACGGTGCAGGCGTTGGCGTCCGCGCGGTGCCGCTCCAGCACGCGGCGAATCAGGGCGGCGTCGACGAGCGGCGCGTCCCCGCAGAGCACCAGCACCTCCTCGCCGCGCACCGCGCCCTCGGCGCACTGCACGGCGTGGCCGGTGCCGAGCTGGCGGTCCTGCACGACACAGCGCGCGCCGAGCGGCTCGACGACGGCGCGCACCGCCTCGCGCTGCCAGCCGATGACGCAGACGCAGTCCTCGATACCGGCCTCCCGACAGGCGGCAAGAACATGAGCGACCAGCGGGCGGCCAGCCAAGGGGTGGAGAACCTTGGCCAGCTCCGACCCCATGCGGGTGCCCTTGCCGGCAGCGAGGATGACCGCGGTGGTGTGCGACATGGCGATATCATTCGGAGGCGGCGCCTGCGCCAAGGGCCCGTGCACGCCGCGACCGCGGGCGCTTGTCTGCGGGCTGCGCGCTGCCATACTCGCCTCCATGACCGCGGCGCTGCTGCTGCTCGCTGCCCTGACCATGGGTCCGCCGCCAGCCACCGGCAGCCTCTGGTGGCAGCAAGCGCCCGCGGCGCCGGTGTCGCCGCTGCGCGAAGCAGCGCCGCGACCGCTGCCGCCGAGCTTCGAGCCGGCGCGGCGCCTGCCCTGATCACCAGCCGCTCGGGCTGCCGATCATCACGACGCGCAGGGTCCAGGCCGTCACCAGCATCAGCGCCAGCACGATCAGCACGAAGGCCAGCGGGCGCCCGACCTTGACGAGATCGGCCTGGTCGCCCGTGCAGTTGATGCGGACATTGTAGAACAGGCCCTGCAGATGGTGCAGGAAGAGGAAGCCGACGAGCGCCGACATCACCTGGCGCGCCGGTCCGGGCTCCACCACCCCGTAGTGGCGCAGCGCGAGCACGGGCAGGAGCAGCAGCGGCAGGGTGTAGGGCGCGATCTGTACGAGCGTCGCGCGAACCGCATCGGTCTCGAAGTGCTCGAGCGCCCCGCCCCGGCCATCGGTCACCCGCAAGCCAGTCGGCGTGCGCCAATGCAGCAGGACATAGACGATCAGGTGCGCATGCTCATGCAGCCAGGTGTGGAAGAACCAGTTCGGCCGGCGCCACAGCGCCAGCAGCAGCCCCAGTGCCGCGCCGCCCAGGGTCGCGATCGTGTCCGGCAGCGGCCAGGCCAGGCCGCGCGCCGCCCACTCGAGGACCAGCCAGCACAGCGGTCCGAGGCCGGCAGCCAGCGCGACCGCGATCAAGAAGCGGACGATGACGCGCAGCATGCCGACATCCTAAGGCGCAGGCGCATGACGGAATGCCGGAGCGCAGCCTTCAGCCGCGCACGCGCATGCTCGCCCACGGCCCGAGGCGGTAGCGTAGCCGCATCGCCCAGCCGATCGCCAGCGCATAGAGCGCGAACCAGGCATAGCAGGCGACGAGCCCCTGCGCACCGTCCTCGCACCACGGCATCGTCAGCCAGGCCGGCAGCGCGAGGAAGACGACCGCGGCCCCGACCAGCAGCAGCAGGGGGACGCGGGTGTCGCCCGCGCCGTGCACCGCGGCGCGCCACACCCAGTGCGCCATCTCGCAGGGCAGCGCGATCGCCAGCAGCTGCATCACCGGCCCGGCGAGCGTCAGCTGCGCCTGCCACAGCGCGGCGTCGTCGTGCCGCGCCGGCGCCAGGACCAGCTGCGGCAGCAGCGCGAAGGCGGCGCTCAGCAGCGCGGCGTAGGGCGCAAGCAGCCACAACGCGCTGCGCACCGCCTGCCGCGCGAGGTCGACGCGCTCGGCGCCGAGCGCGCGCCCGACCGCGATGCTGACCCCCTGGCTGAAGCCGATCACCGGAATCATCGCCATCAGGTAGCTGTTGAAGGCGAGATTGCTCGCCGCCAGCGGCAGGGTGCCGAGCCGGGTCAGCACCGCGGTGAAGGCGACGAAGGCGAGCATCTCCAGCACCTCGGTCGCGCCGCGCGGCAGCGCGAAGGCGAAGAAGCGGCGCAGCCGCGCGCGATCGAGGTTGCGCTGCTGCCAGGTCGCGTATGCGGTGGCGACCGCCGGCGAGAAGACCCACCACAGCCACAGCAGCAGCACGATCACCGCGGTGCTCAGCGTCGCGATGCCGGCGCCCGTCACGCCGAGTGCCGGCACGCCGAGACCGCCGAGCACCAGCCAACGGTTGAGCGCCACGCACAGCAGGGCGCCGAAGAGCGACATCGCGAACACCCGCCGCGTACGGCCGAGGCCGCCGCAGAAGCCGGCGATCGCCGAGGCCGCGGTCATCGGACCGGTCTCGGCGAGCAGCCAGCCGAGCAGCTCGGCGATCCCGGCGTGCACTGCCGGCTCGGCGCCGAACAGGCCGGCCAGCGCATGCCTGGCCGGGATCAGGGCCAGGCCGACCAGCGCCGCGATGCCGGCCAGCGCCAGCGCCGGCCACAGCATGGCCCCCGCCTCGCGGCGCTCGCCAGCCGCCGTGTGCTGGGCGACGAAGACGCCGACGAAGCCGGCGGCGACGAAGAAGGCGCCCTGCACGGTCCATGCCAGCACCCCGGCCGGCAGCGCTGCCGCCAGCGCCTCCGGGCTGTGCCACGAGAGCACGGTGCGATTGACGAAATGCATGAAGAAGCCGAGCGCGCTGCTCGCCGCCAGCGGCAGGGCCAGCGCGAGCAGCGCGCGCGGCGTGGCGGGAATCCCCGCCTCAGCCATCGCTCGGCGCTTCGGGAGCCGGACGCGAGACGACGACGCGCTGCACCGGCTTGTCGGCGAGCTTGCTGCCGCGCGCGGCGACCCCGCAGGGTTCGAGCGTCGCGAGATCGACGACGAGCTCGTGGATGCGCTGCCCCTTGGCCGGCACGAAGTGCAGCGTGGCGATGCCACCGCGGCCGACGCCGAGCCACTCGATGCGGCCGGCGCGGCCCTTGATCAGCTCGTACTCCTTGTCTTTGATGTAGGAGCTGATCGTCGTCACCTTGCCCCAGGGGCGGCGTTCCTCGTCGCGGTAGATCAGGGTCAGCGTCAGGCCCTGCTCGTCGTCGAAGCGATCGAGATGGACGAGCTTGCCCTCGATCAGCGTCTTCTCCGGCGGACTCATGATGCGATAGACGCCGTCCTGAGTGATCGCGATCAGCTTGTCGTATTCGCTGACCTTCAGCTCGCGCTCGCCGCCCTTGACCGCGGTGCCGAGGAAGCCGCTCTCGGGGTCGTAGCCGACGCGCAGGTTGGCGTTGGCGACGGCCTTCTTGTCGATCGCCTCGAAGCCCTTGATCTTGGTGCGGCGCGGGAACAGCTTGCCGTATTTGTCGAGCATCCGCTCAAGCCAAGCGATGCAGGTGCCGGTGAGATCGGCGAGCTTGCCGTCGATCGCGCGGATCCCGTCCTCGACTTCGGCCAGCTGCCGGCGGTTCTGCGCGATGTCGTAGGCGCTGATGCGCTTGATCGGGATCTCGAGCAGGCGCGCGATGTCGTCCTCGGTCAGCTCGCGGACGAACTCGCGGCGATACGGCTCCAGCCCGCTGCGCACCGCGGCGCGCACCGCCTCTGCCGTCTTCTCCTCCTCGATCCGTTTGTAGACGCGCCGTTCGATGAAGATGCGCTCGAGGGTCAGGGCGTGGCGACGCGCCTCGAGCTCGCGGCGCTGGTGCTCGAGCTCGGCGCGGGTCAAGGCCACCAGCCGCTCGGTGCAGGCGCGCAGCACCTCGCTCGCCGTCATCTCCGCCGGCTTGTCGTCGCGGATGACGACGATGTTCGACGCCACCGACACCTCGCACAGGGTGTAGGCATACAGCTGCGGGATCACCTCGTCGGCATGCACCCCGCGCGGCAGCGACAGCACGATCTCGACCTCGGCCGCCGTGCGGTCGACGATCTCGCTGATCTTGACCTTGCCCTTCTCGGCCGCCTCCTCAATCGAGGCGATCAGCGTGTCGACCGTCGTCGTCGGCGGGATCTCGCGGATCACCACGCGCTTGTCGCCCTCGGCCTCGATCCGCGCGCGCACCCGGACGCGGCCGCGTCCGTCGTCGTACTCCGAGGCGTCCATGATCCCGCCCTGCGGGAAGTCGGGATAGAGCCGGAAGCGCTCGCCGCGCAAGACGGCGATCTGCGCCTTGAGCAGCTCGGCGAGGTTGTGCGGCAGAATGCTGGTCGCCATGCCGACCGCGATGCCCTCGGTGCCGAGCAGCAGCGCGACCGGCAGCTTGGCCGGCAGCGCCTCCGGCTCCTCCTTGCGGCCGTCGTAGCTCGGCACCATCCTGGTCAGCGCGGGATTGAATAGCGTCTCGCGCGCCAGCTCGGTCAGGCGGCACTCGATGTAGCGCGGGGCCGCCGCGGCGTCGCCGGTCAGCAGGTTGCCGAAGTTCCCCTGCCGCTCGATGAAGTAGCCGAGGTCGGGATCGCTCGGGCAGCGCCCCTTGTTGGCGAGCACGACGAGGGCTTCGCCGATCGAAGCGTCGCCATGGGGATGCAGCTTCATCGTCTCGCCGATGACATTGGCGACCTTGATGAACTTGCCGTCGTCCATCTCCCACAGCGTGTGCAGGAGGCGGCGCTGCACCGGCTTGCAGCCATCGCGCAGATCGGGAATCGCGCGATCGACCACCACGTAGCTGGCGTACTCGAGAAAGTTGCGCCGCATCAAGGGCTCGAGCGCGGTCATGGGGCGGCATGCTGCCAGCGGCCGCAAGCGCACAAGCTCCCGGCGGCGCGATGCAGAATGGATGAGGAATCGGCGAGCGTTCGATGAAGCGGGTCGGCGCTTTCCTCGCCGCGCAAGCGCCGGATACTTGCGGTATGGCACCCGCTGGCACATCGTCACCCTCGCCGGCGACCGACGCGGTCCAGCGCGTCCCCGTGGCCGCGGTGCAGGAAGCGATCGCGCGTCAGCGCGAGCTGACCAGCGAGACGCACGCCGGCCGCCAGCGGCGGCTCTGGACCTGGCTTGCAGTCGCGCTCGGCGCCCTCTGCGTGGCGCTCGTCGCGATCGTCGCCATCGCCTTGGCCACGGTCGAACCGCCCGCGGCGCAGTCCGCTGCCCCCGCGACGACAGCAGTGGAGAATCCCGCGCTGGCCGCCGAGCCGGAGGCTGGCGCCGCGCGCGCCGTCCTGTCCGCCCTGGCCTCCCGCGAGTCGCCGCCGTCGCCGCGCCTGGAGCTGATTCCCGACCTCGGCGACCGGGGCCTGAATCAGGGCTGGACCTGGGCGGTCAGCGGCAGCGGCGAAACCGTGCGGCGACTGCAGGCGAGCACCCCGCTGCGCAGCGAACGCGGCGACAGCGGCTATCGCTTGGCGATCGCCGGCGACAGCGATGGCTCTTGGCGGGTGACGCTCCAGCGCCGTCAGCGCGATCTGCCGTGGCCGGCGCCCGGCAGCACGCTGACGCTGCGCCTCGGCGAGGGTCCGGAGCGGGCGATCGCCATCGGCGAGTCCGACCGCGACGCGCTGCTCCTCGGCGAGGCCGCGCTCGTCGGCGACCTGCTCGCCGTCGACGGGATCGCGCTGTCGTTCGTCGCCGGCGACAGCGAGTTCCGGCTGCGCGCCTCGACGCTGGCCCTCCGTTCGCTGATTCGCAGCGAACCAAAACAATAGCCCGGTGCGCGCGCACCGGGCCATCGGAAGAACGGCATCCGCTCGCGCCGGTCCCAGCGGGCATCCCTGGACAGGCAGTCCAGGATAGGGAGCCCCCGCACGACCACGGCCGGGCGGGAGGTTCACCCTGCATGACGAGAAAGGCCAGGGGGATCCGGCCGGGGTATCGTACGCAGCAGGTGCCAACTGCATTCTATCCTGCCGCTCGAGCGCCGGCAAGCGCGCACGCCGCGCGTTGCCTGCGCCTTGTCCGTCGCGGCGGCGCGACAGGATGATCGGCTTCATAAGGAAGCTGCCATGGGCGTCGAACTCGCACCCGCTGCTGCCGTCGATCCCAAGGACCGTCATCGCCCCGGCCTGCCCTACCCCAATCCCCTGGCCGGCAACCCGCCGGGCGCGCCGCGCTACGGCGCGCGCGTGCGCCGGCGCGATGGCAGCGAGCTGACCGTCGCCTGTCCGGTGGCGACGCGCCTGATGGTGGCGCTGATGGACATGGACGCGGTGCTCGGCGGCTCGGCCTGCCACTGGGGCGGACCGGCGGCGCTCGCCGAGCTGATGAGCGCGATCCACGGGCTGATGTTCCTCGCCGATCCCTGGCACCAGTCCTACAACTTCGTCAACGACGCCGGCCACACCGAGAACGGCCTGTATGCGCTGCGCGCCAACTACGGCTTCGCCGACCTGAGCATCGCTGAGTTGCGGCGCTTCCGCTCGCTCGACAGCCGCCTGACCGGCCACGGCGAAGCGCACCTCTTCCCCGAGGCGGTGATGATCTCGAACGGCCCGCTGGGCAGCGGCCTCGGCGTCGCGCAGGGCCTGGCGATGGCCGATCGCCTGGCCGACCGCGCGCGGACGACGATCTGCGTCATCTCCGACGGCGCGCTCTACGAGGGCGAGGCCAAGGAGGCGGTGTCAGCGATCCCCGGTCTGGCCGCCAAGGGGCTGCTGGCGCCCTTCGTCATGGTGATCTCGGACAACAACACCAAGCTGAGCGGCCGCTGCGACGCCGACGCCTTCGCCCAGGCTCCCTACTTCCGCTCGCTCGCCGCCCAGGGCTGGACGATCGTCCGCTGCGAGCAGGGCAACGACCTGCAGGCGGCCTTCAGCGCGGTCGAAGAGGCGCTGGCGCGCGCCGCCGCCGATCCCCTGCACCCCGTCGCGCTGTGGGCGACCACGATCAAGGGCTTCGGCGTCGCCAGCACGATGAAGAGCGCAAGCGGCGGCCATGGCTACCCGCTGTCGGCGGCCGATGCCGCCAGCGGCAAGCTGCGCGCCTTCGTCGAGGAGATCGCCGGCGGGCGACCGCTCCCCGAGGAGTTCGCGCGCTGGCTCGCCGACCTCGAGGCCGTGGCCAAGGCCAAGCTCGAGAAGGCGGCGGCGAAGCCGGCGAGCGCGCTGAAGACCGACAAGATCCAGGCCGGCTTCGCCAAAGCGATGATCGCCGCGGCCAAAGAGGGCCTGCCGCTGGTCTCGATCAGCGCCGACCTCCAGGGCTCGACCGGCGTCGCGCCCTTCCGCTCGGCGTTCCCGCAGCTGTCGTTCGAGGTCGGCGTCGCCGAGGCCAACATGGTTTCGGTCGCCGCCGGCTTCTCCAAGCAGGGCTATGTCCCGGTCGTCGACACCTTCGCGCAGTTCGGCGTCACCAAGGGCCTCCTGCCGCTGATCATGGCCAACCTCAGCCAGGCCCCGGTGATCGCGGTCTACAGCCACACCGGCTTCCAGGACGCCGCCGACGGCGCCAGCCATCAGGCGCTGATGTACATCGCGATGACCGCGGCGATCCCGCACACCGTCCTCTACTGCCCGGCCAGCGCCGAGGAAGCGGAGTGGGCGATGGCGGAGGCGATCCGCCGCTTCGTCGCCGGCCGCCGCGCCGGCCAGATCCCGGAGAGCGTCGTCTTCTTCTGCGGCCGCGAGAACTTCCCGATTTCGCTGCGGCCCGAGGGCGCGTCCTACGCCTGGGGCCAGGCGATGCGCGTCGCCGGCCGCGACGAGGGGCCGGGAGTGGTGATCAGCGCCTGCGGCTCGATGGTCTGGCAGGCCGTGCAGGCTGCGCGCCGCCTCGAGGAGCGGGGGCGCCGCTGCCTGGTGCTCAACAACGCGACGCCCAACCAGCCCGATGTCGCGACCCATGCCGCCGCGCTCGCCCGCATGGGCGGGGCCCTGCTCACCGTCGACGATCACCAGGTCACGGGCGGGGCCGGCGAGCTGCTGGTCGCGCGGCTGGCCGCCCAGGGCTGCGCGCCGCGCGTGCGCTGCCTCGGCGTCCGCGGCGAGTTCGGGCAGAGCGCCTACACCGCCGACGAGCTGTACCGCAAGCACGGCATCGGCGTCGACGGCATCGTCGCCGCGGCCCAGGAACTCGCACCGTGACCGCGCTGCACACCGTCGGCCTCGTCTTCATCGTCTTCGCGCTGGTCAAACTGTGGATCGTCCGCCGCGCGCTGCGCGAGCGCGCCGCCTACCTCGCCGGCGCCAGCGCGCATGATCCGAGCGCGACCTTCGCCCGTCCCGCGCTCTTCGCCTGGTGGGTCGGCTGGCGCGTCGCCGCGGCGCTGCTCGCCCTCGGCGCCGGCCTCTGGCTGGTGCTGCGCTGATGATGGCGGCGCGCGAGGGCGGGGAGTCGCGGCGATGACCGCCTACGCCGTCATCATGGCCGGCGGCTCGGGAACGCGCTTCTGGCCGCTGTCGCGCGCCGCGCGCCCCAAGCAGCTGACGGCGATCCTCGGTCCCTCGACGATGCTGGCGGCGACGGTCGCCCGCCTGCAGCCGCTGTTTCCTCCCGAGCGCATCCTGGTGGTGACGACGGCGACGCTCGCCGAGGCGACGCGGCGCGAGCTGCCGATGCTCGGCGCCGAACAGGTCCTCGCCGAACCGCTGGGGCGCGACACCGCGCCCTGCGTGGCCCTCGCCGCCCTGCACCTGGCGGCTCGCGATCCCGCGGCCTCGCTGGTCATGCTGCCGGCCGATCACGTGATCAGTCCGGTCGACGGCTTCCAGCGCACGCTGCGCGCGGCGCTCGCCTGGGCTGCCCGCGGACAGCTGGTGACGGTCGGCATCCGGCCGACCCACCCCGCGACCGGCTACGGCTACCTGCAGCTCGCCGAGCCCTTGCCGGACGAGCACGGCTGCCAGGCGTGGCGGGTCGCGCGCTTCGTCGAGAAGCCGGACCGCGCCCGCGCCGAGCAGTATTTGGCCAGCGGCGTCTATCGCTGGAACGCCGGCATCTTCGCCTGGTCGCTGCCGACGCTGCTGGCCGCGCTCGCCCGCCACTGTCCGGAGATCGTCGAGACCCTGCGCCCCGCCGTCGCCGCCGGCGAGGCGGCGCTCGCTGTGGCCTACGAGCGGCTGCCGCGGATCTCGATCGACTATGCGCTGATGGAGCGCGCCGAGGGCATCATCGCGGTCGACGCCGCCTTCGCCTGGGACGATGTCGGCAGCTGGGACGCGCTCTACGAGCACCTGCCGGCAGACAGCGCCGGCTGCCGCACGCGCGGCCGAGCGCTGGCGATCGACAGCCGCGACTGCCTGCTGATCGCCGCCGCAGACGCCCCGGACCTCGTCGCCGTCCGCTGCCAGGGGCTGAGCGTCGTCGCCACCCGCGATGCCGTGCTCGTCATCCCGCGCGGCGAGGCGCAGGCGGTCAAGGATGCGGTCGAGGTCCTGCGCCGTCAGGGCCGCGGCGATCTGCTGTGAGCGGCTCGACGACGCGCAGGCCGAGTTCGGCGGCGAGATCGGCGATCTGCGACAGCCCGCGCGCGGTGTGCTGCGGACGGTGGGCATCGGTCGACAGCACGGCGTGGCAGCCGGCCTCCGCCGCGAGCTCCCAGAACGGCCGCCACGGGTAGCCGCGCCCCTCCATCAGACCGAGGGCGTTGAGCTCGAGGGGCATGCCGTGCGCGGCCGCGATCGCGCAGACTTCGCGGGTCGCCGCCGCCACCTCCGGGGTCCAGGCCGCGGGGTCGCCGCAGGCGATGTTGTCGGGGTGCGCGATGAAGGCGAAGAGCCCGCTCTCGCAGGCCTGGCGGATGCGCTGCACCCACTGCACGAGCGCCTCGACACTGCGGCAGGCGCCGAAGGCGCTGAGCTCCTCGTCGCCGACCGTGACGAAGTGCACGCTGCCGATCAGGTAGTTATAGCCGCGCGCCAGGAAGGTGTCGCGGTACCAGCCGAAATACGCCGGCTCGATCTCGCACTCCATGCCGAGCAGGATCTCGAGCTCCGGAACGGCGGCGCGCGCGCTCTCGACCGCCGCTTCGTAGTCCGCCAGCTCTGCAAGCTGCATGCGCACCGTCGGCCAGCGCCCGTCCGGCAGCGGCGTGTGGTCGGCGACGCCGATCCGCTGCAGGCCGGCGGCGCGCGCCTCCTGCGCGTAGTGCACGGCGTCGCCGCGGGCATGACGGCAGCGGTAGGTGTGGAGGTGGTAGACCCCGCGGACCCGCGGCGCGTGCATGGGCGCAGTGTGCGCGCGAGCGCTGGCGTACCACGCCTTGCAGGCCCCGCTTCGGCGGGACGATGCGCGGATGCCCACCGCCTCGGCGCGCGTGCCCGATGCCGCCGGCCGCTTCGGGCCCTACGGCGGCCGCTATGTCCCGGAGACCTTGATCCCGGCGCTCGAAGAGCTGGACCAGGGCTTCCGCCGCGCCTGGCGTGATCCGGGATTTCGCCGCGAGTACCGTCGCCTGCTCGCCGACTTCGTCGGCCGGCCGACGCCGCTGACCTTCGCCGCCCGGCTCTCGGCCGAGACCGGGCGCCGGATCTGGCTCAAGCGCGAGGACCTCTGCCACACCGGGGCGCACAAGATCAACAATGCGCTCGGCCAGGTGCTGCTCGCCAAGCGGCTCGGCAAGCAGCGGATCATCGCCGAGACCGGCGCCGGCCAGCACGGCGTCGCCACCGCCACCGCCAGCGCCCTGCTCGGCCTGCGCTGTCGCATCTATATGGGCACCGAAGACATGCGCCGCCAGGCAGTCAATGTCTACCGGATGCGCCTGCTCGGCGCCGAGGTGGTCGGGGTCGACAGCGGGACGCGCACCCTGAAGGACGCGGTCAACGAGGCCCTGCGCGACTGGGTGACGCATGTGACCGACACCCACTACTGCCTCGGCACCGCCTACGGCCCGCACCCCTTCCCGGTGATGTGCCGGGAGTTCCAGTCGGTGATCGGGCGCGAGGCGCGCCGTCAGATCCTCGCCGCCGAGGGCCGGCTGCCGGCGGCCCTGCTCGCCTGCGTCGGCGGCGGCTCGAACGCGATCGGCCTCTTCCACGCCTTCCGCCACGATCCCGAAGTGCGCTTCTTCGGCGTCGAAGCCGGGGGCCGCAGCCTGCAGCCCGGCGAGCACGCCGCGCGCTTCGCCGGCGGCAAGCCCGGGGTCTTCCAGGGCGCCGCCACCTGGATCCTGCAGGACGAGCACGGTCAGATCCTCGGCACCCACTCGGTCAGCGCCGGGCTCGACTACGCCGCGGTCGGCCCCGAGCACGCCTGGCTGCGCGACCAGGGCCGCGCCGAGTACCTGCACTGCAGCGATGCCGCGGCCCTGCGCGCCTTCCACCGCCTGGCCGAGTGCGAAGGGATCATCCCCGCCCTGGAGAGCAGCCACGCCCTCGGCGTGCTCGACGAGGTCGCCGCCCGCCTGCCCGCCGAGGCCGCGATCATCGTCAACCTCAGCGGGCGCGGCGACAAGGATGTCGCAGAGGTCGCCCGCCTCGAGGGGGCCATGCGATGACTGCGCCGGGCAGCGGCAACCGCATCGCGCGCCGCCTGGCCGACAACCGTGCCCAGGGCCGCCGCAGCTTCATCGCTTACCTGACCGCCGGCGACCCCGATCTGCCGACGACGATCGAGCTCGCCTGCGCCCTCGATGCCGCCGGCGTCGATGTCCTCGAGCTCGGCATCCCCTTCAGCGACCCGATGGCCGATGGCGTCGCCATCCAGGCCAGCCACGGCCGCGCGCTCGCTGCCGGTACCACCCCCCGCGCGGTGATCGACGCCGTGCGGCGCATCCGCGAGCGCAGCCAACTCCCCCTCTTGCTGTTCACCTATCTCAACCCCGTCCTGGCCTACGGCGTCGACGCCTTCGCCGGCGCCGCCGCCCAGGCCGGGGCCGACGGCGTCCTGCTGCTCGACCTGCCACCGGAAGAAGACCCCTCCCTGCTGGAGCGCTTCCTCGCCCACGGCCTGGCGACGGTGTGCCTCGCTGCTCCCACCACCCCCTCCCGGCGCGCCCGCTTCCTCGCCCAGCGGACGCGCGGCTTCCTCTACTACATCTGCCGCCTGGGGGTGACGGGCGAACGCGACCAGCTGCCGCCGGACCTGCCCGAGAAGGTCGCGGCCCTGAAGCAGGCCGCCGACATCCCGGTGTGCATCGGTTTCGGGATCTCCACCCCGGAACAGGCGGCCACCGCCGCGCGCTTCGGCGATGGTGTCGTCGTCGGCAGCCACCTCGTGCGGCTGATCGAGCAGCACGGCCGCGAACCCGGACTCGTGCGCCTCGTCGCCGAGCGCGCGGCGCAGCTCGCCGGCGCCGTGCATGCCGTCCAGTGAATGGTGCCGCGTCCCGATGTCCCGATGCCGCTCGGCGAGCACCTCGATGAGCTGCGCCGCCGCTTGCTGTGGCCGCTCGTCGCCTGGGCCGCCGTCTTCATCATCGCCTTCGCTTTCCAGGACCAGCTGAAACGGCTCTTCGTCTGGCCGCTGCAGCGCGCGATCGCGATCGCCGGTCCGGAGGTCGCCGCCCGCGCCGGCATCCTCGTCCCCCCTGAAGATCCCCACCGTCTGCTGAAGACCTTCAGCCTCGGCGAGAGCATGGGGGTCGCCGTCTCGCTGGCGATGTGGGCGGCTTTCGCCGTCGTCATTCCCCTGCTCGCGTGGCAGCTCTATGCTTTCGCGGCCGTCGGCCTCACCGCCCGCGAGCGCCGTCTGGCCTTCATCCTGGTCCCGCTCGCCATCATCCTCTTCTACGCTGGCGGCATCTTCGGCTACTTCTTCGGCATGCCGTACATCTACGCCTGGTTCATCGACTGGACGGCGCAGGACCCGGTCGCCAGCTTCGACCTCCGCCTGCAGGCGTACTGGCACGACTTCCTGCTCTACACCCTGGTGTTCGGCGTGCTCTTCGACATCCCCTGGGCGATGCTGGTCCTCGCGCGACTCGGCTTCGTCGGCGCCGCAGGCTTTGCGCGCTGGCGCAAGCCGGCCTTCATGCTCGCGACCATCGTCGCCGCCTTGATCGGTCCCGGAGACCCCTTCATCATGCTCGTCCTGATGATCCCGACCTACGGCCTCTACGAGATCGGCATCCTCGTCACCCGCCTGTTCGGCCAGCGCGAGGTCCGCGATGCGTGAACGGCTCTGCGTGATCAAGATCGGCAGCAACGCCCTGCTCGGCCCCGACCAGCGGCTCGACGCCGCCTTCCTCCACGAGCTCGCCGGGCAGATCGCTGACGCCGTGCGCCAGCACTGGCGACCGGTGATCGTCTCGAGCGGCGCCGTCGCCAGCGGGGTCGCCCGCCTCGGCCTGAGTTCCCGTCCCCCCGGCCTGCCCGAGCGGCAGGCCCTCGCCGCGATCGGCCAGATCGGCCTCAGCCATGCCTGGGAGCAGGCGCTGGCCGCACACGGCCTGGTCGCCGCCCAGCTGCTGCTGACCCACGGCGACTTCGCCGAGCGCGAGCGCAACCACAACCTCTTCGCCACCGTGCGCGCGCTCTTCGCCTTCGGCGCCATCCCGGTGATCAACGAGAACGATCCGATCGCCACCCGCGAGCTGACGGTCGGCGACAACGATCACCTCGCCGCCCTGGTCGCCAGCCAGTTCGCGGCTGCCCAGCTGATCCTGCTCACCGACATCGACGGGGTCTATGACCGCGATCCCCGCCAGGACCCCCAGGCGCGACGCATTCCACTGATCCCCGCGATCACCGCCAGCATCCTCGCTGCCGCCGGTGGCGCCGGCGCCAAAGGCCGGGGGGGCATGCGCTCCAAGGTCGAGGGAGCTCGGCTCGCTGCCGCCAGCGGGGTGCCGACCGTGATCGCCGCCGCTCGCACTCCCCGGGTGATCACGCGCGCGCTCGCCGGCGAAGACATCGGCACCCGCGTCCTCGCGCGCGGCCGCCGCGTCGATGCCCGCCGCCGCTGGCTGGCGCTGGCGCGTCGCGTCAAGGGCCGCGTGCACATCGATGCCGGCGCCGCCCAGGCCATCCTGCAGCGCGGCTCCAGCCTCCTGCCCGCCGGCATCACCCGCGTCGACGGCCACTTCCATGTCGGCGACACCGTCGCCGTCATCGCCCCCGACGGCCTGGAGATCGCCCGCGGCCTCGCCGGCATCCCTGCCGACGAACTCGCCAAGATCTGCGGCCTGCGCAGCGACCGCGCCGCCGCCCTCCTTGGCCACCCCCTGCCGAAGGCCGCCATTCACCGCGACGACCTGCTCGTGCTCTCCGCCCACGGAGCGGCGAACGAGCCACGCGCGACGCTCTCCGAAGGCGGGACCTTCTAGGTGCTGGTTTCGCCGCGCGCTTCAGGTGCGCTGAGGGCGCGGGGCTTCTTTTCGAGCGGCGTGAGGGTGGGAATGTCTTTGTCGTCGGCTGTCGTCACGCCGAGCTCCTTGAAGCGGCGGGCGGCAGGCAGGACGCGGCCCTCCAGGGAGCCGACGGCCTTGTTGTAGGACTCGGTCGCCTTCTCGAGGTTCTTGCCGATGCCGTCGAGCGACTCGGCGAGGGTGCGCATGCGCTCGTAGAGCTGTTTGCCGAGGTTGCTGATCTCCTGCGCGTTCTGCGCGATCTGCTGCTGGCGCCAGCCGTAGGCGACGGCGCGCAGGAGGGCGATCAGCGTCGTCGGGGTGGCGAGGACGACGCGCTGCTGCATGCCGTCTTCGAGCAGGCTGGCGTCGGCTTCGAGCGCGGCGCTGAAGAAGGACTCCCCGGGGATGAACATGACGACGATCTCGGGGGCCTTGTCGAACTGGCTCCAGTAGGCCTTGGAGGCGAGGCTCTGCATGTGGTCGCGGACCTGCGCGGCGTGCCGCGCCAAGGCGGCCTGGCGCGCCTCCTCGGAGTCGGCAGCGGCGGCTTCCAGGTAGGCCTCGAGCGGCACCTTGGCGTCGACGATGATCTCGCGCCCGGCGGGCAGGCGGACGAGGAGGTCGGGGCGCACGCGGCCTTCCTCGCTGCTCGCCGTCGCCTGCTCGACGAAGTCGCAGTGCTCGGACATCCCGGCCAGCTCGACGACCCGCCTGAGCGTCAGCTCGCCCCAGCGGCCGCGGACCTGGGGCCTGCGCAGCGCGGTGACGAGGTTCGCGGTCTCTTTCTGCAGCTGCTGCTGGCCGCTCGAGAGCTGCTTGACCTGCTCGGCGAGGCTGGCGTAGGCCTCCTGGCGCTGCTTCTCGATCTGGCGAACCTGCTCGTCGAACTTGGCGAGCGCCTCGGACAGGGGCTTGACCAAACCTTGGATCGCTTCGTGGCGCTTGCCGAGATCGCCTTTCGCCTCGGTCAGCGCCTTGTCGAAGGTCTCCTGGGCCAGCCGCAGGAAGGCCGCGGTCGCGGCATTGAGCGAGTCGCCGGCCAGGGCCTTGAAGGTGTCGGTCAGCGCTGTCTTGCTGTCCTCAAGCAGCTTCTTCTCTTCGGCAAGGCGCTGCAGGGCCTCGACCAGTTGCGCCTCGGCTTTCACCCGGGCGTTGGCCTCTTCGAGCAGCTGCTTCCGCAACTGCGCGCTCTCCTCGACGGTCTGCTGCATTTGACTTCGCAGCTCGCCGAGGTGCTTCTCAAACAAGCGTTTTTCTTCTGCTTGCCGCTGCAGGTTTTCCTGCAATTGGCTTTCTGCTCTGACCTTGGCGCTGTTGGCCGCCAGCAGCTCCCGGCGCAAGTCTTCGACATCGGCCAGAGATTTCTCGAGCTGCGTGCGCAAATCCTGGATATTCTGCTGGAAGAGCTGCTGATCCTTGAGCAGTCGCTGCTGGATCTCCTGGAGCTGTGTCTCGGCTTTCACCTTCGCATTCGTCTCGGTCAAGAACCGCTCCCGCACAGCAGCGCCGTCTTCTACAGCCTTCTGCAGCTGGCTCCGCACATCTGTCAGTGTCGCTTCCAGGCCGACCATGCGGCTTTCCGCCACCTGCGCGCGCTGCTCAGACTCGGCGACCTTGGCGGTCAACGCCTGTCTGACGCGGGCGGCGGCAAGCAGCCAGCCGACGATCCCGCCGATGAGCGCCCCGATGATGATGTACAGCGCAGGCTCCATGCGTTCCTCCCGGATGATAAATGCGAGCGCAGCGCGACGCGCCGCTTGGGAGGGATTAGAGCAGGAACCCGGCGCGTGTCAACGCGCGAGCTCGATGTTCGCTGCTGCGTCAGCCGCCGCGACAGCGC
>JANWWU010000067.1 GCA_025055595.1 Planctomycetota bacterium | reverse complement strand
GCCAACGAAGTCGCGCACGGCGCCAAGGAGATCGCGACCGGCATCGACCAGATCGCGACCGCGGTGCGGCAGATGGACCAGACGACGCAGTCGACGGCGGCAGCGGCCGAGGAGAACAGCGCGGTCGGCGAGGAACTGGCGGCGCAGTCGCAGGCCCTCGAACAGCTGGTGCGGCAGCTCGAGGCCCTGGTGCGCGGCACCAGCGCCGAGTCCTCCGCGACCGTCGGACGGCAGCTGACGGCGCGGCCAGCGGCCGCCGGCACCGCGCGCGCGACCCAGGCGACGCAGAGCAGCGCGCGGGCGACCCAGTCCGCCGGCGGCGCCGGCGGGCAGCGGACGACGCAGAACAGCCCGCGCGCGACCGGCAAGCACGATCTCGGCCCGGTGCGCGAAGAAGCCCGCACCAGCGGCGCCGAGCTGATCCCCTTCGACGAGGATCAGAACCGCGAGAAGCTCAGCAAGTTCTGAGGCGACGATGGGCGAGACCGCGACCAGCATCACCGGCAAGTTCCTCACCTTCCAGGTCGGCAACGAGGAGTACGGCATCGCGATCCAGGCGGTGCGCGAGATCATCGCCGTGCTGCCGATCACCCCGGTGCCCGGGGCCCCGGCGCACATGATGGGCGTCATCAACCTGCGCGGCAAAGTGATTCCGGTGCTCAGCATGCGCGCGCGCTTCGGCCTGCCGCCCGCCGAACCGCATCCGCACCAGGTGATCATCGTCGTCGACGGGCAGAGCGGCCCGGTCGGCCTCTACGCCGACCGGGTGCGCGAGGTCGCGACCTTCCAGGAGGGCGACACCGAGCCGCCGCCGAGCTACGGCCTCCAGATCGACACGAGCCTGGTCGCGGCGCTCGGCAAGAGCCAGGGCCGCATCCGCATCCTGCTCGACATCCAGCGCGTGCTCGCCGGCATCGGCGGCTGACGCGGCTGGCGCGGCACGCGGGCAGCGTACAAGCCGTCCATGCAGGCCTGGCATATCGCGCGCCGCGATCTGCGGGCGGCAGCGGCAGCGCCCTTGCTGTGGCTGATGCTCGCGGCCTGGCTCGCCGTCGTCCATGGAGCCTTCGCGCTGACGCTGTGGGAGGTGCATGGCCGCAGCGGGGCGCTGAGTTCGCCCTTGTACATCAACGCCCTGTGGTGGGGGGCGCTGGTCCTCGCGCTGTTCGCGCCGGCGGCGACGATGAATGCCTGGGCCAGCGAGCGCGCCCAGGGCACCTGGCAGCTGCTGCTCACCCTGCCGCTCGCCGAACGCGACCTCGTGCTCGGCAAGTTCCTCGCCAGCTGGGGTCTGCTGCTCGTCTTGATCCTCGCCACGCTCGGCATGCCGCTGACGCTGGCGGTGATCAGCGCCGTCTCGCTGCCGCACGCCATCGCCTGCTATGTCGGGCTGCTCTGCCTCTCGGCCTTCCTCGCCGCGCTCGGGGTGTGGATCGGCGCCCTCGTCGAGGGGCCGGTGGCGGCCTTCGTCCTCAGCTTCGGGGTCATCGCGGTGCTGTGGCTGGCCGGGGTCGGCGGGGCCGACGGTCCGCTCGGCCCGCTCGCTGCCGTCTTCGGGCTCGGCGAGCGCATCGCGCCGCTGCTCGCCGGACGGCTGGCCCTCGCCGATGTCGCGTGGTTCCTCGCCGGCGCGGGCGCCTGCCTGCTGCTCGCCGAGGGCGCACTGCGCGCGCAGCGGCAGAGCAGCGTCCTGCCGTGGTGGCGACGCGCCGGCCTCGCCGGCGGCCCGGCCCTGGCGATCATCGCCGCCCTGGCGCTGGCGGTGATCGCGGCGCAGCGCAGCGGCCTGGCGCTCGATCTGTCGGCGGATCGCCGCTTCACGCTGGCGCCGGCGCTGTCCCGGATCCTCGCTCACGAAACGGAAACCGTGCAGCTGATCGGCGTCTGGCGCGACAGCGAGGCCGCGCGCTTTGCCGCGATCGCCGACCTCGCGGAGGCCGCGGCGCGCATCGCGCCGCGCGGCCGCTGGCAGCGCCTCGACCCCGAACGCCATCGCCCGCAGATCGCCGACCTCGAGGCCCGGCACGGTCCGCTCGGGGCGCCGGCGCTGTGGGTGCTGCGCGGCGCGCGCGCCCAACGCATCGCCTTGCATGCCGGCAGCCGGATCACGCTGCAGCGCGACCTCGCAGGGGCCCTGCTGCAGCTCGCCGACCCCGAGCCGAGCGTCGTCCACATCCTGCAGGGCCACGGCGAGCTGCGCCTCGATGCCCGGGGCGACGACGGCTGCCGCGAGCTGGCCGGGGTGCTGCGCGCCAGCGGCTTCCAGGTGGCCAGCTACGACGCCGCCGCGCCCCCGCCGCCGCCACGCGATGTCATCGCCGTCCTCGGCCCGACGGCCCCGCTCGGGTCCCTGACCCTGAGCCGCCTGGAAGCCCATCTGCGCGATGGCGGCGGCCTCCTGGTGCTGGCCGACGATCGGGCGCCGCGCGACCTCGGCGCCTGGCTGCGTCGGCGCGGGGTGCTGATCGCTGGCGCCGCCCCGCTCGCCCTGGTCGAGCAGCAGCGGCTGGAGAGCGTGCTCGAGCCCGATCCGCCGACCCTGCCGCCGCGGCACCTGGTGAGTCTCAGCCGGCATGTCGCGGGCGCCGAGCGCGAGCTGCCGCACCACAATCTGCTGCTGCGCGGCAGCGAGCATCTGCACCCCGCGCATCCGCTGACCGCGCCGCTGCTCGACGCCGGCCTGCAGCTGCTGTCGCCCTTCACTGGGCCCTGCGAGGCGCTGCCGCCCTCCGCGGTCGCGGCGGCGGGCACGCCGCCCTTCGAGGCCATCCCGCTACTGGCCACGCTGCGCGGCGATGCCTGGGAGCGCGCGCGCGGCGAGCCGCTGGCCGTGCCGCGCGGCCTCGAGCAGGCGCCGGCGCGCTGGCTGGCCTGGGCGCTGAGCTATGAGCCGGCGCCGGATGCGGCGGCCGCGGCGCGCGGCGCCCGCCTCGTCGTGTGGGGCAGCCGGCAGGCGGCAAGCGACAGCGTCATCGCGCAGGCCGCCTACGCCAATGGCACCTTGCTCGCGGCGGCCTGCCGCTGGCTCGCCCACCGCGAGCCGCCGCCCGAGGTGCCGCAGGCCGAGCTGCAGTGGTTCCAGGTCGACATCTCCGACCGCGGCCTGGAGATCCTGGTCCTGGCGCTGGCCGTCGGCGCCCCGCTGCTCGCGCTCGGCGGCGCCCTCCTGGCGTGGTTCGATCAGCGGCGCTAGCCGGCGTCGTCGGCGAGCCGCGCATAGCGCAAAACGACGGCCGGCGGCAGGTTCCACCACACGCGCTGGCGGCGCTCGAGGCGGAAACCGTGCAGGGGCAGGCGGCCGAAGGCGCGACCGCTGTAGGTGAACTGGACGAAGAGCCGTGTTGGCAACAGGGTGTTGCGCAGCGCGGCCAGCAGCTGCTGCACCAGGGCCTCGGGCAGCGAGAGCAGGGGCAGGCCGCTGACCACGGCGTGGAGCTGGTGGCGCGCGATGCCGAGCTCCGCCAGGTGCTGCGACAGGTCGCTGGCGCAGCCCTCGACCACCGCGACGCGCGGCAGGCGCTGCCGCAGGCGGGCTGCGAACGAGGGATTGTTCTCGATGGCGATCAGGCGCGCCTGCGGGTGCAGGGCGAGCAGCTCGCTGGTCACCGCGCCGCCGCCGGCCCCGAGCTCGACGATCACCGCTGCCTCGGGCACGGGATCCAAGGCCAGCGCCATCGCACGCCCAAGGCGGCTGCTGCTGGGGACGACGGCCCCCGTCTGGCGGAAGTGCCGCGCCATCTGTCCGACGAAGTGCAGCGTGTGGCGCATGCCGCATGCTCGCCGCTTCCAGACTGCGACAAGCCGAGGACCGCGACCCGCTTGCGGAGGCGCAGCGCAGCCGCAGGATGCGATGCATGACGGCGGTGCTGCCGATGCTGCCGGATGGCGCCCTGCCGCCGCTGCGCCTGCTGCTGTCCTGGGTGGCGAGCCGCGGCCAGGGTCCGCTGCAGCTGACCCGCGTGCCGGCTGGCAACCATGTGCTGCCCGATGTCCTGCGCCTTGGCGGCGTGCAGACGCTGGAGGTGCCGGCGGCTCCCTACATCCGCTGGGAGGGGGCGGGCGGCAGCCGCGTGCTGCTCCATGCTCCGGGGGCGGTGCTTGACGACGCCGAGCCGGTCCTGCACTGCGGGGCGCTGCCGGTGGCGGTGGCCGCGGCGGCTGGCGACAGCGCGGCGCTGCTCAGCCACCTCGAGCTGGCGCGTCTGCAGGACGCCAGCGCCGCGGTCGGCGTCGGGTCCGGCGCGGCCTGGGAGTGGCTGGTCGCCCAGGACTGGTCGCGGCTGCCGCCGGCGCCGAGCCTGAGCGAGCTCGCGGCCGCGCGTGCCGATGACCAGGAGGAGGGGCTCGGCGTGTGGAACCCCTTGCCGCTGGCGCGGCGCTGCCTGATCGAGTTTCCGGCGCTCGGCGAGCCCGCGCCCTGGTCGCTGGTCGACGACCGCGGCGCCCGGCATCCCGTGCAGCTGATCGAAAACGAGCGCGGGCGGCGCTGGCTGGTCGAGCTGCCGCTGTCGCCGCTGGCCGGCACGACGCTGCGGCCTTGCGAGGAGCCGGCGCCCGGCGCACATTGGGAGGTGTCGCCCGCGGTCATCGACAACGGACGGGTGCGCGCAGAGCTCGATCAGCTCGGGCAGATCGTCCGCCTGTGCTGGGATGGCAACTTCGCCGACCTCGCCGGACCGGCCTGCGCGCCGCTCGATGACGATCTGCCGCTGACCGGCGCCGCGCGGATCGCGGTGCTCGAGGAGGGACCGGTGCGCGCGCGGCTCGCCGTGCGCCGCGAGAGCCCGCGCGGCGAGCTCGAGCTGATCTACAGCCTGCACGCGCACGAGGACTGCCTGCGCGTGCAGGCCAGCTGGACGGGAGCGCAGCCCTGCTGGATCGATCATGCGACGGCGCAGCGCGCCGCCGACCTGCTGCTGGCCGGGGAGGGCGCGCGCTGGCGTCTGGCGCAGGCGGCGCATGCGTGGAACCCGCCGATGCCGCCGACCCCCGGCGTCCGCTGGGCCAACCTCGCCGACACCGCCGGCAAGGGCCTGGCGATCGCCGCCGGCCGTCCGCTGGTGATCTGCGCCGAGGCCGGCCATCTGCGGGTGCGCGTCAGCCGGAACGCCAGCTGGGCGCTCGCCGCCCCGCAGCGTCCGCGCGGCGCGCTGTCGCTCGGCCAGCTCGCCGAGCACCTGACGATCGGCGGCTGGCCGCTGCCGGCAGGGCTCGATGTGCCGCGGCCCTTCCGCCTCGCCGAACTCGGTTCGCTGACTCCGCTCTGGGTCTCGCGGCCGGCCGGCTGGGATGGGGAGTTGCTGCTCGCCGAGCAGGCCGGGGCGCGTGCCCGCGCCTGGCTGCTGCCGCACGCTGATCCCAGCGCCGGCGAGTGCTGGCAGGTCGATGCCCGCGGCCGCCTGCTGACGCCCTGCCCGCTCAGCGGGGACGGCGACGGCTGGCAGCTCGATGCCGCTCCGGGCCAGCTGCTGCTGGTCCGCTGGCGATTGTCGCGCAGCGGCTCAGCGTAGAGTCCTCGTTTCGCACGGAGGTCGCATGCCGTTCCACGGCGCCATCGTCGCCATCGTCACGCCCTACGATGGCGAGGCAGTGGATTTCCCAGCGCTCAAGCGCCACATCGACTGGCTGATCGCCGAGGGCATCCAGGGCATCGTGCCCTGCGGAACCACCGGCGAGAGCGCGACCTTCACGCACGAGGAGCAGCACCGCGTCATCGGCGAGGTCGTGCAGCATGTCGCGGGACGGGTGCCGGTGATCGCCGGCGCGGGGTCCAACGCGACGAAGGAGGCGATCAGCCTGGCGCAGGCGGCGGAGCGCCTCGGCGCCGACGGCATCCTGACGATCACGCCGTACTACAACAAGCCGAATCAGGAAGGCATGTTCCAGCACTTCAAGGCGGTGCGCGAGTGCTGCCGGCTGCCGATGGTGCTGTACAATGTGCCGAGCCGCACCGGCGTCAACCTGCTGCCGGAGACCGCGGCGCGGGTCGCGGCGCTCGGCGGCGTCGATGCGATCAAGGACGCCGCCGCCAACCTCGATCAGACCTGGGAGCAGCTGCGCCTCGGGCTCGGCGTCCTCTCCGGCGACGACGGGCTGACCTTCCCGATGATGGCGCTCGGCGCGCGCGGGGTGATCAGCGTCGTCGCCAACTTCGCGCCGCGTCTGATCCGCGCCCTGTGCGACGCGGCGGCGCGCGGCGACCTCGCCGAGGCGCGCCGCCTGCACGGCACGGTGGTCGAGCTGACCAAGGCGGCGTTCAGCGACACCAATCCGATTCCCGCGAAGTGCGCGGTCGCTGCGCTCGGCTTCTGCCGCGAGGCCTACCGCCTGCCGCTGGTGCCGCTCGCTGAGCCCAAACGCAGCGCCCTGCTCGCCACCCTGCGCCGTCACGGCATCCTGCCAAGCTGAGGCCGCCAGCGCGCGAGGCGCAGGCTGTTGGCGAGGACGGCGAGCGAGGACAGCGCCATCGCCGCCGCCGCCCAGGCGGGGGCGATGCTGCCGGCCATCGCCAGCGGCAGCGCCAGCAGGTTGTAGCCAGCGGCCCAGACGAAGTTGATGAGGATCGTCCGGCGCGTCGCGCGCGCGAGGGCGATCGCGAGCAGCGCGGCGGACAGCGGGCGCCGGGCATCAAGCACGAGCTGGCCGGCGAGCGCTGCGAGGTCGGCACCGCCCGCGACCGCCGCCCCGACCGCGGCGCGCGCCAGCATCGGCGCGTCGTTGATGCCGTCGCCGATGGCGAGGCAGGGCCCGCGCTCGGCTGTCAGCTGCGCGACGACGGCGGCCTTGTCCTCCGGCGAACAGCCGGCATGGACGCGGGCGATGCCGACGGCGTCGGCGACGCGCCGGCATTCCGGCAGCCGATCGCCGCTGGCCAGCGCGACTTCCAGCCCGAGCGCGGCGCAGCCGGCGATCGCCGCCGGCGCGTCGGGACGGACTTCGTCGCGCAGGCGCAGGCAGCCGAGCCAGCGTTCGGCGACCGCGACCTGGACGAGGAGGCCCGGCTCCGCGGGATCGGCCTCTGGAACCGCGATGCCCTGCGCGGCCAACCAGTCCCGGCTTCCGACCCGCACGCAGCGGCCCTCGACCCAGCCCAGCGCGCCGCGGCCTGGCAGGACCTGCACGGCCTCGGCGCGCGGCAGCTCGGCGCCGGCGGCGCGGACGATGGCGGCGGCGAGCGGGTGGACGACGCCGCGCTCCACCGCCGCGGCGAGACGCAGCACCTGTGCCGGCTCCTCGCCGGCGGCGCAGATGCAGGCGTTCAGCGCCAGCCGGCCGGTGGTCAGGGTGCCGGTCTTGTCGAGGACGACGGCGCGCACCTCGGCCAGCGCTTCGAGCGCGGCGCCGTCGCGGACGACGATGCCGCCACGCGCCGCGCGGCCGATGGCGGCGGCCAGCGCCGCGGGCGTCGCCAGGCCGAAGGCGCAGGGACAGGCGATGACCAGGACGCTGAGCGCCGCCGTCCAGCCGCGCGCCGGATCGCCGGCGAGCGTCCAGGCCAGGGCGGCGAGCGCGGCGAGCGCGATCGCGGCCGGCACGAAGATCGCCGCCAGCCGGTCGGCGAGGCGCGCCAGCGGCAGCTGGGCGAGCGCGGCGCGCTCCATCGCCGTGATGATGCGGGCGAGGCGGGTGTCGCGGGCGGCGGCGGTGACGCGGATCTCGAGCTCGCCGTTCACCGCGAGGCTGCCGGCGTGAACGCGGTCTCCCGGGCCCTTGGCGACCGGCAGCGCCTCGCCCGAGAGCAGGGCCTCGTCGATCTCGCTCGTGCCGCGCTCGATGACGCCATCGGCCGGCACCTGCTCGCCGGCGCGCACGCGCACGCGGTCGCCGGGGCGCAGCGCGGCGCCGTCGACCAGCTCTTCGCCCGACTCTGTCAGCCGCCGAGCCGACAGCGGAGCGGCGACGGCCAGGACCGCGGCGCGGGCGCGCGCTCGCGCCCGCGCCTCCAGGCCGCGCCCAAGCAGCGCGAAGGCGACGATGGCGGCGGCGCTGTCGGCATGGAGGTGCGGCCAGCCGAGCAGCAGACCGCTGGCGGCGTGCGCCAGCGCGGCGCCGATGCCGAGCGCCAGCAGCACCTCCATGTCCGCCCGTCCGTGGCGCAGCGCGCGCCAGGCGGCGCGCAGGAGGCCGCGGCCCGGCCAAAGCGCGGCGAGCGCGCCGGCGGCCAGCTGCAGAGGTCCCGACCACCGCTGATCGGGGGCGGCGAGCGCGGCAGCGGCGGCGACGATCGCCAGGCAGCCGGCAAGCAGCGCCGGGCGCAACGACGGCATCTGCGAACCGCCCGCGGCGGCGCTCGCCGGCGCGGCCCGGAAGCCGGCGCGCTGCAGGCGCTCGAGCAGCGCCTCGTCGGCGATGCCGGCGGCCAGGCGCAGGTGCACGCGGCGCGCGATCAGGTCGACGGCGACGACCTCGGCGCCGGCGACATCGTCGAGCGCGTGCCGCAGGCGCTGCACGCAGGCGGCGCAGTGCAGCCCATCGTGGATGTCGAGGACCAGGGAGCGCGCCGGCGCGGCGCAGCGCTCGGGCATCGCGCCAGCACAGCGCCCGGCGCGCACGCGGAAGCGCGGGGCGGACCCGCCGGCGCTGCCTGCCGCGCGCGCTCGCTATAGTGCCACGCATGCCGAAGACCCGCGATACCCCGCAGCGGCGCGCGATCGCGGCCGTGCTCGAGCGCGCGGAGGGGCCGCTGAGCGTGCACGACATTTTGCAGCGGGCGCAGCGCGAGGTGCCGCGGCTCGGCATCGCCACCGTCTATCGCGTGCTCGCCGAGCTGCGCCGGGCGCGGGCGGTCGTCAGCGTCGAGGTCGCCGGGCATCCGGTGTGCTACGAAGCGACGCGGCGCGCGCATCATCATCACTTCCACTGCCGCCGCTGCCGGACGCTCTACGATGTCGGCGGCTGCGTGGCGGAGCTGGCGAGCCTGCTGCCGCGCGGCTTCCAGCTCGAGGACCACGAGATCGTCCTGCGCGGCCTGTGCGCGCGCTGCGCGCCGCTCAGCCCCGCCGCTCCTTCAGGCGGATGATCAGGTCGATGGTCGGGATCAGCGCCTCGATCTCGCGCAGGCGCTCGCGCAGCTCCCGCCACTGCGACAGCGAGAGCTTGCCGGAGTCGAGGATCGCGTCGTGCAGCTCGTCGATCAGCGAGCGGCCGGTCTGGCTGCGCTCGTCGCTGAGCAGGCCGTGGATGCGCAGCAGATTGTCCAGCTCTTCCTGCTCGATCGTGTCCTTGTTGTGCGCCATGCGTGCCTCCTCTTCTTCATCCGCGCGCGCGCCGCAGCTCCTCGTTCATCGCTTCCAGGGCGGCGCGCGCCGCCGCCGTCCAGTCGCTGCTCGCCGCGTGCTGCCAGGCGCCGATGATCGCGCGGCTGCTGTTGACGATGCAGCCGCGGCCGTCGCGGCGCAGGCCGGCGAGGGCGGCCTCGGCGCTCGCGCCCTGCGCGCCGTAGCCCGGGACGAGGAAGAGAGCGTCGGGCAGCAGCGCGCGCAGGCGACGGGCCTGCTCCGGCCAGGTCGCGCCGACGACCGCGCCGACGCTGCTGAGGCCGCAGGCCCCGCGCCGCCCTTCGCCGAGGCGATGGACGAGCCGCGCGACGGCTTCCGCGACGCTGCCGCCCTCGGCGAGCGCGCGGTCCTGCAGCTCGCCGCTGCCGGGGTTGCTGGTCTTGACCAGGACGAAGATGCCGCCGTGCGCGCAGAAGGGCGCCAGCGTCTCGCTGCCGAGCCAGGGATGGACGGTCAGCCAGTCGCCGCTGGCGCCGGCCGGCAGGGGTCCGGCGAAGCCGGCCGGCGCGCCGAGCCAGGCCTCGGCATAGAGCTGGGCGCTATCGCCGATGTCGCCGCGCTTGCCGTCGAGGATCACCGGGATGCCGAGGCGGCGCGCCTCGGTGACGCTGTCTTCCAGCGCCTGCAGGCCCGGAGCGCCGTAGGCCTCGTAGCAGGCGAGCTGCAGCTTGACGGCGCAGCACGCGCCGTGGACGGCCGCGAGCAGGCGGCGGTTGAACTCGGCGAAGGCCCAGGCGACCGCGAGCCTGGTCTCGCCCCAGCGCCGCGCCGCTTCGGCGCGCAACGCCGGCGGGATCAGCGTCGGGCGGGGATCGAGGCCGACGACGGCGATGGACCCCGTCGCCTCGATCGCGGCTTGGATGCGGTCGGCGGGATGCATCAGCGCTCGGCGCGCGCCTGAGCCGCGATCAGATCGTCGCCGGTCGCGAGTTGATCGAGGAGACGGCGCGCCTCGCGCTCCTGGCCCTGCATCTTGAGAGCGCGCGCCAGCGTCAGCATCGCCTCGCGCGCCTGCTCGGAGCGCAGGCGCACGCTCGCCGCCCAGCGCGCCGCCGCTGCGGGATCGCCGCGGCGCAGGTACGCCTGGGCAAGCTGCAGGCGCGCGGGATCGGTGCGCAGCTCTGGCGGCAGGGCTTCGACGAGCGCGATGAGCGTCGCGTCATCGCCGAGGCGGCGCAGCAGCAGCAGATGGTCTTCAAGGGCGGCCTTGGCGACCGAGGAGCGCTGCAGGCGCAGGTACTGCAGGTGGGCGGCCTCGACATCGCCGCGCTCCTCGGCGCGCCGCGCGTCGGAGAGCGCCGCGCTGGCTGCGGCCCCGGTCAGGAAGGGAGTCTCGGGCGGCGGCGCGATCGGCCGGCCGGCGACGCGGGCGGCCGGGACCGGCGGGG
>JANWWU010000010.1 GCA_025055595.1 Planctomycetota bacterium | reverse complement strand
TCGACATCGTCATCGGCGATGTCAGCGGGCATGGCCTGCCGGCGGCTTTGCTGATGAGCTCGGCGCGCGCCGCGCTGCGCGCCCTGCGCCTGGCCAGCGACGAGCTGCCGGCGCTGGCGCAGGCGCTCAACCGCCTGCTTGCCGAAGACATGGCCGATGATGCCTTCATGACGATGGTGCTGTCGCGCTGCCAGCCCGATGGCAGCATCGAATATGTCAGCGCCGGCCACGAGCCGCCGCTGGTATGGCGGGCGGCGAGGGGCGACTGGGACGCGCTGTCGTCGACCGGGCTGCCGCTGGCCCTCCTCGACGATGCGCGCTGTGAGCTCGCGCGCATTCCGCCCCTGGAGCCTGGCGATGTCGCGCTGTGGTATACCGATGGCGTGCATGAGGCGCCGGGCCCCGCCGGCGAGCTCTTCGGCATCGAGCGCTTGCGGTTGGTGCTGGCAGAGGCAGCGCGCCGAGGCGCCGGCGAGCCGCAGGCGCTGCTCGCCGGCATCGTCGATGCGGTCCGTCATTGGCGCGGCGGGCAGCCGCCGCACGACGACATGAGCCTGTTGGTAGCCGTGCGCGAATGAATGAAGAGCCGCCCGAGACCACGCGGCGCTGGCGACCGATCATCCATCGCCGGCCCTGGCAGGCCCCGGGCGCAGTGGTGCTGCAGCGCCGCTGGCCGACGAGCGGCGCCGCCAAGCAGGAGGCGATCGCGGTCCTCGCCGAGTGCCTGCTCGCACCCGGCTGGGTGTCGGGTGACGAGCGCTCCTGGCTCGAGCTCTGCCTCGACGAGGCGCTGACCAACGCGATGCTGCACGGCAACGAGGGCGACCCCGAACTGGCGGTCGAGGCGACGGTGGCGATCGACGAGCGCTGCTGGCATGTCGGGATCAGCGACCAGGGCCGGGGCTTCCGCGCCCGCGCCCTGCCGCCGGAGGACGACCCGGCGAGCCTCCTGCTCGAGCATGGGCGCGGCATCCGCCTGATGCGCAGCTGGCTGTCCGCGCTCTCCTATTGGCGCGACGGCGCCACCGTCGTACTCTCGCGCTGGCGGGCAGATCGGAGTCGCGATGGCTGAGGTCAGCGGAGCGCTCATCGTGCAGGCCTACGAGGGCGTCGTCCTCGTGCAGGTGACGCGCGAGCGCCTGCTCGATGCCGCGCTGATCAGCGCGATCGGCGCCGAGCTGATGGCGCTGCTCGAGCGCTACCCGAAGCCGAACCTCGTCCTCGATTTCGCGCCCGTCGCCTACCTGAGCTCGGCGATGCTCGGCAAGCTCATCGCCCTGCACAAAGCGGTGCAGGCGGCCAAGGGGCGCCTGGCGATCGCCGGCCTGCGCCCGGCCCTGCGTCCGGTGTTCACCGTCAGCCAGCTCGATCGCGTCTTCGCGCTCTATCCCGACGCGCAGCAGGCGATCCTCGCCTTCCGCCGTCACAAATAGCCTCAGGCCGGCTCGGCGAGGAAGGCCTGAAGCATCGCCAGGCCGGCCGGCCCGCTCTTCTCGGGGTGGAACTGGCAGCCGACGATGCGCTGCTGGCGGACGGCGGCGGTGATGACATGCGGTCCGTGGCGGGCGATCGCCAGCACCGCCGCCGGATCCTCGGGGACCGCGTGGTAGCTGTGGATGAAGTAGGCCCAGGTGCCGGGCGCGGTGGCGGCGAGCAGGCTGCCCCGCCAGCGCTCGGCGTCGTCCGCGGGCGGCCACAGGCGGTTCCAGCCGACATGCGGCACCTTCACGCCCTGATCGGGGATGCGCCGCACGGTGCCGGCGATCAGGCCGAGGCCTTCGTGCCGGCCGAACTCCTCGCCGGCAGCGAGCAGCAGCTGGGCGCCGAGGCAGATGCCGAGGATCGGGCAGCCTTCGGCGGCGCGCCGGCGCAGCGCCGCGTCCTGGCCGCGCGCGCGCAGGCCCTGCATGCCGTCGGCGAAGGCGCCGACGCCCGGCACCACCAGGCGCGGCGCGGCGAGCAGCCCCTGGGCATCAGTCGCGATCTCGACGTTGGCGCCGAGATAGCGGAAGGCCTTGATGACGCTGTGCAGGTTGCCGAGCCCGTAGTCGACGATCGTGACGCGCGCGCTCATGCGGCCTCCATGCGCACCGTATGGCCGGCGGCGGCGAGCGCGGCCTTCAGCTCGGCGATCGTGTGCCGGCGATAGTGCAGGACATGAGCGACGGCGATGCCGTCGACCCCGAGGTCCGCGGCCTCGACCGCGTGCTGCGGGCAGCCGACGCCGCCGTGCGCGACCACCGGCACCGGCAGGCCCTGGCCGACGCTGCGGATGAACTCGAGGTCCATGCCGCGCGCCGTGCCTTCGCGGTCGACGCTGGTCAGCAGGATCTCGCCGGCCCCGAGCTCGACGGCGCGGCGCGCCCAGTCGTAGGCGTCGAGTCCGGTGTGCTCGCGGCCGTTATCGGTGAAGGCCTCCCAGCGCCCGCTCTTCTGGCGGATCGCCTCGATGGCGACGACGATGCACTGGCTGCCGAAGGTCGTCGCCGCCTCGCGGATGAAGTCCGGGCGGCGGACGGCGGCGGTATTGATGCACACCTTGTCGGCGCCAGCGCGCAGCAGGGTGCGGATGTCCTCGATCGTGCGGATGCCGCCGCCGACGGTCAGCGGGACGAAGACGCGCTCGGCGGTGGCGCGGACGAGGTCGACGATCGAGTTGCGCTGGTAGAGGCTGGCGACGATGTCCTGGTAGTGGATCTCGTCGATGCCCTCGGCGGTGTAGCGCGCGGCGTGCTCCGCCGGATCGCCGATGACGCGCAGGCCTTCGAGGCGCACGCCCTTGACGAGGTTCGGGGCCTTGATGTCGAGGCGGGCGATCAGGCGCAGCGGCATGCTTCCTCCAGGACGGCGATGACGCGCTGCTGCTGCTCGTCGCTGAGGCCGACCGAGCAGGGCAGGCTCAGGCCTTCGGCGGCGAGCCGGTCGCTGACCGCGCCGCCGAAGCGCGGACGGCCGCGGTGGCAGGGCTGGGCGGAGAGCGGGGTCCACACCGGGCGCGCGCGGATGCCGCGCGCCTGCAGGGCGGCGAGCACGGCGTCGCGCCGCGGCACGAGCAGGGACGGCAGCCACTCGCTGGAGCGCGTGCCAGGCAGCGTCGGCTGGCAGGCGTAGCCGTGCGCCGCCGCCCAGGCGCGATAGCGCGCCGCGATCGCGCGCTTGCGCTCGAGGAACTGCGGCAGGCGCGCCAGCTGCGCCAGGCCGAGCGCGGCGTTGAGGTTGGGCATGCGGTAGTTGTAGCCGATCGCGTCGTGGACGAAGCCGATCCCCGGCAGCTTGGCCTGGGTCGAGAGGTGGCGGATGCGCGCCGCGAGCGCGGCGTCGGCGACGATGCAGGCGCCGCCGCCGCCGGTGGTGATCACCTTGTTGCCGTTGAAGGAGAGGCAGCCGATGTCGCCGATGGTGCCGGCCTGGCGGCCGCGGCAGGCCGGGTGCGGGTAGTCGGCGGCGTAGCTCGCGCCGAGGGCCTCGGCCGCGTCCTCGATGAGGAACGCGCCGTGGCGGCGGCAGGCCTCGAGGATCGGACCGAGGTCGGCGGGCTGGCCGTAGAGGTGGACGGCGATCACCGCCTTCACCGGCGCCCAGCGGCGCAGCGCCTCCTCGACCAGCGCCGGGTCGAGGTTCCAGCTCGCCGTCTCGCTGTCGACGAAGGCGAGCTCGGCGCCGAGGTAGGCCGCGGGATTGGCGCTGGCGACGAAGGTGCAGTCGCTGACCAGCACGCGGTCGCCGGGGCCGACGCCGAGCGCGCGCAGCGCGAGGTGGATCGCCGCCGTGCCGCTGGCGCAGGCGACGACATGGGCGGCGCCGAGCTGGCGCGCCAGCGCGCGCTCGAACTCCTCGACGAAGGCGCCGACGCTGCTGACGAAGCCCGAGCGCACGCAGTCGACGAGCCAGCGCTCGTCGTCGGCGGAGAGCGTCGGCACCGCGAGGGGGATCTCCTCCATCACATCTTCCCGTCGAGGTGCTGGCCGGTGTCGTGGTGGCGCAGCTCCGGGACGACGGCGGCGAGCGCCGCGATCAGCTCGGCCTTGGTCGGCACCTGGCCGCGCGTCGTCGCCTCGGCGAGCAGCGCCAGCAGCGACTCCAGAGCCTCGCGCGGCACCGCCGGCGCCGGCACCGCCTGGCAGCTTCCGAGGCCGCACTCGCTCGCCGTCTCGCCGGGAGCGACGAACGTCTCCATCGCCTTCTCGCCGCTGGTCGTCGTCGGCGTGCAGACCAGCGGCCAGCGTCCGCGCGCCGCCTCGGCCTCGACGGCGCGGCGCGCCTCGTCCTCGTCCTCGTAGAGCGCCGGCTCCAGGCCCTGCGCCGCCAGCACCGCGCGGGCGACGGCGACGAAGTCGACGGCCTCGCTGTCGCGCAGCCGCGGCACCAGGACATGGCGATGCGGCGCGCAGCAGGCGGCGAGCGCGCACAGCTCGCCGGCCTCGCGCGGCGAGATCAGCCAGCGGCGCACATCGTGCGGGCCGGCCAGCGGCTGCCGCTTCTCCAGGCGCTGCAGGAAGCCCCACGGCAGGCTGCCATCGCTGAACGCGACGTTGGCGAAGCGCGCCGTCGTCGCCCGCGGCAGGTCCTGGGCCCACAGCAGCAGCTCCATCGCCCGCTTGCTGGCGCCCATCAGCGAGGTCGGGGCCGCGGCCTTGTCGGTCGAGACGAAGAACACGCCCATGCGGCCGTGCTCGCCGTCGCGGCAGGCGGCGAGGAAGCGCGCCGCCGCCAGGACATTGACCTCGAGCATGCGCAGCAGGCTGAAGCGGTCGCGCTCGCTGCGCACGTGCTTGAGGGCAGCGAAGCTGAGGACGAGGTCGGCCGGCGGCAGCTCGCTGAGCCAGGCCCGGGCCAGCGCGCTGCCGTAGTCGAGCGGCGCGACCTGCAGCTCGCCGGCGAAGGGCGGCGCGCTGGACCGCAGGTGGCGGACCAGCTCCGTCAGGTTGTTCTCGTCGATGTCGAGCACCGCCAGCGCCGCTGGCCGCCAGGCGAGCAGGGTGGCGATGGTCGCGGCGCCGATCGAGCCGGCGCCGCCGACGACGAGCAGACGCCGACCGGCGATCGCGGCGGCGATGCGCTCCGCCTGCGCCGCGATGTCGTCGGCGAACAGCGAGCGCTGCCGTCCGGTGATGCGCGCGGTCAGCTGCTCGATGCGCGGCGTCAGGCAGAGCACCATGTCGCTACGCACAGTATCGACGGCGAGCCCGGCGGCTCAAGCCCGCAGCCCAGGGCGCTTGGCGCGCCGCTTGCGTAACGACCGGGGGGCAGCCATGGCGATCCGCATCAACTACAACCCGATGTCGGTCTTCACCCACGCCAACCTCAACCGCGCCGACCGCGCGATGAGTCAGGTCCTCGAGCGATTGTCCTCCGGCGAGCGTCTGCAGCGCAGCGCCGACGATCCCGCCGGCCTGGTGATCGCCAACGCCGTGCGCTTCCATCGGGCGGGCGTGAACCAGGCGCGCGCCAACGCCGAGGAAGCGGTGACCGTCCTGCAGACCGCGGAGGGCGGGATGGAGCAGATCGCCGAGGTCCTGCGGCGCCTGCGCACCCTGGCGGTCGCCGCGCTCAATCAGGCGACCGCCGATCCGGCGCAGCTGGCGGCTTTGCAGCAGGAGCTCGACAACGGCGTGCGCTCGATCACCACCATCGCCGACGGCACGACCTACGCCGGCAGCCCCCTGCTCAGCGGCGCCCTCAAGGACATCACGCTGTCGGCGGAAGCGCAGAAGCGCTATCACAGCCTGCGCCCGGACTGGACGAAGCTGCCCGGCGGCATCCAGGACGGCAGCCAGCTGACGATCGGTCCGGCCAGCGGCACGCTGAGCAAGCCGCAGGTGACGCATGCCTTCGCGCCCAACACGCCGCCGAGCGCGGCGGCGACGACGAGCAGCGGCACCCTGACGGTCAGCGGGCCGCTCGGCTCGGTCGCGCTGTCGATCGCCGCCGGCACCTCGATCCAGGCCGTGGTCTCGCTGATCAACGCCAACCGCGGCATCACCGGCGTCGCCGCGGCCTACGACCAGGCGACTGGCGCGCTGCGCGTCGAGAGCACGCACTACGGGAACTCGCCGCTGTCTCTGACCTCGGCGGGGCTCGGCGGCCTGCTCGCCGGCCCCGTGATTCCGGCAGTCAACCGCACGCTGACCGTCTCCTTCATCGATGGCGCCGGCAACCCGCAGACCGTGACGCTGACCCAGGATCCGGCCTCGCCCGGCGGCCTCGAGTTCGTCAACCTCGGCGGGGGGCCGGAGGCGGCGCCGCCGTACTCCGTGTACACGCCGGGGGCCCTGCGGCTGCGGCTGCGCGACACCAGCGACGGCAGCGTCGGCTCGACGATCGCGCCGGCGCCGGCGCCGGTCACGGCCAGCCGGATCGGCACGACGGCGTTCCAGACCGGGGCGCTGGCCAGCCAGCGCGTCGTCCTCGAGCTGCCCGACCTGCGCGCCGGCGCGCTCGGCCACAGCGCCGGGCTGGCGGGCAGCGGCTTCGCGTCGCTCGCGGATCTGGTCAGCGATCCGACTGGCGTGCCGCCCTATGCCGGGGCTTTTCTCGCTGGCGACGCGAACACGGCGCTGCAGCTGATCGACGCCGCGCTCGCCGAGGTCAACCGCGCGCGCGGCGCCGCCGGCGCTCTGCAGGGCAATACGATCGAGCGCGTCCTCGACGCCCTGCAGGTCTCGAGCATCAACCTCCATGCCTTCGAAGGCGTCCTGCGCGATGCCGACATGGCGCGCGAGGCCGCGGAGTACGCGCGCGTGCAGGTGCTGATGCAGGCGGCGACCGCGATGCTCGCCCAGGCCAACCAGGTGCCGCAGCGGATGCTCGAGCTGCTGCGCTGAGGCCCGCGGCGGCCGGTTCTTCATCGCATTTTTACGGTGCGGCGAATGCTGCTGTCATGTCATCCAGCAAGCCGGGCCTCGCTGAACGCGTGCACCAGCGGCTGTTCGCAGCCCTCTATCGGCGCACGCTGCTCTACAACGCCTGCTGGGAGGACCCGGCGCTCGACCGCGTCGCGCTCGCCCTGCAGCCGCAGCACCGCGTGCTGGTGATCACCAGCGGCGGCTGCAACGCTCTCGACTACGCGCTGTGCGGCCCGCGCGAGGTGGTGGCGGTCGACGCCAATCCCCGCCAGACGGCGCTGCTCGAGCTCAAGATCGCCGGCATCCGCGCGCTCGACTACGACGATTTCTTCCGCATCTTCGGCGAAGGCTGGCACCCCGCCTTCCGCGAGCTCTACCTGCGCCGCCTGCGCCCCCAGCTCAGCGAGTTCGCGCGCCAGTGGTGGGACCGCCGCCTGTCGTGGTTCTCCGGGCGCGGCTGGCGCTCGAGCTTCTACTACCACGGGCTCTCCGGCCTGGTGGCGCGGCTGATGCGGACGCACATCGCGCAGCGCCCGCGCCTGCGCCGCGCCATCGACGACCTGCTGGTCGTCAGGGACCTCGCGGAGCAGCGGCGCATCTACGATCAGCGCGTGCATCCCGCGCTGTGGACGCGCGCCGTGCGCTGGGCGGTGTCGCGGCAAGCGACGATGAGCCTGCTCGGCGTGCCGACGGCGCAGAGCCGCGAGGTGCGGGCCGCGCATGCCGGCGGGATCAGCGGCTACATCATCGATGCCATCGCCACCGTCTTCCGCCAGCTGCCGCTGTGGACGAACTACTTCTGGACCGTGTATCTGCGCGGGTCCTACACGCGCAGCTGCTGCCCCGAGTACCTGACGGCGGCGGGCTTCGCGGCGCTGCAAGCCGGGCTCGTCGAGCGCGTCCGGCCGGTCACCGACACCGTCGCCGGCTTCCTCGCGCGCTGCGAGCAGCTCTTCGACCGCTTCATCCTGCTCGATCACCAGGACTGGCTCGGCGCGCATCAGCCGGCGGAGCTGGCCCGCGAGTGGGGGCTGGTGCTGGCGCGCGCCGCACCGGGCGCGCGCGCGATCTGGCGCAGCGCGCATCCGCAGCCGGCCTATCTCGCCGACCTGCGCCTGCCCGATGGCAGCGCGCTCGCGGAGCGCCTCGTCTACCACCGCGAGCTCGCCGCCGAACTGCACCGCCGCGACCGCGTCGGCACCTACGGCGGCTTCCACATCGCCGATCTGCGCTGCTGATGGCCAGCGACTGGCGCGTCCTGTGGAGCCTGCTGCGCGGGCAGTCGCGCGCCGCCGACCACCGCGCGCGGCTCGAGGACTTCTACGCCCCGCAGGCCGAGGACTACGACCGCGTCCGCGAGCGGATGCTGCACGGCCGCCGCGAGCTGTGCGCGCAGCTCGCTGCGCTGCTGCCGGCCGGCTTCCGCCTCGCCGAGTTCGGCGCCGGCACCGCGCGCAACCTCGCCTTCCTCGAGGACCGCCTCGCCGAGGGACGCTGCTGGGCGGTCGACCTCTGCCCCGCCCTGCTCGAACGCGCGCGCCAGCGCATCGCCGCCCAGCGCTGGACGACGGTCGAGGCCGTGGAGGCCGATGTCACGCGCTGGCAGGCGCCGGAGCCGCTCGACGCCGTGCTGATGAGCTACAGCCTGACGATGATTCCCGACTGGTTCGCGGCGATCGACAACGCGCTGGCGCAGCTGAAGCCCGGCGGCCTGCTCGCGGTCGTCGACTTCTATGTCAGCCGCCCGCATCCCGAGCCGGGCCTCGTCCGCCACGGCTGGTGGGAGCGCGCGTTCTGGCCGCTGTGGTTCGGGCACGCCGGGGTCCGGCCGCAGCCGGACCTCCTGCCGTATCTGCGCTACCGCGCGCAGACCCTCGCGCTCGTCGAGGGCCGCGGGCGCCTGCCGTGGACGCCGTGGCGCGCCCCCTACTTCCGCTTCCTCGGGCGGCGCGCCTAGCGCCGGCGCAGACGCGGCAGCGGGCGCCGCAGCGGCGCCTGCCCCTCGAGCCGCGGCGTGCGGCCCTTGGCGAGATCCTCGAGGGCGCGGACGACGGCCTCGCCGTCCGCCAGCCGCTGCGCCGGGTCCTTGGCGAGCATCAGCGCCAGCAGCTGCCGGCAGTCGCGCGGGAAGTCGGCCGGATACGCCGGCTCCTCCGTGCACACCCGGACGATCGTGTCGATCACCGTGCTGCCGACGAAGGGCGGCTGGCCGGTCAGCGCGCAGTACAGCACGCAGCCGAGGCCGAAGACATCCGAAGCCGCGCTCGCCTCGTCGGGATCGCGGCTCTGCTCCGGCGCCGCCCAACCGGGGGTGCCGACGATGCGCAGCAGATGGCGACCGGCGACCCGCTGGCGCTGCCCCTCCAGGCGATCGCGGACCAGTCCGAGGTCGAGCAGCTTGGCCAGGCCCTGCGGCGTCACCAGGATGTTGTCGGGCTTGACATCGCGGTGCACCAGGCCGGCGCGGTGCGCCGCGCTCAGCGCCTGCGCGATCTGGTAGACGAGGTGCAGGGCGTACTGGCGCGACAGCGGCCCCTGCTCGCGCAGCAGCTGGCTCAGCGTGCTGCCGGGGACGAGCTCCATCGCGTAGGCGTAGAGCTGGCGCTCGGGATCGGCGTGGACATCGTGCACGGTCACGAGGTTCGGGTGCGTGATCCGGGCGCTGGCGCGCGCTTCGCTCAGGAAGTCCTGGGCGAGATGGGGATGGCGTGCGTAGCGTCCGCCGAGCACCTTGAGCGCGACCGGCCGGCTCAGCGAGACCTGGATCGCCTTGTAGACCGTGCCCATCCCGCCGCGGCCGAGCACGCCCTCGATGCGGTAGCCGAAGAGCTCGGCCCCCGGGGCGAGGGCATCGCTCGTCGGGGTGGCGGGGCGCGAGGCGTCGAGGGCGGGCATGATGCACATTCAACGAGGCGCACGCGCGGCGGTTCATTGACCCTCGGGGGGCGCGGCCAGGCTGCGGGGCGATGAGCGGCAGCGACCCCCTGTGGCCGCGCCTGCGCGATCTCGCGCTGGACGCGGCGCGCGCCGGCGCGGCGGCGGCCATGCCCCATTTCCGCCGGCCGGCGCTGGCCGTCGAGCGCAAGGACGACGACAGCCCGGTCACCCTCGCCGACCGCGCCAGCGAGGCCGCGATCGCCGCGACGATCGCCGCCGCCCGTCCCGAGGATGGCTGGCTCGGCGAGGAGAGCGGGGGCCGCCCGGCGCGCAGCCCCTACACCTGGATCTGCGATCCGATCGACGGCACGCGCAACTTCATCCGCGGCATCCCGCTGTGGGCGGTGCTCGTCGCCTGCGAGCACGCCGAGCACGGCGTGGTGGCGGCGGCGGTCGGCCTGCCCGCCCTCGACGAGTGGTACGAGGCGCTGCGCGGCGGCGGGGCGCGCTGCAACGGCCAGCGCCTGCAGGTCTCGCGCAGCGCCGATCTCGCCGAGGCGCTGTTCTGCTACGAGTCGCCGATGTGGTTCGCGCGCCACGGCCTCGAGGACGCCTTCCGCGAGCTGTGCGCGGCCAGCGCCCTGCAGCGCGGGCTCGGCGATGCCTACGGGCACATGCTGGTCGCCAGCGGGCGCGCCGAGCTGGTCGTCGAGCCGCAGCTGGCGCTCTGGGATGTCGCGGCGACCAGCCTGGTGGTCAGCGAGGCCGGCGGGCGCTTCACCGATCTCGCTGGTCGCCCGAACCTGCGCAGCGGGAACGCGGTCGTCAGCAATGGCCTGGTGCACGACGCGGCTCTCGCGATCATCGCGCGGCATCGCCGATGCTGAGCATCCCCCGCCTGCCCGGACCGGCCAGCCTGCAGTGGCGGGTTCCGGGCTCGAAGTCGATCACCAACCGCGCCCTGGTGCTGGCGGCGCTCGCCGAGGGCACGAGCGTCATCGAGGGGGCGCTCGAGAGCGACGACACGCGCTGGATGCGCGAGGGGCTCGGCGCGCTCGGCATCGCGATCGAGAGCGCGGGGACCGAGCGCCTGCTGGTGCACGGCGGGCGCCGGCATCTGCGCCCGCCGGCGCAGCCGCTGTTCGTCGGCAACAGCGGCACCACCGTCCGCTTCCTGGCGGCGCTGGCGGCGCTGGTGCCCGGGCCGGTGACCCTGGTCGGCGACGCGGCGATGGCGCGCCGGCCGATCGCCGACCTCGTCGCGGCGCTGACGCAGCTCGGGCTGCGCGTCGACTGCGCCAGCGGCTGCCCGCCGCTGACCATCCATGGCGGCCGCCTCGCCGGCGGGCGCGTGCGCCTGCGCGGCGACCGCAGCAGCCAATACCTCTCGGCGCTGCTGATGGCCGGGGCCTTCGCCGAGCAGGAGCTGGAGATCGTCATCGAGGGCGAGCTGGTCAGCCGTCCCTTCGTCGCCATGACCTGCCGCATGGTCAGCGACTTCGGCGGCCGCATCGAGGAGACGGGCGAGGGCTTCCGCGTGCGGCGCAGCGCCGCGTACCGCCCGCTCGTCTATCGGGTGGAGCCGGACGCCACGGCGGCCTCCTATCCCTTCGCGCTCGCTGCCGGCGGGCACCAGGTGACCGTGCCCGATCTCGGCGCCCGCAGCCTGCAGGGCGATTATGCCTTCCTCGAGGTTCTCGAGCGGATGGGCGCGCGCGTCGAGCGCGCGCCGCAGCGCACCCGCGTGCAGGGCGGGCCCTTGCGCGGCGTCGACGCCGACCTGCACGACATCAGCGACACGGTGATGACGCTGGCGGCGCTGGCGCCGCTGGCCGAGGGCGTCACCTGCATCCGCCGCGTCGGCAACATCCGCATCAAGGAGTGCGATCGCCTGCGCGCGCTCTCCGAGGCCCTCGGGGCTCTCGGCCAGGGCGTCGACGAGGGTCCGGACTGGCTGCGGATCGAACCGCGCCCGCTGCGGCCGGCGCTGATCCGCTGCCACGGCGATCACCGGATGGCGATGGCCTTCGGCATCCTCGGCGCCTTGAGCGGCGCTGTCACCGTCGACGACCCGGCCTGCGTCGCCAAGACCTACCCCGGGTTCTGGCGCGATCTCGCGCGCTGCTATCCCGAGCCGTGGGCGCCCTGAGGATCATCGGCGGGGCCTGGCGCGGCCGCCGCCTGCTCGCCCCGCCCGGGACGACCACCCGCCCCCTGCCCGATCGCCTGCGGCAAGCGCTCTGCGACTGGCTCGGTCAAGACTTCGGCGGCGCCCTGGTCTGCGATGCCTATGCCGGCTCCGGCGCCTTCGGTCTGGAGTGCGCCAGCCGCGGCGCCAGCGCGGTGTGGTGCATCGAGCGCGACGATGCGGCGCTGCGCACGCTGCGCGCCAACCTGCGCCGCCTCGGCGATCCGCCGCAGGTCCGCGTGCTTAGCCTGCCGGTGGAGCGCGCGCTGCCGACCGTCCGCGGCTGCGACCTCGTCTTCCTCGATCCGCCCTTCGCGCTCGCCGAGGAGGAGCTGCAGCGCGTGCTGCGGCTGGCCGCCGACTGCCTCGCCGGCGCGGGCAGCGCGCTCGTCCTGCGCCGCGAGCAGGGCCGGCCGCTGACGCTGCCGCCGCCGCTGCAGCTGCGCGAGCAGCGTCGCTATGGGCGCAGCGTGCTGCTGTGGGCGGGGCTCAGGCCCTGAAGGCGAGGGCGGCGTCGATGACGAGCTGGACCTGGGTCTCGCTGATGCCGGCGAAGAGCGGCAGGCGGACCAGACAGTCGGACAGCCGCTCGGCGACCGGACACTGGCCGCGGCAGCCGCCGAGGCGCTGGCCGAGCGGCGAGACATGCAGCGCCTGGTAGTGGAAGGGCGCGATGATGCCGCGCGCGCGCATGTGGCTGATGAAGGCGCTGCGCGCGGCGAGGTCGGGGAACACCATCCAGAACGCGTGCCAGGCCGGCTGCGCCCAGGGCGGCGGTTGCGGCAGGGCGATGCCCTGCTCGCGCGCCCAGCCGGCGAGCGCCTGCGCATAGCGCAGCCACACCGCGCGGCGCCGCTCCTGGATGGCGGCGAAGGCCGCGAGCTGGGCGCTGAGCACCGCGGCCAGGACCTCGGCGAGCAGGTAGCTCGAGCCGAGCTCCTGCCAGCCGTATTTGTCGACTTCGCCGCGGAAGAAGCGGCTGCGGTCCGTGCCCTTCTCGCGCAGGATCTCGGCGCGCGCCAGCAGCGCGCGCCGGCCGACGGCCAGGGCCCCGCCCTCGCCGCAGCTCGCGTTCTTCGTCTCGTGGAAGCTGAAGGCCGCCAGGTCGCCGAAGGTGCCGAGCGGGCGCCCGCGGTAGGCGCCGCCGAGGGCGTGCGCCGCATCCTCGACCAGCCACCAGCCGCGCGCGCGCACCAGCGCGAGGATCGGCTCCATGTCGCAGGCGATGCCGGCGTAGTGGACGAGGCAGACGCCGACGGTGTCGGGCGCGGCGGCGGCGGCGATGGTCTGCGCGCTGACGCAGGCGGTCGCCGGCTCGGCGTCGGCGAAGCGCAGGGTCAGGCCGCGCAGCGCGAAGGCGCTGGCGGTCGAGGGGAAGGTGAAGGAGGGGACGACGACGCTGCCCGGGCGCTCGCCAAGCAGCAGCGCCGCCAGCTCCAGCGCCGCCGTCCCCGAGGGCGTCAGCAGCGTCGGCGTGCCGTCGAGCAGGGCGGCGAGCCGCTCCTGGCAGCGCCGCGTGAAGGGACCATCGCCGCAGAGGTGGCCGGAGCGCAGAGCCTCGGCGACGGCCTCGGCCTCGCCCGGGGCGTTCCAGTGGCGGTTGAAGGGGACGGCGGCCGGCGGGTTGCGCCCGTGCGGGATGCTCATCGCGAGGCCATCGCCGTCAGCCGCTGCAGGGCCTGCGCGAGGTCGTCGTAGGCCTGGGCTTCGCTCGGGTTGATGCCGGCGGCGCGCGACTGCGCGAGCAGCTCGGCGAGCGCATCGCGCAGCTCGACCGGGATCTGGCGCTTGTGGATCGCGTCGATGAGGACCTCGGAGAGCAGGGCCGCCGGCACCGGCCGCAGCTGCGGGTACTCGCGCAGCTTGCACAGCGCCTGCCACGGCGCGCACCAGCCGGCGAGCACGCGGTAGAGCGCGAGGCAGCGCAGGCCCGGCGAGGGCAGGCGCGCCAGCTCGGCGTCGACGGCCGACCACAGCTCGAGTTGGATGAGCGAGGCGATGCGCCGCGCCGCCGCCGGCACGGCGACCGCCGACAGCGGCCGCAGCGCGGAGAGCATCTCGAGCGCGGCGCGGTGCGCGCCGATCTGCGCCAGGCGCTCGGCAGCGGCCACGGCGCAGCGCTCGCCGCGCACGCCGGAGAGCGGCTCGAGCAGGTCGCAGGCCGCCACCGGATCGGGGTGGCGCTCGATGATCAGCGCCGCCAGCTCGTCATCGAGGATCAGCCGCCCCTGGCGGACGAGCTCGCCGAGAAGCTCCGCGCCGCCGCCGTCGACGACCCCGGGGGCGAGCAGGCGCTCGACGAGGAAGGGCTGGGCGCCGGCCCACGCCAGGGCCTGGACCGCGGCCTCGCGCAGGGCCTCGCCGCGCAGCTCCCCGCGTCCGAGGCGCTCGAGCGCGGCGAGGGCCGCGCTCGCCGGCGCCGCCTGCACCGCCGGATCCTCGGCGATGCCGTGGCGCTGCGCGAGCTCCGGGACATGCGCGACGCCAGTGGTCAGCCGGCACCAGGCGAGCATCTCGGCGACGGTCTCCGGCGGCGCCCAGCTGGCGAGCGCGGCGACGATCTGCACCGCGTCGACGACGCTGGCGAAGCCGGTCCAGCGCAGCTGCGGCAGCAGCGGGCAGAGGCCGCGCCAGTCGCGGGCGATCAGCGGCACGACGACCTCGTCGAGCGAGGCCGGCGGCAGCACCGGCACCGCTTGCCGCAGCTCGTGGAAGAAAGGCTCCTGCTCCGGGCGCCAGTGGCCGGCGGCGGCCTGGGCGCGGTGCGCGCCCTCGCGCAGCACTTCCTCGATCCGCCGTTCGGCTTCGTCCATCGCCGCCTGCAGCACGCGGGCGGTGGCGACGGCGGCGGCCCGCCACCCCGGCAGCTGCGACTGGGCGTGCAGGCGATAGAGCTGATAGACGAAGGGCATGACGAAGGGCATCAGGAAGCGCAGCGCCAGCTGCTGCTCGGCCTCGTCGCAGATCAGCAGGAAGGCCTCCAGCGCATCGCCGTCGTGCGCGGCCTCCAGTTCGCGCCAACGCGCGCGGAAGGCGGCGATCCGCTGCGGCAGCAGCTCGCGCAGCCGCGCGACATCGAGCGATGGCGTGCAGCGCGGCGCGCTCTGCGGGTCGACGGGCGGCCGCGGCGCCGGCCGCCAGCCCTCCGGCAGCGGCGCGGTGTTGGGGATCAGCGCGCCGATCCCGTGGCCGATGTTGAGGTTGATCACGCGCATGCCCTGCGCCGCGAAGTACTCGCTCATCACCGCGAGATCGCGGATTCCGGCGCGGAAGTCCCAGCTCGTCTGCACCGTCGTGCCATCGTTGCCCGGCACCGTCATCAGCCCGCTGCCGATCGCCTGCAGGTTGAAGCTCTTGATCGCCTCGGGGTCGCTGACCAGGCCGCTGTAGAAGCGTTCGGCGGTGAACGACAGGTCGTGGCCGACGAGCAGCGCCTCGCGGCATCCGAGGTGGAAGGCGAGGCCGACGCTGCAGGATCCGACGTTGGTGCCGTGGATGTAGGTATGGCTGCCGGGGCCGAGCAGCGGCTCGCCGAGCGCCGGATCGGCGACGAAGCTGACCAGCGCGAAGGGCCGATCGAGCTGGCGGTGGCCGTCGAGCGGCATCACCAGGCAGGTGCGGGGATCGGGATCGTCGCCGACGCGCTCGCAGACCAGCTCATGCGAGTCGACATTGACGACGAAGTCGACCGCGATGCCGGCGGCGCGCAGGCGGCGGTGCACGATGTCGACGGCGATGACCACGCAGTCGGCGGCGTGCCGGCGGACGAAGTCGAGGTGGCGGTCGAGCGAGGGGCCGGCGGCGATGCACAGCGCGCTCGCCCCCGCATAGCGGCCCTTCCACCACGGCAGCGGGATGCCACGAGCGCAGCGTTCGCTGCTGGCCAGCAGGTGGGCGAGGTCGACCAGCGTGCGCTCCGCCGGCAGGTAGGCGCCGAGCAGGCGCTGCGAGCGCAGGTACTGGATGTCGCTGAGCAGCTTCGGGTCCTGGTCGAGCATCACCAGGGTCCAGGCGAGCAGAGGCAGGCGCTGGACATGGACGAGGAAGTCGCTGGCCTGCTCGTAGACCGCGACGCGCAGCCACAAGCGCGGACAGTCGCAGTCGCGGGCTTCCTCGGCCAGCGTCTGCAGGTGCCCGGGGCGCACGAACCAGACGACGATCTTGCTGCGCCAGCGCGGGTCCGCCACCATCAGGGCGAGCGCCTGCGGGGCGTAGCCGACGACCGCGACGGTCTCGATGCGATCGTTGGCTGGTCGCTGCAGCAGCTCGACCAGCTGCTCGCGGTTCAGCGCGGGCGCCGGCTCGGGCTCGGGCAGCTCGTCCCAGTAGCGCTCCTCGAGCGCGGGATCCGCCCATATCCAGGGTACGATCATCGGCCACCTCGACCGCAGTCTGCGAAAGCGCGTCGCCATGCATCTGAGAGATGGCGGTTCGACGCTTCTTTCCGGCGCGCCGCCCGCAAGCTGACGCGCATGGACGCCGCTGATCCCTCGGCGATCGTCCGCCACGCCATCGCCCTCCGCCACGAGCTGCACCGCCATCCGGAGTTGAGCTGGCAGGAGCGGCGCAGCGCCGAGCTCGTGCGCCGCGAGCTCAGCCGCCTCAACATCCCCTGGCAGCCCTGCGCTGAGACCGGCACGCTGGCGCGCCTCGCCGCCGGGCGCCCCGGCCGCCATCTCGCGCTGCGCGCCGACCTCGATGCCCTGCCGATCCAGGAATGCAGCGGCGTCGCGCATGCGAGCTGCGTGCCCGGCGTCATGCATGCCTGCGGGCACGACGGGCACACCGCCTGCCTGCTGGCGGCCGCGGCCTGGCTCAAGGCCCACGAAGCGGTCCTGCCCGGGCCGGTCACCCTGCTCTTCCAGCCGGCGGAGGAGGGCGGCCACGGCGCGCGGCGGATGGTCGAGGAGGGCGCGCTGCGCGGGGTCGACGCCGTGTTCGCCTTCCACAACTGGAGCGGGCTGCCGGCCGGCGCCTGGGCCTGCCCCGATGGTCCGGTGATGGCGGCCAACGGCGAGTGGACGGCGGTGATCCGCGGTCGCGGCGGGCACGCCGGCAGCCCGCACGACTGCATCGATCCGCTACTAGCTGGCGCGCACTTCGTCGTCCTCGCGCAGCAGCTCGTGTCGCGCGCGACCCCGCCGCAGCAGGCGGCCGTCGTCTCGGTGACGATGTTCCACGCCGGCAGCGCCGACAACGCGATCCCCGACAGCGCCGAGCTGACCGGCACGATCCGTGCCGCGACCAGCGAGCGCCGCGAGGCGCTCGCCGCCGGCCTCGAGCGCGTCCTCGCTGCGGCCTGCGCCGCCAGCGGGGCGCGCGGCGAGCTGCGCTACCGTCCGACCTACCCCGCCACCATCAATCACCCGGCGGAGGCGGCGCGCGCGCGCGCCGCGCTGGCGGCGGCCCTCGGTCCAGCGCAGGGCGTGAGCGAGGGCTTCCCGCTGATGGCGGCCGAGGACTTCGCGTACATGCTGGAGGCCTGCCCGGGCGCCTACATCCTGCTCGGCACCGGGCACCCCGAGCCCTGCCACAGTCCGCGCTTCGATTTCGACGATCGCCTGATCCCGGCCGCGATGCGCTTGTGGGCGGCGCTCGCCGGCCTGCCACCGCCCGCGGTCGCGGTCGGCGCGTGACGGAGCTGCCCTGGTCCGCGCTGCCGAGCCTGCTCGCCGTCGCCGACACCGGCTCGGTGACCGCCGCCGCGCGCCGCCTCGGGCTGTCGCAGTCGGCGCTGTCGCGCCAGCTGCAGGACCTCGAGCGGCACTTCGGCAGCCGGCTGCTCGAGCGCTCGCGCCGCGGTACGCGCCTGACCCCGGCCGGCGAACTGCTCGCGCAGGGCGGCCGCGAGCTGCTCGCCCAGGCCGAACAGCTCCAGCAGCGCGTGCGCGGCGCCAGCGACAGCGTCGGCGGCGAGGTGCGCCTCGGCTGCGTCGACTCGATCGGCATCTATGTCCTGCCGCGCGTGCTGCCGGCCTTCGTGCGCGCCCAGCCGCGCGTCCGCGTGACCGTCAGCTGCCACAGCAGCCCGCAGCTCGTCGAGCTGCTGCTCGCCCATCGCCTCGATGTCGCGATCGCGACCATCGATCACCCCGAGCTGGCGAGCGAACGGCTGTATCAGAACCCCCTAGTCCTGGTCCATCCCCACGAGCTGCCGGAGAGCGAGGTGCCGACCACCCTCGCCGACCTGGTCGCCAAGCCGGTGATCACCTTCGCCGCCGGGCTCACCGTCCGCCGCCTGATCGACGATGCCTGCCTGCGGCTCGGCCTGCGCTTCCAGCCGGTGATGGAGCTGGCCAATGTCGAAGTGATCAAGGCGATGGTGCGCTCCGGCCTCGGCTTCGGGATCATCCCCGACGGTTGCCTGCCGTACAACGAGCTCGCGGCCCGGCCGATTCCGGAGTGCCCGGTGGCGCGGACGATCCGCCTGCTCTACTCGCGGAGGCCGGCCAGCGCTGCGGTTACTCGCCTGATCGAGCACCTGCGCCTGCTGCGCCGGCCCTGATCAGGCCCAGTGGTCGAGCGGGGCATGCCCGCCGCCGCGCGGCAAGGCGCTGGCGAGCGCGGCGGTGACATAGGCCTTGGCGTAGACGACGGCGGTGCGCAGGGGACGGCCGCGCGCCAGCTGCGCGGCGATCGCCGCGGCGTAGGAGCAGCCGCTGCCGTGCCCGGCCCCGGTCGCCAGCCGCGGCGCCGGCAGCTCGAGGACGCCGTCGGCGTCCAGCAGCAGGTCGAGCGCGAAGGGCGAGCCGGGCACCCCTTTGACGAGCACGGCGGCGGCGCCGAGCTCCCGCAGCCGTGCGCCGGCGCGCTGCGCCGCCGCCGCGCTGTCGATGGCCAGCCCGCTCAGGGCCTGCAGCTCGTGCAGATTCGGCGTCACGATGGTCGCCAGCGGCAGCAGGAGGCTGCGCAGGCAGGCCGCGGCGTCGGCGCTGGCCAGCGCCTGACCATGCTTGCTGACCAGCACGGGATCGACGACGAGCGGCGGACCGCGGCGCGCCGCCAGCTCCTCGGCGACGGCGCGCATGATCGCCGGTTCGCCGAGCGCGCCGGTCTTCACTGCGGCCGGCGGCAGGTCTTCCCACACCGCCGCGATCTGCGCGCGCACCGCCTCCGCCGGCAGGCAGTCGATGCGGCGGACGGCGCGCGTGTTCTGCGCGGTGACCAGCGTCACGACGCTCATCCCATAGCAGCCGCAGCGATGGAACACCTTGAGGTCGGCCTGCAGGCCGGCTCCGCCCGAGCTGTCGGAGCCGGCGATGGTCAGCACCGAGGGCGCCATGCCGGCACCCTAGGGAGGCGCGCCGCGTCGCCAGGCTCGGAAAGCGGCGCTTCCATGCCGGCCATCGATCGCGTGCGCGCATCGGTGGACGGGTCGGGGCCGGCTCTCTCGACATCGCGATCGACAAGTCCACAATCCGCCGCATCGGGAGGGTGCCATGCCCCATATCGTCAACGAAGAGACCTGCACCGGCTGCGAGGCCTGCGTTCCGGCCTGCCCGACCAACGCGATCGCGATGGTCGATGGCAAGGCGAAGATCAGCGAGGAGTGCGTCGACTGCGCGAGCTGCGTCGAGGCCTGCCCGACGCAGTCGATCCATCCGGCCTGAGCGCTGGGCTCAGGCCTTGCAGAACACCTCGTCGACCCACTTCGTCGTCACCTCGTTGTTGACGAAGCGGGGATCGCGGATCAGCCGCTGGTGGAAGCCGAGCGTCGTCTTCACGCCCTCGATGTAGTACTCGGCGAGGGCGCGGTCGAGGATGCGCAGGGCCTCGCTGCGATCGGCGCCGTGGACGATCAGCTTGGCGATCATCGAGTCGTAGTGCGGCGGGATGACATACCCGGTATAGCAGTGGCTGTCGACGCGCACGCCCTTGCCGCTGGGCGGGACATAGAGCGCGAGCTTGCCCGGCGCCGGCGCGAAGCCGTTCTGCCAGTCTTCGGCGTTGATCCGCACCTCGATCGCGTGCCCGCGCGGGCGGACGTCCTCCTGGCGGAAGGGCAGCGGCTCGCCGGCGGCGACACGGATCATCAGCTCGATCAGGTCGAGGTCGGTGACCATCTCGGTCACCGGGTGCTCGACCTGGATGCGGGTGTTCATCTCGAGGAAGTAGTAGGCCTTGCGGTCGAGGTCGTAGATGAACTCGACGGTGCCAGCGTTGTGGTAGCCGGCGGCGCGGGCCAGGGCGACGGCGTCGGCGCACATCCGCGCCCGGGTCTCGGGCGTGATCACCGGCGACGGCGACTCCTCGACCAGCTTCTGGTGGCGGCGCTGGGTCGAGCAGTCGCGCTCGCCGAGCGCCACCAGGTTGCCGTGCTTGTCGCCGATCACCTGGATCTCGATGTGGCGCGCGCGCTGGACGAAGGCCTCGATGATGCAGTCGCCGCAGCCGAAGGCGGCTTCGGCCTCGCGCTGGGCGGCGATCAGGCCCGAGACCAGGCTGGCGTCGTTGTGCGCGACGCGCATGCCGCGGCCGCCGCCGCCGGCCGTCGCCTTGATCAGCACCGGATAGCCGATCTCGCGCGCGATGCGGATCGCCTCTTCCTGGCCCTTGACCGGGCCAGTGGAGCCCGGCACGGTCGGCACCCCCGTCTGGTGGGCCAGCGTCTTCGCCTTGGCCTTGTTGCCGAGCGCGTCCATCGCCGCGCTGGTCGGGCCGATGAACTCGATCTGGCAGTCGCGGACGACCTGCGCGAAGTGGCTGTTCTCGGCGAGGAAGCCGAAGCCGGGGTGGATGGCGTCGACATCGGCGAGCTCGGCGGCGGCGATGATGTTGTTGATGTTGAGGTAGCTCGCCTTGGCCTGCGGCGGACCGATGCAGATCGCGATGTCGGCGAGCTTGACGCCGAGCGACTCGCGGTCGGCGGTCGAGTACACCAGGCAGGTCTCGATGCCGAGGCGGCGGCAAGTCTTGATGATGCGGACGGCGATCTCGCCGCGGTTGGCGATCAGGATACGCTTGAACATGGGCCCTCGATCAGCCGACGAGGAAGAGCACGGTGCCGTATTCGACCGGCTGGCCGTCGCTGACGCAGATCCGCTTGATCTGGCCGCTGACGCCGGGTTCGGGCTTGATCTCGTTGAACACCTTCATCGCCTCGACCAGGCAGACGACCTTGCTCGGGTCGACCGGCGAGCCCTCGGTGACGAAGGGCGGGGCATCGGGGTTGGGCTTGAGGTAGACCGTGCCGGGGATCGGCGAGATGATCGGCTTCCACGACGGATCGTCGCCGCTGCGCGCTGGCGGCGCGGCCGCCGGCGCTGGGGCGGCGGCGGCCGCCGCCGGCAGCGGACCGACCGGCGGCGCCGGCGGCGCCGGGAGCGGCGGATGGGCGTGCAGGACGGCAGCCGACGGCGGCGGCGGAGGCGCCACCGCCGCCGCCTTGCGCAGCTTGATCTTCAGCCCCTTGGACTCGACTTCGACCTCGACCAAGTCATTGTCGTTCATGAGCTTGGTGATGTCTTTCAGGATTTTGATGTCCATCGCCGAGCGGCTGGGGACAGCGGCATCGTCTGGCTGATCAGGTGTCTGACGCGGCATGCCAGCACCTTAGGCGATGCCCGAAGCGGTCAACCGCAGGGCGGATGCTGCGCGATGCGGCAGCGGGCGGCTGGGCGCTGACGCCGCACGCCGCGCCGCATACTGCAGTCATGGTCAGCGCCTGGCTCGCCCGCCTGCGTGCCCGGCTGCGGCTCCAGGCCGCCATCGATGGCCTGGCGCGCGCGGCGCTTCTCGGCGTCGCGGCGAGCGCCGGCCTGATGGCCTGCGACTGGCTGTGGCATCTGCCGCGTGGCCTGCGCGCCCTCGGCCTGCTGGCCCTGCTGCTCGCCCTCGGCTGGCTGCTCTGGCGCCGCCTGCTGCGCCCCCTCGGCCGCGCCCTGCCCGATCGCGAGCTGGCGCTGTTCGTCGAGCGCCGTTGCCCGGCCCTCGACGGGCGCCTGGTGGCGGCCAGCGAGGGCCTGCCGCTGGATGCTGCGGAGCGGACGCGCCTCGAGGGGATCCTGGCGACGCTGTCGCCAAGGAGCCTGGTGCCCGCGCCGGGGGTCGGACGGCGCGCCCTGCTGGCGGGCCTCGTCCTGCTGGCGGCGGCCGCGCTCGCGCTCGCCGCCCCGGGCTTCGTGCGCGATGGCGCCCGGCGCCTGTTCCTGCCCTTCCTCGATCACGACTGGCAGCGGCGCTCGGCGCTCGCCCTGCGCTGCGAGCGCGCGGTGATCGCGGTCGATGAGCCGGCGATCGTCGACATCGAGCGCCTCTACGGCCCGCCGGCCCCGCTGCGGCTCTCTTGGCAAGGCGAGGACGGGCTGGGCGGGCAGCGCCAGCTGCCGGGCAGCACCGGCCCCTGGCGCGCGGCGCTCGACCTCGCGCCCGGGCGCTGGACGATCAGCGCGCACAGCGGCGACGCCTTGCCGGCCCGCGCCAGCGTGCGGGTCGTGCCGCGACCGCGCCTCGATGCCGTCCGCGTCCGCCTGCAGCCGCCGGCCTACACCGCGCTGCCGGCCCAGGAGCTGACGACCCCGCCGTCGCAGGCGCTGGCGGGCAGCGAGCTGAGCATCGCCGTGGCGCTCAGCGCCGCCGCCGACCGGCGCATCGCCGGCGTGCGCGTGTCCTACGCCGGCGAGAGCTTGCCGGTGCTGGCCGCCGACGGCGAGTGGCGGACGACGCTCGGCGTGCGCGCCGCCGGGGACCTCGTCATCGAGGCCGAGGACGAGGACGGCATCACCCTGCGTCCGCCGGCGCGCTTTCCGATCGCGCTCGAGCCCGATCGTCCGCCGACCGTCTCGCTCAGCGGCCCGCGCTCCGGGGAAGCCGTCGGCGCCCGCGCCCAGCTCGCTCTGACCATCGCCGCCAGCGACGACTACGGGCTCGGCGAGCTGGCGCTCGATGTCGAGAGCGCCGCCGGCAGCCGCCGCCTGTTCAGCGAGGAGACCGCCAACGAGCGCAGCCGCGAGCGCCGCCTGCGCCTCGAGGTCGCGGCCCTCGCCGGCCCCGGCACGCGGCTGGCGCTGATCGCGCGCGCGCGCGATCGCAACACCGTCAGCGGCCCCGGCGCCGCGAGCAGTCCGCCGCTCTACCTGCAGGTCGTCGACGACGAGGAGCTGCGCCGCGACCTCGAGCGCCAGCTGTCCGAGGCGCGCGAGCGCGTACGCGACGCCCGCCGCCAGCTGGCGCCCGGCCTCGCCGAGCCGCTGCGGCTGGCGGCGGCGGGGCGGGCCGCC